>NZ_CP109907.1:6050716-6363396 GCF_033097525.1 Sphingobacterium sp. UGAL515B_05 | reverse complement strand
AAGTACTTCCGTATTTCCATATTTCCATGTACAGGCTATTGCCTATCCTCCGCCTATCGGTTATCGCAGCACAGGACCGTCGGTGAGCCCGGTCCATCGGTAGCTGTTCCGAAACCGCCGCTATCCTGCAGCTTTCACTGTGCTCCGGTGATATGGAGCATCCTCGTAGCCAAGGGGAATTGTAATCCAGTGGACAGCACTCATACAACCTTCACTGATCGTATCAAATCCTATTACTATTTACCTGTATCCTATAGCTGCATATCAATTGGTCTTGCAGTAGCTATTTATAATACTGTATATGCTATCCGACTGTTGGGAAGCATGCAGGTAATGGTACACAGTCATAGCAGGTAGTCATGCGGTCATGCAGCCATCACTGTGCTGCTGTGCTATGCTGTACTGTCGTAGCCAAGGGGCATTGCAAAACTCAGGCTGAGCTCATATTCTTTTAATAAGGGGCTTTTCTACAGTGGTTAACTAAATTATGCTATAACAGTACACAGAAGCCAGTTCAAGCTAATCCCACTACCGATTCTTTTCAAAGCGTCTTTAGCTCACTTGCTATAGGCGAATAGTGCAATGAGTCTGCAGATTAAGGTTTGCTATTCTGATGAGGTTTGATGCACTATAGCTACAATTCACTTCGTGCCAATAGTCCCGATGTTTTCGGGATAAATTCGTGTATATGTAACAGTGATTCTAACCCATATTGCCATTAAAACAAGGTATTAAACCGTAAGAAATGTGACTACGGTCACTTTTGATGTCTGATCTAATTGTAAAAAGTATCTTTCAAGATCTCTATTTTCCCTAAGTCATTTACAACCAATGGTCGAAATTGCGAACTAAACCTTGTAATCGGGTAATAAAAAAGTGACGCACATCACTTTTGTACGCATTGTCCATCATTAGATTGTCATAAATTGCTGCTTATTTTTGAATCAGAATCAACAATTTAAGTAATGCAGTTAGAGCAATTTAATTACGACAACAAGATTGTCAGGAATTTCGGAATCGCTACCATTATTTGGGGGATAGTTGGTATGACCATAGGATTGCTTGTGGCGACGCAGCTTGTTTGGCCCCAGATGAACTTTGGATTGCAATTTACAACATTTGGCCGTGTACGTCCTGTGCACACCAATGCGGTGATTTTTGCTTTCGTAGGGAATGGTATTTTTATGGGAGTTTATTACTCCTTACAGCGGGTGCTTAAAGCAAGAATGTTCAGTGATGCTTTGAGCAAGCTCCATTTTTGGGGTTGGCAATTAATTATTGTTGCCTCGGCCATTACACTACCACTCGGTCTTACTTCAAGCCATGAATATGCCGAAATGGAATGGCCTATTGATATCGCAATTACCCTCATTTGGGTCGTATTCGGAGTCAATATGTTCGGTACTATTATCAAACGACGCGAACGTCACATGTATGTCGCTGTTTGGTTCTATATTGCCACATTTGTTACAGTAGCCGTATTGCATATTGTTAACTCCATCCAATTACCTGTAGCTGGCTGGAAAAGCTATTATGTCTATAAAGGCGTACAGGATGCGCTGGTACAATGGTGGTATGGTCACAATGCAGTTGCTTTTTTCTTGACAACTCCTTATTTGGGAATGATGTATTATTTCCTTCCTAAGATGGCCAACCGTCCAGTTTACTCTTACAAGTTAAGTATTCTTCACTTTTGGTCTTTAATCTTTATTTATATCTGGGCAGGTCCTCACCATTTGCTCTATACGGCGCTACCGGGTTGGGTACAGTCTTTAGGGGTTGTATTCTCCATTATGTTGATTGCTCCGAGTTGGGGCGGTATGATCAATGGCTTGTTGACCTTACGGGGTGCTTGGGATAAGGTACGGACAGAGCCTATGTTAAAATTCATGGTCGTGGCCCTTACTTGTTATGGTATGGCGACTTTCGAAGGCCCTATGCTATCTTTAAAGCAGGTGAATGCAATTGCTCACTTTACCGACTGGATCGTAGCACACGTACACGTAGGTGCATTGGGATGGAACGGCTTTATGACATTCGGTATTCTGTACTGGTTGATACCACGTATTTATAAAACGGAGTTATATTCTAAAAAGTTGGCATCAACGCACTTTTGGATAGGTACCTTAGGTATTTTGTTCTATGCGATCCCGATGTATTGGGCAGCTGTAGTACAAGGCTTGATGTGGAAAGAATTTACACCGGAAGGAGTCTTGAAATATCCAAACTTCCTTGCGACAACATTGGAAATTTTGCCAATGCACATGATGCGTGCACTAGGTGGCGCACTTTATCTATCGGGCGTGTTCCTGATGACGTTCAACTTGATCAAAACTATGCAAAAAGGGAAGCTTTTGGCCAATGAGCCTGCAGAAGCTCCTGCATTATTGCCGGTTCAAGTAAACGAACAGTCTCAACACCGCCGCCTTGAACGTAAGCCAATTTTATTTATGGTACTCGCTCTTATTGCCATCCTCATCGGGGGTATGGTGGAGATGGTGCCGACTTTTACAATTTCTAAAAACGTTCCAACGATTGCGAGTGTAAAACCTTATACAGCATTGGAACTGCAGGGAAGGGATCTCTACGTGAGAGAAGGTTGTGTAAACTGTCACACACAAACTATTCGTCCATTTAGATCCGAAACCGCCCGTTACGGAGAGTATAGCAAGGCGGGAGAGTTTGTTTACGATACACCCTTTTTATGGGGTTCGAAGCGGACGGGACCGGATCTGCATCGCATTGGTGGAAAATACCCCAATAAATGGCACTTTGATCACCTGTTGGATCCGACGATTACCTCGCCAGGAAGTATTATGCCAACATATCCTTGGTTGATCGATCAGAAGCTGGATAATTCTATTCTGCAAGATAAAATGAAAGCATTACGGAAATTGGGAATTCCCTATACCGATGCGGAAATTGAACATGCTGAGCAGGATCTCACCAAACAGGCACAAAAAATTGCTGATGATCTAAAACAAAATCAAGTGAATGTGTTAGCTGACCGTGAGATTGTAGCTGTAATTGCATACTTACAGCGATTAGGAACAGATATAAAAGCAGCTCCAAAAGTAGCTGATAATGTTAACGCAAATCAATAAAGCCATGTTTAAGCAAATAACAAATCTAAACGGCAGTGAGCTTTATCTAATTGCATCACTTTGGATCTTCTTGGTGTTCTTCATTTCAGTAGCAATAATGTTGTTTCGAATGAAAAAAGACTATGTTACTTATATGAAGGAATTGCCTTTAGAAGAAGATGAAACAGAAAAGGAACTGAATCATTCACCTGAAAGTCTATAATATATGAGTTTATTATTGGATACTGCACCAGCTACCGCAGAAGTTGTTCAATCTACGATAGGATTCGGTACAGATAATTTATACACAGATATCTTAATTGTTGTATTGATCGTTGTGATGCTGGCTCTTCTCGCTTCGGCATTGATGGTCAATCGCGCGATGAAATCCATCATTAAGATTACCATGCCTGAATTGGCCAAGGAGGAAAAACTCAAAAAGGCGGCGAATAAGGGCTGGATGAAAAGGTCGTGGAACAAGATCATGGGGATCAGACCGATTTCAGAAGAAAAGGATATTGTCATAGACCATGAGTATGATGGTATCCGCGAATTGGATAATCCGATTCCGATCTGGTTTAATTTCCTTTTTTATGGAACGATTTTTTTCGGCCTTGTTTACTTATTTGTTTATCAGGTGTCGGGTATCGGAATGAACCAGGACCAGGAGTATGAACATGAGATGGTCGTTGCCGAGAAAGAGCGTCAGGCTTATCTTACTGCTTCTGCGAGTAATGTAGACGAAAGTAGCGTGGAGTTTCAGCCGGAAATGGCAGCTGATGGAAAAGCGATCTTTACCGCAAACTGTGTCGCTTGTCACGGGGTTAGTGGCGAGGGAGGCATCGGACCTAACTTGACCGATAAGTTTTGGCTTCATGGTGGCGAGATTAAAGATATCTTCAAAACCATTAAGTATGGTGTTCCTGATAAAGGAATGGTGCCATGGGAACAAACTTTAAGTCCTGCACAAATCGCACAGGTTGCCAGTTATATTATTACCTTAAGGGATACACACCCTGCTAATCCAAAAGCTCCGCAAGGTGAAGAGATAACCTATGGCGGTGGCCAGGCTGCAAGCGGAGAGAAGGCGGCGGATGAGAGCAAAGCAGAACAGGCTGAAACAGAAAAAAAAGCAGAGTAATAAATTGAAATAGCAATGAGTACAGTAGTCGTGAATAATGCCAATAACGGTGGATCTAAGTCAAAAAAAAGACAATGGATTTATGCCAAAAAACCGCAGGGAGAGCTTTACAAAAAGAGACAGTGGGTTGGGTATTCACTACTGCTGTTCTTGTTTGTAGTTCCTTTTATCAAAATAAATGGTGAACCGTTTCTCATGTTCAACATTATTGAGCGGAAGTTTTCCATCTTAGGAAATCTGTTCTATCCACAGGATCTCTACATATTCGTATTCGGCATGTTAATCGTGATGGTATGTGTTGTTTTGTTTACTGTTGTCTTT
The DNA here is from genome assembly GCF_033097525.1 of Sphingobacterium sp. UGAL515B_05. Taxonomy (NCBI): domain Bacteria; kingdom Pseudomonadati; phylum Bacteroidota; class Sphingobacteriia; order Sphingobacteriales; family Sphingobacteriaceae; genus Sphingobacterium; species Sphingobacterium sp. UGAL515B_05. The sequence goes on along the minus strand of NZ_CP109907.1, from coordinate 6,358,851 downwards.
GGACGGGTATGGTGCGGATGGACTTGCCCCCAGACCATTTTTTTGGAATTAATATTTAGACGAATTGAATATTGGATCGAAGGTGATTGGCAACAACAAAAGAAATTGGATGCTGGACCCAATACGGATCAAAAACAATTGAAAAAGTTTTTGAAACATGGTATATTCCTGATCATATCATTTTTCATTTCAAATATCTTTTTGTCTTATATCATCGGTGTTGATGCACTGATGAAGATCGTCACTGATCCATTGGACCAACATATCGGTGGATTGATCTCAATAATCATCTTTACATTGGTTTTCTATGGCGTATTTGCGTACGTCAGGGAGATTGTATGTATTGCAATTTGCCCTTATGGCAGATTGCAGGGCGTACTCCTCGATGACCAAAGTATCACTGTTGCATATGATCATAGACGTGGAGAGCCAAGAGGAAAACAGCAAAAGGATGCAACTACGACGCAGGGAGATTGTGTAGACTGCAAACTCTGTGTACATGTATGCCCCACAGGAATTGATATTCGAAATGGTCTGCAATTGGAATGTGTAAGCTGTACGGCCTGTATAGATGCCTGTGATGCTGTCATGGACAAAATTGGAAAGCCTAAAAAGTTAATTGGCTTTTATCCAATGGGTGAGATTGAAGGAACACTGAAGAAAAAAAGCAATACGAGGGCAATTGCCTATTCTATCGTGTTGGTTGCATTAATGTCGGTCTTTAGTTTTCTGTTGTTCAATCGTTCTCCGGTGGATGGAAGATTGCTTCGGGCAAAAGGTAGCACCTACCAACTTCGCGATGATAAGACAATAAGCAACCTGTATTCTTTGGAATTGATTAATAAGTCTGGTAAAGAAATGCCTTTTAAATTGGTCTGTGATGATCCGCGTTTAAAGATTCAACTGGTCAATCCTATTCAAAAATTGAGTAAAGATGGACATGCGACACTGAGTTTTTTTCTAATTATCGCGAATAAGGATGTTGAGACCTATAAAAGTAATGTAAAATTAGCTATCTATTCGGGAGATAAGAAAGTGGAAAGTTTAAAAACCACTTTTATAGCACCTCTGGGTATGAATTAAAATGAAAACAATGAATTGGGGTACAAAGATTTTTTTAACCTTGGCGGTATTTATGTTGTGTATAGTCGGAGCAGGAATATACATGGTGAGTCACGATTCGGATAGTCTGGAAGAAGATGACTATTACGAGCAGGGACTGAATTATGATCAAGCTTACGAAAAAAAGCAAAATGTATTGATTATGAAGGAATCACCAACAATAGAAATCAGGCAAGATACCTTGTATATTCATTTTGTTTCCAAAGAAAATAAAGGGAAACTGCTGTTTCGAAAACCTTCGGATAATCGATTGGATAAAGAATTACCATTTCAGACAACCAGTAATTTATATACACTGCCCATTTCCACGTTCGATAAAGGAATGTGGAATTTGTATATTGACTGGAAGAGTGTAGGTAAAGATTTTTTATTTGAAGAGCATATTTTATTCTAGTTTAACGAAATGAGCTATACCTATTTTGCATTTTTCATGGGATTGTTTGGAAGCATACATTGTGCGGTAATGTGTGGCCCATTAATTTTTGCTATTGAGGGAAGACAGGGTTTTGGTTGGAACGTTTTTTTAAATAAAGTACTGTATCAATCCGGTAGAGTACTGACTTATGGATGTTTAGGACTTTTACTCGGTACGATCGGAACATTTGCCCAGATTCAAGGTTGGCAGCGAAGTTTGAGCTGGGCCACAGGTATTATTCTGATCGGAATTGCTTTATTCCAGCTTATTGGTAAGCATAATCGGAAAATCGCTAGCTGGCAGACGAAGGCTGTGCAGCCAATTGTACGCTTATTGTCGAAATGGCTCTATAAACCGGGGGGGAGTTTTATTGCCGGCGTACTGAATGGCTTATTGCCCTGTGGCATGGTCTACATGGCACTCATGTCGTCCATAAATGCAGATAGCCCACAGCAAAGTTTCTTTTTTATGTTGTACTTTGGCTTAGGAACTATTCCGCTATTGTTTGCATTTTCTTTTCTAGGAAATTTCTCCAGATCTTTCAAAATTGGATTTTCGAAATGGGTTCCCTTTCTCTATTTCTTATTGGGAATTTGGTTTATACTCCGGGGTGCCAATTTGGATATTCCCTATTTAAGTCCATTCATTCATGTCGATGGTGCAATAAACTGTGTTTAACGACAAACAATATGTCGATGCTAAGTATTATATTTGGTAAAACCCTTAGCTCACAATATGGAGGTACTTCATCATATTTTACAGATTGCATTAACCTATTATTGGATTCCCCTACTCATTCTTTATATTGGTGTAATCGGAACGATTTTGATCGAAAACCGTAATCCTTCCAAGACCATTGCCTGGATTATGGTCATTGTTTTCTTACCTGTCGTCGGTTTGCTCAGTTACTATTTCTTTGGTCAGAAGTTTAAGAAGGTCAAAAGGATGAAACGCGTGTACCGCGAGCAGTCCAAAAAGCTACTGGATGCCTGGCGTAAGGAATCCGAAATTATGGAGGAACATATTGATACGTTAAATGAGCGGATCGGTAGTTTGGCCATGGTATACCGCTACCTTAAAAATCAGAAGATCTCTACCTTCTCCCTCAACAACGATGTAACCCTGTTTATCAATGGGGAAGAAAAGTTTCCGGTACTTATTGATCGTCTTAAAGCTGCGCAGCATTCCATTCACATGGAATATTATATCTGGGAAATGGATGAAATAGGGCAGGAGATCTTACATATTCTGGAAGAAAAAGCAAGAGCTGGGGTCACCGTACGTCTGATATTGGATAGTTTTGGTGCTCCTGATGTAATTAAATATTTACGGAGGCATAAACCCGATTTTGTGTTTCAAGCTTTTCTCCCAGTAACCTTTAGTTCCTTGGCGAATAGCAACTACCGAAATCACCGCAAGATAGCGGTGATCGATGGGAAAATAGGTTTTGTCGGCGGAATCAATATTTCAGATCGATATATCAATAATGGAAAAAATGAGGTTTATTGGCGGGATACAGCTATGATGGTTGTCGGCGCGGCCGTAAATACGTTGCAAATCCAGTTTTGGAACAGCTGGAACCAGACAGATGCGGAATCGTTTGAATTGGGCCGAGGTTATTTAAACCGATTTCCCCTTACCGATGAAGATGCGAGTGGAGTAGGATTTACAGCCAGTGATCCCGGATCGCCAGCGCCTTTCAATATGGAAGCAATTATTGCCGGTATCAACGAAGCAAAAGAATATGTACAGTTGTGTACACCTTATTTTATTCCCAGCGATCAATTGACGACCGCTTTAATGCTCGCGGTATCTTCAGGTGTTCGTGTGGACCTGATGTTACCGGCCCAGTCTGATTCGTTTTTTGTACAGCACGCCTCATTCTCGTTTATAAAACCACTGTTGGAAAGAGGAGTCAACGTATACCTTTATACAAAGGGATTTCTACATGCCAAAACCATCTGTATTGATGGGAAGCTTGCCTATATCGGTACGACAAACTTAGATATCAGAAGTTTTTACATCAATTTTGAAATCTCGGGAATTGTCTCGGATAAAGCGCTTTGCGACCGTCTTAATGCGCAATTTTTGGCTGATATTGAAGTCTCAGATCTGATTACAATCCGAAAATGGATGCAACGAAGCCGCTGGAAAAGAGGAGTTGATTCCATCTGTAGGCTTTTGGCTCCCTTGCTTTAAATAATCTTTAAAGAGTCGGTATTGCCCCTACGAATAGGTATAATAAATGTTAAAAATACCCCAATGGGGTTGGTCTTTGCTCAAAATTGAATATATTTAGCTATTCATTTTTTATTCTAAGACTTTCAATGAAGCACATAAAACTATTGACTTTATCGATAGGACTGTTAGGAATGGGGACGACTTATGCCCAGACTACACCTACGTTGCCTATTAATACGATCGTAGAACGAGTTCAGAAATATTTTCAGGTCTACCCAGTTGAAAAGGTACATTTACATTTCGATAAGCCATATTACGCGGTGGGGGATACCCTCTGGTTTTCGACCTATTTATCCCGCAATTTGGCCGAATATGAGCCGAGTAAAATAGCTTATGTGGAAGTACTGAACAGTCGTGATTCCCTGATTCAGACACTTAAAATTCCATTGGATAAAGGGGTAGGAAATGGGCAGATTGTGCTTGATCCTCAATTTATGTCTCAGGACAATTATCGATTTAGAGCTTACACAAAATGGATGGCCAACTTTGATAATGCCTACTTCTTTAATAAAGTGGTGCCAATCGGTGATGTTATCAATAAGAAATTGATTACAAACATTGAATTTCAAAATAACATTGGTGGTAATAAAACCCAAGCTGTCATACAGTTCCGCGATCGTACGGGAAAACCGATGATCAATTCAAAAATCAATTGGGAGTTTGTCTCGGGATGGGAAACGTTCGACAAGGGTAAAGGTGAGACGGATGGTCTAGGGAAAGTAACGATAAATTTGTCTGCAAAGGAAAAAGCAAATTTGGAGAAAGGGCAACTGAAGATTAGCATTCAGGAGAATAAAAATGAAAAACCTTTGTCTAGTTCTTTCTTGCTCAAAAATGCCTTGTGGGATGCAGACGTACAATTCTTTCCTGAAGGAGGCGATATTATCGCCGGATTGGCAAAAAAAGTGGCATTTAAAGCCCTCGGATCCGATGGGAAAGGGCTAAAGGTAAAAGGAAGTATTTTAGATTCAAAGGGCAAGTCTGTAGCGGAGTTTGCGGACTTCGGAACTGGAATGGGCTATTTTTCTCTTCTGCCGCTCGCGGGAGAAAATTATCAAGCTGTTGTGAAGTTTGAGAATGGACAGGAACGCAAATACAAATTGCCGGCTGTTGTCAATGACAAGGCAAATGTTGTTTTTGTAAAACAGGATGCTACGAATGCTGAGTTTGCCGTGGTAACCAGTGAAGAGAATTTTTCAAAAAACCAAGGGCAATCCTATTATGTTTTGGTTCAGTCGAATGGACATCTCTGTTTTGGCGCGCAGGTGAATTTGAAATCTTCATCCGCATTGGTCAATATTCCGAAAGAGCGTTTACCAAATGGTATTGTCCAGGTAACCTTATTGAGTCCTGACGGAAAGCCTATCAGTGAGCGCTTGGCATTTGTTCAAAGCGAAAAGCTTTTAAATATTCAGGTTACCAGCGATAAGCAAAGTTATAAGGCTAAAGACTTGGTCAATCTTAAACTTGCTGTAGACAACAATGGGCAGAAGTTCCCGGGAAGCTATTCAGTAGCTGTAATAGACGAATCCAAAGTTCCCTATAATGATCAGGCAGATCTATCGATTGTGAGCAACTTTTTGTTGACTTCGGACCTCAAAGGAAATGTAGAGAACCCAAATTCATATTTTGATGAAAAAAATCCCAATCGGGATAAAGCCTTGGATGCTTTATTAATGACGCAGGGATTTCGCCGATTTGACTACCCGACGCTCATAGCGGAGAAGTTGCCGCAGATCAGTTTTCTTCCTGAACAGGGAATCGAATTGTCAGGTATCCTGCGGATGAACACCGGGCGTCCTTATCCAAACGGTGGATTACTTTTGACGATACCTTCCCGTAACATTAAGAAGGATGTGTATACAGATCAAAATGGACGTTTCGCCTTTAAGGATCTTGTGTTCCCGGATTCGTCCAAAGTAACGGTTAATGCCCGATCGAATGACAATTACCGAAGCTTGGTTATCAATATGGACCAGACCTTTTACCCCGAGATCGATAAGAATAATGGTTATAAGAGTTATTTTGTACCTAATATAGACCAGGCTTTTGCTCCTTATTTGGCGAATAGCCGAAAAGAGTATCGAAAATCGATTCTCTTGGATGAGGTAGAAGTGACGGCGGTAGTGAAGAAAGTAATCACCAATAAAGATTTCCCTTCTATTTCGGGACTGTCCATGCCGGAACACCGTATTGAACCCGATCGTTTGACCGGTTGTAACGTGTTGACCATGTGTCTTCAAACGGTATTGACGGGCATTACCTATGATCCACAGACATTGAAGTATTATGTTTCTCGTGATTATAATGCAGGTGGGCGTACACCTGTCCAGTTCTTTCTGAACGGTATGGCTATTGATGAGCCCGGATTAAATAGCATCAATGTCGCGGATATCGAAGGTATCGAAATCTTCTTACGTGACGAATTGGGAACAGTCTCCAGAATGTATCAAAATAATGGTGTCGTGTCAATCTATACGAAGAAAGTGGAAGCGAAGAAACCACGGATGTCGTTGAGTGAAATTGAGAGCATGTTGCCAAAATCAAATGTAATCGATATGTATCCTTTGGGCTATATTAAAGAACGCAAATTCTATGTTCCAAAATATGATACGCCGGAAAGAAAGGCTGCAAACGATTTGAGAACGACCATTTACTGGAATCCGAAAGTTTCGATCACAGAGACCGGGGAGGCGGCTATTCAGTTTTATAATGCCGACGGAAATGGAAATTACAAGGTAATCGTCGAGGGAATGGATCAGACCGGGAATATCGGCCGTAAGGTAATAAACTACGGTGTTCAGCCTTAAAACTTGTATATAGGAGTTCATCAAAAAAAGAACGCTGTTCTCAGTCAAAGAGAGCAGCGTTCTTTTTTTTGTTTTAAAAAAAACACCTCCTTGATGGGCAAGGAGGTGCTAACTAACCAATTATAAACCTAAATTATGAAAAGTATTTTGTCGCTATTCAAAGCGCTAATCTTCTTATTTATAAAATATATTTCAAATCCTATGCCAAATAGTTTTTATAGTACTTTTGGCAGATTTTTAGTTGACCTTTTTGATCAGGCTACTTGTTCAAGTGGAAATAACAGGGTCTACAACGTGGTTCATAAGCGTCTTTTTCACCTAAAAGTACGGTTTCCGTATCCTTGGTCAGGCGGTAGGAATAATTCGCTGGAGCGCCACATTGCATGCAAACCGCATGTACTTTCGTAACGTGTTCGGCTACTGCCATTAGATTGGGGATTGGGCCAAATGGTTGCCCTTGAAAATCCATATCCAGTCCGGCAACAATTACCCGGATACCACTATTTGCCAATTTGACACACACCTCTGTCAAACCGTCATCAAAAAATTGTGCCTCATCGATTCCGACAACTTGGGTAGATGAACTTAAGAGTAGGATCGCTGAAGAATGATCAACAGGTGTCGACGGGATGCTATTACTATCGTGAGAAACGACCAGCTTTTCATCGTATCGTTTGTCAACAGATGGTTTAAAGATTTCGACATTCAGACGTGCATATTGTGCTCGTTTTAGCCTGCGAATCAATTCTTCTGTCTTGCCTGAGAACATCGAGCCACAGACAATTTCAATGCTACCATATTGAGCGGGGCGCAAAGCCAAATTATGTTCGGAAAAAAGCATTTGATTCATTTAATTTTGCCGGAAGGTCTGCAAATAAGGTGATTTTTGTAAAATGACCTCCCATTATATTCTGTTTTTGACACTGCTAATATCAGAATTAAATATTAAATTTGATAACAGTTTTTACCAACATCGGCCTATCGGCTTATAAGCGTGAAACTTAAATTATTTGAACTTCTTGGCGCTTTTTGCTAGTGCATAATTACACGATTACTTGACAGTTTGTGTTAAAAAAGATTTACAAATAATTTACAACTAGCATGGCAACTGTTAATGCAAAAATTGTCCCTCATCAGAAAAAGGATGATGGAACCTGGAATGTCAAGATCACTGTTAGTCACAAATCCCAGACTAAATATATAGATACATCTTCATTTGTAGATAAGGCCTATCTGGATTCAAAAGGTAAGCTTAAGAAAGCATTTGTTGATAAACATTTTTCTACTAAACTAACGGAGTATCGCGATGCTCTTACGGCTTTGGGTAGCAAAGTGAAATTTATGACCTGTGAAGATGTTAAGAGTTTCCTTAAGAACTTAGATGCAAAAGATGATGTTATCGATTTATTCGCAAAGTTTGATGAAAGGATAGATGAATACCGCAGCAAAGGACGGGAGGGGCAAGCTAAAAATATATTATCAGTGATCAACCATCTACGTGATTTCACCGGGCAACAATCATTTGATATAACTCATCTTACTACTGGTTTTTTGTATGAGTTCAAGCGTTACTTGGAATCGCCTAAGGTTATTGTAAGAAATAATAATAATGGTGGATATACCAAACCTCAGGAACGACGCGGAATAAATGCCAATACGCAAATCATATATTTTGGTATTATAAGCAATTTGGTGAAGGATCTACGAAAAAGATACAATAATCAATCAATCGGGCATACGCCTGTTCCAAATCCTTTTGAAAACTTCGATAGTATAAAGCCGGTTAAAACAAAGCGGAGAATTTTAGAGATTAGCATGATTCTGGATTTGCTAAACTATAAACCCGTTGGCAAAATGGAAACGGTAACTAGGGATCTGTTTCTCCTTTCATTCTACCTTTGCGGTATGAACCCGGTTGATATGTTTGCATATTTGACTGACCCTAATATCTCAGGCGGTTTTGAATATGCCCGTACAAAAATTAAAAATAGGAGAATTATTGACGGAGGTGTTACCAATGTATTGATTCCGGAATGTGCACAGGCTTTAATTGAAAAGCATGCTGGTACCATTCAAAGAGACTACAGGAATATAGAAAGCTTACATTCTATTTTTCGTGATGGTTGGAAACGGATACGGGCAAAACTTGGTTTCAACGTGTCGATGTATTACGGGCGACATAGTTTCGCTACGATTGCAAGGAAGTTATGTGGTATAAGTAAGGATGATGTTTCCTTTGCACTAAACCATAAATTTGGATTGGATGTTACTGATATTTATGCGGAGCCAAATTGGGAGATTGTTCACCATGTTCAGAAGACAGTAATAGAAAGAGTATTTAGTGAACTTGAAGAAAAAGAGGTGGCGTGAGCTACCTCTTTTCATCTAATAGGGCCAATATCTTTTTCAATGTAGATTCCATGGTTACCAATCTGTTTTCAACTTCCGCCAGACGGTAAGCGAAAGATTGACCTTCTTCGCTATTTCTATTTAAATAGGTCAAATCATTTAATGACATACCTGCTTTTGAAAGACCTTTTATAATATGTCCAGAAAGACGGCGTTTCCCGTTCTCAATATTAGAGAGTGTATTTACTGATGTGTCAAGCATCTTGGCAAATTCAACCGCGGTCTTTCCTAATTCCTCTCGGAAGGCTCTAACCAATTTACCTTCTTCCTCGAAATTACTTTTTTCCATTGTGTGTATGTTTATGTACTGTTATTTTAAAGTGGCCCACTTTTAACTCGCTGTATTTAGGAGTATATTCAATATAGCTACCGTCCGGAAGTAATGCATTGTCAAGAATAAGCATTACAGCAGGTAACCAATCAGGTGGGTAACACCATATATTTAATTGCGCTTGGCTTTCGTCTTCGTGAAGACAATTAACCTCGATTCGATCTGAATGCCGTGGCACAGGTTTGTATTTTGGAGATACACCATATTTAGGCGCTGGTACCAACCATTCACGAATATAGTTTACTACATTCCAAACTACTGGTGAGTCATTCTTCGGTTCTATCTCCCTAAACGAGCCGCCTGACATTGTTATAAAATACGTTTTACTACGTTATATATCTCTTGGATATCGTCAAGGTTGACTGTAAAGTCAGGATATTTTGATTTATCTGGATTTATCGACCGCAACACAACATCGCCGGTTTCTAAATCTTGATCAGCAACCTGTTTAACAATAATACCTTCAGTGCGGTGAACAAATACGAAGCTAGACCAGTTATGTGCGTGAAGCTTTCCGGCCCAATGGTGTGGTAGTATTTTTCGGCATTGTAAAACTGTTCCATCTAAAATAGCATGCTCGATTGTCCCGTCGTTCATACTGTCCCCTTCTGCTTCAAAATATCGATACTTTCCTTTAGGCATGTGTGTAACTGTGGCTGTGTATTTAGGTAATGTTTCAAGATATTCAGGATCCGCATACCCCAATAGGTATCCTGCTCTTGCTTTAACTGGTACGAATTCGGCTGTCAACGCATATAAACCGTCCCCAAGCGGTTGTACTTGCTCATCGCCATCTTCGTCAAATTCATATTCTCCAATAGATTTTGCGTTGGATTTTGTTTTGGTTGGAAAAATATATTCCATATCCTCTTTGGAAGGATCTAGTTTGCTTAATAACACTTTGACTCTCTCAGACTCTATACCATCAGTATAGTCGTCTTGGTTGAGCAAAGCCGACAGAGTATTACGCCCATAACCTAAGTAGTCAGGACTTTCACGGTCTGTCAAGGTAACCTGGCTAACTCCTTTACGCTTCATCAAACGTTTAAGGTAGTTGCCTTTAGAAAATAATTTATTCATCGTGTGTGTATGTTATAAAATTATAACACTGAGGATCAATGATATAATGTTTATTTTGTTTGTAATGATTGTAAATTGTTTGTTTTGTTTAATTTGTTTAGTATTTTTGTTTTGTCAAGTAATCATAGAAACAAATTTAGCAAAAAACATCAACGTGTGTGCCAAAAAGTGAAATAACAAACAATGTAAACAAATTAAACTTTTTAAAATGGTGGAGATAACAGATAAAGTTGCAATCCCTGAGAACATTACCAAATATCGGGCGGCAATGAAAACAATGAATGTAGGGCATTCATTTCCTGTCCCCAACGGAGAAGAGAAAGAGGTTCGCTATATCGCATGGGATTTATTCCATAAAGAAGGAGATGATGGTAAACCAGTAAGTGAAAAACGGTTCAAGACAAAAAGAGATCCGTTAGACTTGGAAAACTTTAGATGTTGGAGGGTTAAGTAATGTTGAAAGAAGGATTAACATTAGATTTTAGATTGGCCCAAATGCTACAGGGGGCCGCGGAGTTGGGCGGTATAGTTGCCTTGACTGAGGTGGGGCAATTACGTCCTTATCTTTCAAAAGCGGAAGCTTATCGGAAGTATGGAAGGGGAGTAGTGGACAATTGGATTGCAGAAGGTATAATAACTGAGAAACAAGACACGCCAAACTGTAAAGTAAGGTTATGCCGTAAACAACTCGCATCTGTAGCCGCGTCACAGAATTTAGTACAATATATAGCGTCAACAAAGAATGGACACTGAATTAATACAAGAGCTGGTGCAAGGGTTACTTGTAGAGGTTCGTGATTTACGGCAGACAGTTGCAGTAATTAGACAAGATTGGGAAACAGCAGGCGCAGCAGAGGGCAAACTAAAGCGCTAGTAGAAAATGGGCAGGAGCCCTTAAAGAACTCTAACAAAGAAAATGAAAGGACGTATTTCAACGGGAACGGTTCAGCAGGGCAGAACGCTACCCGAAATCGGTAGAATTAAAGTAGGAATGAAAACCGAACGCGGTTTACCTACATCATTAGATTATTTCCGCGCCAGTGGAGATTTTGCAAACAGATTCGTAAGTCTGTTTGGAGACAAGCCAACTGAACTAAAGGTGGCATTTGTTTCCAATAATATCGAAGAGGTTTGCAATGAACAATTCGAAGCATGGGACAAAGGTAAACGCCTTGGATGGGGAAATGGTGAAGTATTCACTGTTTGGAATCCGCAAGGAGGCAAAGATGGTAAAGGTGCTTATGTTGAGGGATTGTCAGCAGATGATCCTAGCGTAAAAGCTATTCGCAAGTTATTCGCACGTACTCTTACCCTTCGGTTTGTGTTGCTTGAGATGAAGGGCATTTTGGGGTATTGGACATTTAGTACGAAAGCCAAAGAGACAACTATACCTAGTATTGTTCAGGCATTCGATATGGTTCTTGCAAGATCAGGTTCAATCGTTGGTTTTCCATTTAGCTTAATGGTAAAAAAGGTGCAGTCGTACACTCCTGGAATGGCAAAGAACTACCCAATAGTTCAATTGGTACCAAACTTTACTGAGGAGACTATCGAAGCGGTTCGCGGGTACGTGGAATCAGGTGCGGATCTTAGCAGGTTGACTACAAACATGATTACCAGCGGTAGTTTATTGCAGTTGGGCGGTGGGAGTGCAGCGTCGTCGGAAGAGTTTCAAGAAGTGGAGGAGGTGAAGTAATGGAAGCAGGAAAATATCGGGGTCTATGTGAAGACAGAAAAACTTGGCATAAAGGATTTTTGATTGATTGGAGAGGATGTGCTGGCGATTGTGAAATCATGGATTTACGTCATGCTTATAAGGTGCTGCCTGAAACAGTTGGGCAATTGGTTGCTAGGATTGGTGACCAAGAAGTTTATGTTGGGGACGAGTTGGTCAATCCAAAAGGGCGAGTGCATACAGTAGTAATTTGGGATAACTTGCCTACACTTAAGTATTCGGATAAAGGACGTGTTTTTTATCAACCAATGACTCAAGGGTACCTTAACAATAAAAAAGTAATTGGAAATATCCATCAGCTTAACTTTTAACCATATTATGAACGTAGAAATTATATTACCAGATTGGTTCAACGAAACCGCATTACGCCTACCTGCTTACAAAGTTGGTAGAGTTAATTTTGGCGCTGGCCGATCATATATCCGTCTTAACCAAGACTGCAAACCTTGCGAATCGCCATTGAGGCTTTATACATCACTCACCACGGCTATCAACCAGTGCAGTCCGATGGAGCAACCATTATTGGAATGGTATTGTAAGCATGGTACTAAAGAAGCCGGGCGCTTGTTGGAAATAGCGCAGCAATACGGAACTCTTTTGCATTTGGAGATCGGAAAATTCCTAATTAACCAACACTACGACTTTGAGGAAATTGAAATGGTGGTAGAAAATTATCTAGCGGAAAACACCTTTTACCAACCGGAAACAAAAGAGTGGGTGGAGAAATTGCGGAGCGACTTATGTTCTTTCATTCAATTCTATTTGGATTACCAAGTGGTGCCGTTGGGTATTGAATACGTCCTACTTAGCCAAAGAGGTTACGGCACATTGATCGACTTGGTTTGTAATATGACTATCCAAGTTGATGGCTTGGATTATGAAAACCCATATAAGACTGGCTCGCGTAAAGGTGAGCCGAGGGAATGCAAAGTCGCCAAAGAGATCCGAGCGATCATTAATTTCAAGTCAGGTCGTCACGGTTTTTACCGCAGCAATGGTTTGCAACTGGAAGCCGAGCGCCAATTGTGGGAAGAAAACTTCCCGGATCTTCCATTGGATGCTGCATATAATTGGTCGCCAAAGGAGTGGCGTGGCGAAACTCCAACTTACAACCTCAAAGATTGGACAGGGGAGATTACCACTGCTGAGGTTGAAGCAGTTATGACCCTTGCAGATATTCGCTATGCAAGTAAGGCCGAATCGAAGGTATACACAACAATCGGCGGAACTTTTTCAATTGCAGATCGTGAGCAGGGGCTGTCCTCGGTTATCCGTCGGGAGGGTATTGGTGAGTTTGTTGGAAGAAAGTTTGGGGTTGCGGAGGAGACAATGGAGCCTATACAGAGGGGCGGTGATAAAACTAAGAATTACGTTGAAAAAGCTTATAAGGCTGCTCAGAATATCGAACCCCTTCCAAAGAAGTCTACTGTTATTAACGAACCAGTTTCTGATCCATTACCGTTTTAATTATGGCAACACAAGAAAATCAAACCACAGGTCTAGCAATACACCTGTCACAAACAGACCTGCAAAGTGCAGGTGCTGTTTATACAACGTCATCTAATATGCTTGCGAAATATTCAACTAAGCAAGCCGCGCTAATTGCAAAAGCAAATAAAGTTGGAGATAAGTTGACCAAAGAAATGGATGATGAATTGATGAACTGGCAAGTGTCCGCTAAGAAGGCCGTCAAGTTCATGAATGAAACTCGTGCAGTATACACCGAAAAAGCACACGCTTTCATTAAAGCATTCACAGCGATTGAAAATGAATTGGGAAAAGATTTGTACGATCCTATCCAAAAATTGCGTGATAAGTCGGCAAAGATCCACGCGGAAGAAGCAGCTGAAGCTGCACGTAAAGAACGTGAGGAACTCCAACGTAAGCAAAAGAGGATTGATGACATTGCCAATCTGGAAACGCAATTGAGAAACGGATATGCGGCATTACTTGGCGAAACAAAACGTACTATCCTGCAAGTATACAGTAACTTTGATTTAGCAAACGCTGAGGAAGCCAAGGCAGCTATCCAATCTTTCGTCAACGCTAAGCTTTCAACAGAAGCGTGGGAAACTATTTCGTTGGTTGGCTCGGAGGATTTGATCGGAGAGGTGCGTACAGCTGAGCGATTTGCCACTTGCTCAACGCATTTCACTAGCGAAGTCACTAAGTATGCGGAATACATCCTTGAAATGTTCCCTGCCCGCGTTGCCGAATTAGAACAGGGAATAGCTGATAATAAAACTGCTGAAGAACTCCGCCTAAAGCAAGAGCAAGAAGCGGAGGAAGCTCGATTGGCAGCAGAGAAGCGCGCTGCAGATGAAGCCGCCAAAGCAAAACAACAGGCGAATGTTACTGTCATGGTTGCGCAGGCAAACAGACAGGAGGAAGCGCCAAAGACTATTGAATCGTATTCGGTTGTAGTGGGTAGTGTAGATGGTTGGCGCGCTGTGATAGAGTATTACCTGACCAACAGCGGCACAACTGCGGAAGATCTTGCAAAGGTAAAATTGGATAGTATGCGAATGTTTGCTGAAAAGCAGGCCAAAGCTACTGGTGAAATGGTTGAACATGCTGATGTTGTGTACGAAGCTAAATACAAGGCTGTGGCACGTGTTAGTAAAAAGAGGGCTGCGTAATGGGGAAAAAAGAAATATTAAGACGGCTAGCCGCTTTGGAAGATGCAGTTGGCATTAGTGAGGAAATTGAGTTTGCTGATGGTTCAAAAATAAAAATCGATAATCGTGTTGAAGACAAAAATGCAAGAGTTGGAGATGTGTGTAAGTTTTGGGATTCCGACTCAAGAGATTATGTTATTGGCGTAATGACTGGTTATTCTCCAAGTTTATTTGTTATACCTGCGACTTACTATTGTAATGGTCTTAGATTTTTGAACGCAATTAGATTGAATAAAGGTGAGGTGGTGGAACTACTTTTTGGGAAGGAGATTGGAGGATGATACACTTAATCTATATCTATTTTATAGCTAACGCATTCATGACAGGATTAGCGATCGGGAACAGGGAAGGTTTATTGCAATATATTATTTGTCTGCTTATTGGGCTTCCATATTATTCAATTGTTTGTCTCTATTGTTTCACTGAAGCGTTAATCTGTTGGCTTGATAAAAAATTAATTATCAAAGGGTGGTACCGACTTCGTTTCACTGACTACTTCTCCCGAATGAATGAGACGACTATTGCAATAAGAAGAGCTCAATATTTTGGAGAAGCCAAGAACTTAAGAAAAGCTAACTGGTATGATAGGTTCTTTCTACGTCAAATTGATAAAAAATACGGCTACGGCATCACGAAAGGAGACCCCAAACCATGAACCAAGTCCACCTAACGCAAGACCAAGCCGAGGAAATGTATTATCAGATAAATGCGTACTACCTTTTCTTGCAGTGCGCCGAAAACGTTGACAAATGTTTCTTCGAACCGATTAAGTTTTGGAATCCGGTAATGAATAATCATCTACGGAAGGCACGTGAAAGCTCAGCTTTTCTGCTCAAAGAGTTCCGAAAACACTTCAGCCCACGGGACAATGATACCGTCCAGTTCGAAGCGCCTGCGGAATTATATCGAGCGATGGACTTCTTTTCCAGGCTAGCACCTGAAACCATTTCGGATATCATGGATAGTCTGGAAGCGGATCGAAATGAACAGTTAAAGGCTTCCTAGTGTTCTATTAATAGTAAACTTTCAATATTTAAAACAATAATAAGATGTCAAACAAAACACTTACTGGCTCAATAGCCCTAACAAAATTAACTCAGGCAGTTATCGTAGACAAGAAAAATAAAGCAGGCGAAATGGTCAAATGCGTATTGCTCCCTATCGAAGGAAACCACCTCACGTTGAAAGATGGTGCCGTTTATATGGATGTTCGTGTTGTAATTAGAGAAGAACAAGATCAGTATGGGCAAAATGGTTTCGTTGCTAAATCACTTCCTTCAGAAGTTTACAATGCAAATAAAGGAAATAGTGATTGGCTTAATGCCAACCAGCCAATCCTTGGTAATCTGAAAGATTGGTCGCAAGGTGGCGGAGGATCGGCTCCAGTCCAAACCGTGGATGACGACGACGATCTACCATTCTAAAAAGAGTGGCGTTCTAGCACCAACATTACTAAAAGCGGTGACTGTGGAGGGCAAACCCTTTCACCGCTTCATTAAAAAAATCTCTAACAAAAATTTATCCGCATGACAGATCATGTATTGATTTTTTGCGCGCTACCAGAAAGTGAGGTAGTGGCATGAAAGTTACGCTTCCAACATTACGACCATACCAAGCTGAATTTGTAAAAAACTTAGCTGTGGCCCTCAGAGATTACCGACGGGTTATTGCCTGCGCTCCTACAGGATCCGGAAAGACCAAAATGTTTATTGACGTTGCCTACAAGTCTATTGCTAATGGCCGTGCCGTAGTCATCATCAGTGAGACTAACAAGATTTTTGACCAGATTATTGGCGAAGCAGGGGGTATTGAAATAGCAAATGGTAAAAAGCACGTCCAAATAAAACCTGGGCAACTTTATATCGCAATGGCCCAAACTCTTACGCGTCGGCCTTTGATCCTGGAACAACTGGCGCAATTGGAATTTCCTCCACTTATCATTGTCGATGAAGCCCATATCGGAACACCTTCAAATATCATCCGTAGATTGATAGAGGTGAGCAATCCGTATATCCTTGGATTTACTGCAACGCCCGATGGTAGAGTTGCTAAACACCTATCCGAGCTTTACAATACCTGTGTTGTGTGTTGTCAGGTAGACGAACTGATCCAACAAGGGTTCCTCTGTTCATACCAGCACTTGGCCCGCACAAAGGCAGATACTGATATCCTTGAAATGCGTAATGGTGAGTATACAGAGCAATCGCAGACCGCAGCCTTTTCAACCGCAGCCGTGTACGACGGTATTTTCGAAGACCTCCGTTCCGCTACTTTTAAAAAGTGTATGATTTTCGTCTCATCCATCAAGCATGCACGCGATATGAATGAACGTTTGCGGGCCGAGGGATTTGCATCCATTGAATACCATTCCCAACTTGAAAACGGTTCGTATGAGCTAGCCAAGTTTACTGAATTGGGGCTTGCAAATATTTGCGTATCGGTGGCGAGTTTGACAAAGGGGTTCGACGCGCCGGCTGTTGATTTGGTTATACTCAACCGCGCAACAACCTCACTACCTCTTTACCTCCAAATGATAGGTCGCGGGAGCAGGCCAGTTTGGGCTCCCGACGGTACACCCATAAAAACACACTTTCGTGTACTGGATTACGGTGGAAACTGGGAACGTCACGGATTGTACTTCGAGGATCGTGATTGGGAAAATATGTGGGAGGTTACTAAGCGTTCCAAAAAAGGCGAAGGTGTTGCACCAGTAGCCCTTTGCCCTTCGTGCGAATCCATTATTTCAACAACGCAACGTATCTGTCCATTCTGTGGACACGAAAGGCCATTGACCGAAAAGGAATTGGAGCAAGGGGAATTGGTGGAGGTAACTAGTCATTACAGCAATCTAGTTGGCCGAAAGATTTCCGAGCTATCTCCAAATGAACTTGCTATTTATGCCAAGATGAAGAAGAAGCAGGTTTTTGCAACCCGTGTTGCCAAGGCTAAGGAGCAGGTGCAAAAGGGATTTCTTTCCGCTTTTGGAGCGGCTATGGGGTACAAGTCTACTTGGGTAGATATTCAATCCAGAATGATAGGAGCAAATACAATAGAATTTACAGACATACAATTACGATAAGATGGGGGTTGAATTAGGGAAAATATGGCCAATGATTTCAGAGTTGGTGAAGGATGGGATATCACTAATTCCAGTACGTGAGGAAGCTGACGCAAGCCGTCCAGCAAAAACTCCTTATGGATCATGGGCCGAAGCTCAACAGCGCGTGGCCGAGGAAGGGGAGTTGTGGTATGTCATGGAGCAGAAGAACACTACCGCAATTGCTGCTGTCTGTGGGGTAGTATCTGGTAACCTAGAATGTATAGATATTGACTCAAAATATTATCCGGGTATTGACGCAATTTTGCTCAGTGACATTGCAAAATTCTATCCACACCTTTACGCTCGGCTTAGGATTCACCGCACACCCTCAGGAGGTTATCATATCTTATACCGCATCGCAGACCATGCACCACAGGGGAACATAAAGCTTGCGGGCCGTATGAAGACTGATGAAGAATTACAGGCGGATTATGCTTCGGGTAAACGGAAACCTACCAAGACTGTGAACTTTCTGGAAACACGTGGTGAAGGTGGTTATTTCCTTTTCCCACCGTCATTGGGTTACACCGTTCACCAAAACAATCCTATTCCAGTAATTACTTGGGAAGAGCGTTGCTCATTGATCAATTTATGTCAGAGTTATTGTGAGATCACTAAGGTAGCCCCATCGCCTAAACTTACACAGACGCAGGATTCGATATATACAACAAATCCATTTGAGGACTTCAATAGCCAGTGTGACCCCGTGCAACTCATGGAATCGCAAGGTTGGAAGTTCCTTCGTGAGAACACAAGGTTTATTTGGTTTACACGCCCGGGTAAAGAGGATGGTGTTTCGGCTTCATTCAACCGTGAAAAGCGAGTGTTTTTCATTTTCACCAGTTCCACCGATCTGGACGAGAAACGCGGCTACAACCCGGCTACGCTATTTGCCGAGTTCACGCACAATGGAGATAAGAAAGCGGCTTTTCGTGAATTGGTACAAGGCGGATTCGGTCAGGTAAAGCGTAACGTCGAGCAGTCATTGGTTAAGAAAGCTGTAATCAATGGACAGGCCACCATCCCTCCAAATTTTTCAGAAGAAGCCAAGGAAGAGTTTCAGCGATTGCAAGAGCAGTTTGCGGAGCTGCATCCATATGGCGTGTTCTGGAAGTATGATGAAAACCATAAAATACAGATAAGCCGTGAGGATTTTCTTAATGTTGCCAAGAACCTTGGGTTCCGATCGTACAAGCAAGCGGCAATTCAGATCAATGGGAAATTTGTTGATCGGATTGACGTGATGACCTTCTTTGATAATATGAAGGATTATATCCAGGAGGAGGAAGCGGATGTTTACAAGGATATTTGTAATGCCTATGAAAAGTTTATCCAGTCATCAGGTAAGTTTATTATGGATAATCGTCTTGAGCGATTTGATGATAGCGACTGTATTTACGACACTGCTGATTGTTGTTATAAATTTTATAATAATGTCGCTATACGGATCACGTCGGACGCTATCACGAAATTAGATTATGCCGACATTGATGGCCTTATATGGACAGATAAAATGCTATCTCGTAATTATCTTGGTGATGATGTACAACCTTCACAATTGTTCCAAACTTACCTTAAAAATGCAACTGGAGAAGAAGAAGGCGAAGTAAAAGACTACATTAGAAACGTTATTGGTTACCTGTCCCACGATTTTAAATCCGAATCAGCTGGATATATTATTGTGCTTCAGGAAATGGTGGCCGATCCCAAAAATGGTGGTGGTTCAGGTAAGAATATCTTCGGAAATATTCTTCGGGAGATGACTATGGTTTGTACTGTTCCTGGTGCGATGGTTCAATTTAATGAGAAGTTCTTACAGGCTTGGAATGGTCAACGTGTTTTTTTTATGGCCGATATCCCAAAAAAGATTGATTGGTCATTCCTTAAAGAGCAAACAACAGGCTATGGGTTATTGAAGAAGCTTTACAAAAATGAGGAAGAGATCCGCCCAGAAGATATGCCAAAAATCCTAATCAACACCAATTTCTCTTATGAAGATACAGACGGTGGTTTACGCCGTCGTATTCGTCCGGTGGAGTTTACAGATTATTACACACGCCATGGGGGTGTTGATGCCGTTCACAATAAAATGTTCCCTTCAGGATTCACAAAAGAAGATTGGAAAGGGTTTGACGATTTTGTCATCTCTTCTATTCAGTACCATTTGCAGCAAGGAGGTAAAGTTGAATTGGTGGAGCTTTCAAATATTGGATGGGATAAGAAGTTCTCAAATCAATTTGGGGAGAAGACATTGGAGTTTTTCAAAGACAATATCACACAGTGGCTACGTATGGACTATGTGGAAGTAGCCACTTTCCAAAGGCAATATGATGAGTATGTGGCTGGGGAATTGAAGGAGAAATACAAGCTATCTCAGAAAACATTATCAAATGCTGTGAAGGAATTTTGCGAACGCCATGCCTTGAATTTCGAGCAGTCAAAAGCTAAGTATATACCCAACCAAGGAACAAAGAGGGTGCATATTTTCGAGGGTGTTTATGAAGGGGAAGTGGTGGAAGACGATGGATTTCCGTTTTGATGTCAAATATCGATAAAATTTTTATATCTGATAAACAGTGAATTACAAACAATTTGTTTAAAATGTTTGAATTGTTTAAAATGTTTAATATGTTTGTAGAGTCAAAAGGGAACAACGGTACCCAAGTTTGACAAAAGGCGAGCGCAGTCGCCTTGATGTACTGCAAAAAAAGCGCGGTTAGAAGGAGGGCAATCCTAACTAACCGCTAGTAAAAAGTCTCTAACAAAGAATTTAAACGTGATGCAAAGTAAAGAATTTTTAATCGAAATCCATAAATCCGCTAAGGAAATTGTCGGTGACATTGGCTTGGATGAAGCGATCCAAATGCACTCAGACTACCAAATGGATAACCACACAACAATCTGTCCGTTTTGTGAATCGGTGGTTAGTGATGACCAACTGGTGTATGTTACCGACTCCCATGGCAGTTGGGAAGACCCAGCCGAAGCTCATAACGAGTGCCCATGCTGCAGAGTGGAATTGTCCGCAAGCTGCTTAGAAAAGCCTGATTTTGAAACTTGGCTAAAGGTTACGGCATGAAACCGGAGGGAAACAATTTTGGCAGGTTGGATCAGATCCAGCCGCCATTGTGGGATGCAACTGATGATCGTACTGATCGTGACGAAGTTGCCGATCGCCTTTCGCGACTCCAACAGGCTTGGCAAAAGAATAAGTTTAAGCCAGCTACAAGAATGGAATATCTGATGCGTAGAATTCGCGGTATTTGGCGACGGTTGGTTTTCCGGGTACAGGTAATGGGCGACAAGTGGAACGAATTTATGCAGTCAGAGAAAGCATTATTTGCAATATGTGCAATAATATTCTCACTATGCATCCTGCTTGGACTACTTCTGGGAATATACTTCCCTGATTAATTTTTATTCACGAAAGCACAGGGCTTTTCCAGATCTAAAAATGAACATACACACTTTACAGCAACAATACGGAATTAAACTGATCCACCTTGACGGATCGTTACACATGGCGTACCACAGAAAGGTTGTATGCCTGCCAAGGGCCCCGTGATCTTTGGAAGAACTGCGCAGGCTGATATTTATTGAGTTTGCGATTAGGATTAATGTCTGAAAAATTAATGCCCAATAAATTATTGGGCATTTTTTGTTATTTTTAAATAGTTAAACCATTTTATTATGAAAGTATTTTTATTAGCCATAGCTTTTTTTGTAGCTATAACAACCTATGGACAACAAGGATCAATAAATGATCTCGATCTCAAGTATGGATTTAAGGAAATCAAATTAGGGGAATCAGTTAAGAATATAGATAAATTTACATTTATTGGGAAATCTGAGTCGGGGACAGAATATTATTCAGCAAAAGTGAAATCAATGTTTATAGGATCAGTTCCAATTAAAAGTATTGATATAAGTTCTGTTTTAGATTTAGTTGGGTATATTTATGTAAAATTTAATAGTAAAAATTTTGAAACGGTAAAGGAAGTATTAGAATATGCTTACGGTGATGCCAAAAAACTAAGTTCTGATAATAGTTTTATGTGGGATGGAAAAAAGGTTACTATGATGTTATCAGCTGAACCAGGAAAAGATGGAAGTATTTTTATTTATTCTAAAGATGCAAAACAATTCGAATCCATTGATAAAGATATAAAGTTAAATAAGGCAAAAGGGGATTTGTAATATGATGAGCGACCATTGGTCGCTTTTCTTTTATATTTGGGTATGGATAAACACAGTGGAAATTTAGGAGCTGTAATTTACTATCTTGATTTTGATAAAGAACAGTGGATGGAAGGAGTGCGTCACTTGTTGCCGGATGCAATAAGATATAAATCTCGCCCCCATATAACCGTACTTTATGGGCTTCATCATTACGAACTTGATTTTAATAAATTACAGGATGTTGTAGCCAATTTCTCCGTTGGCGGGGAATTATCCATAATACCCGAAGAGTTAGGTGTTTTCAGCAATGAAAATGATGTAGTATACCTTTCCATTACAGCCCCTGCAATAATTGAGTTCAACAAGCATCTCCGAGAAACCTTCGAGCATACTAACACATATCCACATTATCAGCCTCATCTAACATTGGGTATTGTCAGATCCGGCGATGCAGATGACTTAATCGGACACCAATCTTTCCTTTCATTATTCGGGCTATCCTAACCTTTACCAGGTAAATTTTATTACCTCAGTCCTGAGAAGAAAAGGATTCTAATTTAACCCCTGCCATATCAGTTACGAAATTCCCGCGACACCACCAAAAAAAAGTTAAAATAGCCATTTCTTACAAAATATTACGCCATATTACAGGTTCTTACAGGTATATTACAAAACGTTTTGTAAGAAAAAACCCTCTCAATTCGCTCCAAACCTATCTTTTTACGTGTCTTACAAAATAATACCCTTTTTTTATTAAAAAAAACAATTATTAAAAATTGCTATATATATGTTATAACACGCAAACGTTTGCATAAAAACAAGATGTATATGTAAATGATATTCTATAGTAAAGATTCAAAAATAGGGGTGTATTTTGTAAGACGATAGGAAAACCCCTCTCACAGCTTCCATTCCGCGTTTTTCACTCTTTTCGTTTTGTAAGACGCCCTTTGCGTTTTGTAAGAAAAACCAAATTTCCACTGTTTTCCCTCCCTTCCTAATTTATTTTAACATATCATTTGTGTTATCTAATGTTATGTTGTATTTTTACTTTGTGTATGTTAATGGGGGCCGGATCAGTCAAGGGTGAAGGCTCCTATTTTTCTAAAGAAAAAAGTTATGAGTAGAATATCAACGAGTATCACCCAACCTTTGGATAAATCCGAAATTCAGATTCAAACTGAAATGTTTCAGTGGGCATGGAATACATATCCACATACACGTCGTTTGCTTTTCCATGTTCCTAATGGCGGCAATCGTTCTGCAAGAGAGGGAATGCAATTCAAAGCTTCAGGTGTTATTGCTGGTGTTCCTGATCTACTTTTTATTTGGAATGGTCAGACATACGGATTTGAGGTGAAAACACTGACAGGTACAGTAAGTAAAGTTCAATCCGATCTTCATTCTATTTGGGAAGCCAATGGAATTTCGGTGAAAGTAGTTAGGGAGTTGTGGGAGTTCCAAGTGCATTTCAAAGCTATCATCAATCCCGGAAAGGAGTTCGCAGCATGAGTAACCGCGCCGGAGATAACATTGCCAAATACCTTTCGTCACATCACCCAGATGTTTACCAAGAGGTAACAGATAAACTACAGTCGATTCCGTGTACACCTGAATTGGTAGAACGTGTGGTTAATCTATCCTATTTGAGGAGCGAGGAAGTTTGGAGAGTCAGACTGATAGCTACAACAGCAGTTCTTTTGCTTTGTTCACCTGAATCTATTCATGCTGATACAATGATCCGAAAAGGCGTTGCTTTGACTATTGCCGATATTCTCGGCGTAAGTAAACAAGCTATTGCAAAGAAGCTTGAGCAATGTAGGTTTTACTACACCAAAACAGTTTGGGCAAAAGATACAGTAAACGAAATTTTAGAGGAGGTTAGGGGAGATGAGTGAGAATAAAGGGAAAGGTGGTCGTCCAACAAAGTTTGACAAGAGGTTCAATGATGAAGCATATAAACTTTGTCTTCTTGGAGCTACTGACGACGAATTAGCAGACTTTTTTAAGGTAGATGTTGCTACAGTTAATAGATGGAAGAAAGATCATAAGGAGTTTTGCGAGTCCATAAAAAGGGGTAAAATGGATGCTGACGCAAATGTCGCAAACAGATTGTACCAAAGGGCTATGGGTTTTGAGCATGATGATGAAGAAATAAAAGTTGTGTCATTAGGTCAAGGTGAGGGTTCTGCTGTTGAACGCGTACCAGTAAGAAAAATTTATCCACCCGATCCAACAAGTGCTATATTTTGGTTAAAAAATCGTCAGCCTAAAAAATGGAGAGATAAAACCGAGATAGACCATACTACAAAAGGTGAGTCACTAAACGAAAAAGTATCGCCTGAGGAAGCACAACGATTATTGAAACAGCTTTCAGTTGGCAATTTTAACGTAGAGGAGGGTTAACATGAGCACATTATTAAGTCAATTCAAAAGTTTGTTTCGGGACTTCATTGAAAGCCTAAAAGATACTAGAGAAGAAAGAGCCGATAGAATTGCTAAAGAGGATCTATCATATGCATTCAGGCGTATAGCTCATCCTGTGACTTATGAAGATTTTGAGCACTTTCAAAAGCTCAATTTGAATCAAATGCATTACATATTACATCAATTGAAAAAAGGTTACCACTTGGATTATATCAAACAACATAGCATGTGGGAAATTGAAAAATGACACCAACAGCAGGATTCACAAAACGCGATATCATAGCCCTTTGGTGTAAGTCATCCATAATGAACTACACGAAGTACTTCTTCCAAAAGCAATATGGAAGGAGTTTTGTTGTTGGTGAGCATCATACTAAAATAGCCGCTGCGCTTGATGATGTCCTTATGGGCCGTCTTAAGCGGTTGATTATTAATATAGCCCCTAGATATGGAAAAACGGAGTTAGCAGTTAAGAACCTTATCTCCGCTGGTCTTGCGATCAATCCTGCTTCAAAATTCATTCACTTGAGCTACTCGGACGATCTTGCTTTGGATAATTCCGAAGCCGTAAAAGACTTGGTAACTAGTCCAGACTATCAGGCGCTATTTCCTGATGTGCAACTAAAACAAGGCGCGACGGCTAAAAATAAATGGTATACGACCCAAGGTGGTGGCGTTTATGCTCGTGCAGCTGGTGGTCAGGTTACAGGTTTTGGTGCTGGGCAGGTTGATATTGAACCAGGAGAAGCAGGCGATGCAGACGAGGAGGAATTCCAGTCCGCCTTAGACGAACTTACTGCCGACACTGGCGTAACCACCTTCGGCGGTGCATTGATCATTGATGACCCGATTAAGCCTGATGATGCGGATAGCGATGTTGTTCGCGGCCGTGTGAATAATCGTTTTGACTCAACAATTATCAACCGCGTAAACTCGCGTAATACGCCTATAATCATCATTATGCAGCGTTTGCATGAGGAAGATTTATGCGGTCACGTGCTGGCTAATTATCCAGGTGAATGGACTGTATTATCACTTCCTTGTATTATCGTTGAGGATGGACAGGATTTGAAGGATGGCCGAGCTTTGTGGGAGTTCAAGCATACTTTGGACGAACTTTTGAAAATGAACGATATCAACCCAATCAACTTTGGTAGGCAGTATATGCAGAATCCGCAGCCTAAAGAAGGGTTGATGTATAGGGAATTCAAAGAGTATCTGAATATTCCGCCTTATATCAAAGCATATCGCAAGGCATACGTCGATACCGCGGACACAGGTAAAGATTATTTATGTAGCATAGCGTATTTGGAAACCGATTTAGGATGCTTTGTTCTTGACGTGATCTATACTCAGGATCCAATGGAAATAACGGAACCAGACACTGCAAGGCAATTAGCAATGCATCAGGTGGAATATGCTTTGATTGAATCAAATAATGGCGGGCGTGGTTTTGCTCGAAATGTAGAGTCGCATTTGGTCACCCTGAAAGCCTTCAATTGTGCGGTAGAATGGTTCCATCAAGGGGAGAATAAGCATTCAAGGATCTTCACCAATTCTGCAAAAGTGAATATGATTATACACATGCCTGTTGGTTGGGATAAGTTGTGGCCCCAATTCTATAAGCATGTAACAACGTATAGCAAGAAAGGTAATAACGCTCACGATGATGCGCCTGATTGTTTGACAGGCGTTGTGGAGAATTTCGGAGTGAATAAGGAAAGCAATATTGACGACTCAATAATAGGAATGTTTGGCTAAGTACCGCGGTGTACAGTAAAGATAAAGTTATGGCAAAAGAAATTAAGGCGGCATCAGATGCCATTGATCCAAAGATAATTGAAGAACTAGGCAAGGAGTCAGCTCCTGCTTATGAGGTGAAGAAGGAAACCGACATCAAGGAGCATAATATCTATGATGAGCAGCTTAGGAAGCGGAAAGAGGTTAAGAAGAAGGTGATCGGAGCCGACGGTAAACCAGTCATGCAGGCGGATGGGAAAACACCAACGCTAACTTCAACGTATGTCGATCCTGCTCGTCTTCCTTTGGCTTTGCAGGAGATCATTGTCACTCGTAGGGTGGCTTTTATGAATTTGGGTAAGGCTCGATTATATGCGGAACCGGACGGCAACGACCAGGAGCGGGCGTTTAATCTATTGCAACGGTTGAGGGAAAATAATAAAGTAGGTTACAAGGAATCCGAGATTGCTAAGCTTTTAAACAAGGAATTGCAGGTTGCTAAATTATGGTATTCTAAGGTTACTGAGGACGCAAGCCACTGGGGAGGTCTGAGCAAGGTTTCTATTGACTTTAAGATGCAGATACTGTCTCCAAGCAAGGGTTACACACTTTTACCGGTATTCGATGCTACTGGTGATCTAACATACTTCGGTTTACAATACGATCGTCGTAAGTCATTGGAAGAATTGGCCGGAGAAACCAGTGGTGGCGACAAGACAGTGAAATGTTTTGACATTTACAGTGCTGACCGGGTATTGAAGTTTGAGCAGGGCGGATCCGGTGGAGGAGGTGAAGGTGGATGGACACTCGTTGACACGATTGATTTGCCATACAAAAAGCTTCCAATTATCTATTACTCGAAAGATACACCGATATGGGCCAACGTGCAGCCATTGATCGAAAGATTGGAAACGGTTATATCTAACTTTGCTGATACCAATGACTATCACGCATCGCCAACTTTAGTATTCAAGGGAGCAGCAGGAGCCGAAGCACAGGAAAAAGGAGAGAATGGTAAGGCTGTCTTACTGACTGGTGATAATGCCGATGCTAAGTACGTGACTTGGGATCAGTCTGTTGCTGCTGTTGAATTGGAAATCGACACGTTGGTTAACTTCATATACTCGCTTACCCAAACTCCAAATATCAGTTTTGAAGAAATGAAGGCTTTGGGTGATCTTTCGGGTGTTGCATTCGATCGGGTGTTTATTGATGCCCATTTGGCTGCTAGCAATGAGATTGATGGGGGATATGGCGAGCTTTTGCAGCGTAGTGTCAACTTGGAGAAGGCTTTACTCGCAAGTATGGACACTGGACTTACCGGGGCTTTGCAGGAACTGGCCGTTACGGTTGAAGTACCACGGTTCAAGCTAGACGATTTGGATGCCGATGTTGATTTGGCGATTAAAGCTAATAGCGGGGGACTGATATCAATAGAGACTGCCATGGGTATATCTGGGCTGGTAACTAACGTCCAGGATGAGATGGCGAAGATTAAGGCGGAGGGAGGAGCAGGGGAAGAAGGGACAGTTGTGAAGCTGAAAGGCGCTGGTTAGGCGCCTTTTTTATCTTTCATTTCTCTATGGATATCTTCAGGTTGTTGAGTTGGTGTTTTATCATCTTTAAACACATCCCAAGGGTAAGCTGTTTTATACTCATATTTATTACTATCAATTCTCACTTTAAAAGCTAATGCTACACCTTCATTTTTTATATGAATTTCACTTTCTTCAATATCCTTTATCATAGGATGATCCATATTAATTAATTGCTCATAAGGTTCTAAATTTAGTAAAGTGTCGCCAGCCTTAGCGCCTGAAAACCTACAAGCATAAACAACAGGTCTTCCCACTACAGTAAGTTCAGATGATGTATTCGCTATACTAACTGTTCCGCAATCAATACCCACACCTAATCCTACGTCTTTAATAAAAACAGTAAACTTATCACGACTACTTTTATAATGGTCGTCAAATATTGCATGACATTCTTCTGCCGCTATTAATGCTCTTAATACGGCTTCTTCTCCACTATAGAATTTTGGAAAGAATGCTAAAATCCCATCACCTGTAAATTTATCGAAAATACCGAAATTGTTTATTATAGCTTTTGATAACTTATCACTCAAACCAGTTATAAAATCAGAATATTCGGTAGGATTTTTTGCCTTTAGCATTAACTCTGTTGATCGTCTAATATCGATAGAAACAACTACAGCAAATGTTTCTTTACCGTGCTCAAATTGTGATCTAAATTCTTTAGAACTCAAGTATTTCGACACAGCTTCGCTATGAATTCTACTTATGATGTGAGAGCTCTTTTGTTTACTTTCTAATTCCTTATACACTCTTAGCAATTCTTTTTTATCACCTTGCTCCGCATGTAATTTGTCTCTTTCGCTTAAAAGTTGGCGTTTTAAGTTTAATATTTCTTCTTCAATATTAATTTTGGTTTCAGAGCTTGAGTCAAAAATTGATTCCCCTTCATTTCTATGAGTTTTTATCACTCGAATTTTTCCATCTTTTGTTACCATCCGATAGTATTCCAATGGAGTTATGTGATCGTGATCATGAATCGAAAGGCGTTCTGCTTCTGATAACATTCTAGCGTTGCCTTGTGAATTTAGATTTCTTTTTTTATCCTTTTCTTCCATGTTGGTTAATTTGGTTTAATGAACCCAATATAAAACTATAATTCCATTTTTCATAACCAAGTGAATAATTATGATTGAAAATAAAATGTTTAAAATGTTTAATAAATGTTTGTTTTGTTTAAAAATTGTATTATATTTGTTCAAGTGATTGGGGCAACGGTCACACAGTGGTAAGAGACTAGGGTCGTTATAAAAACTCTAACAAGAAATAAATCCCAATAGCGAGAAGCAAACGACACGTAGTCGGTTGGGGTGCCGAAAGGTTAAAAATTAAGACAGCTGGAAAGACAGCACAATAGTTCATTGTTTTATTAAAACCATTCAAGAAATGAAGAGATTT
Source organism: Sphingobacterium sp. UGAL515B_05 (assembly GCF_033097525.1). NCBI lineage: Bacteria > Pseudomonadati > Bacteroidota > Sphingobacteriia > Sphingobacteriales > Sphingobacteriaceae > Sphingobacterium > Sphingobacterium sp. UGAL515B_05. The sequence continues at coordinate 6,329,591 of NZ_CP109907.1, read as the reverse complement.
ATTGCAATTGCATTAGTCGGAATGTTCTCTTTTTTAATGGTTGGCGCTGTGTACGCTTCATTCGATAAGAATAAGCCCATTGAGTTAAAGAAAGGTTCAGATAGTCCGCAAATGGTGGCTATCCTTGACGGTGTAACACCTTCTGTTGAACCTCAATACGGCAAAATGGTAACTGTATTATCAGAAGACGAAACACTATCTGGACATCAATCAGATATCACACCGAATGCCAACGGACCGCCTACAATCAGAATGTTATAGGTGAATAGAAAAAAGAGAAAATAGAAAAGCCAGTTTTACGGAATTGGCTTTTTTGAAAAAAAACGGGGGAATTAGCTCAGCCTGGCTAGAGCACCTGCCTTGCACGCAGGGGGTCAACGGTTCGAATCCGTTATTCTCCACAACCCTTACAGATAGCAGAGATGGTGCTAACCGTGTTGGGTTACATAGAACTGGAGACGGTTGACTTCATGGACAGGTAATAGAGATACGGACATGACCGGACGGGTATCACCTCGGCGACGATGTGTTTGCCAATGAGTGACAAATCGGAAAAACAATGGTTGGACTGTAAATCCATACCGAACGTTAGCACCTGACAGCCTGGAAAGACAGGCTTTGTTAAGCACTTTTCATAATTTAGGTTTATAATTGGTTGTACCGTGGGGTTGTCTCCCAAACACCTCACGGTTTTTTCAAATACGACCGATGTTGTGAAAATGAAATAGAAGTATTATTAAATCAATTATATGAAAGATCAAGGATTACGAATTGGAAACTACATTTCATTGAATGGCCATAAAATCGAATCACCTAATGTCTCTGAGAATAACCGATTTATTCTCCTCTAATATCTAATAACATACTATATAACTTCTCTATAGGGTAAACCTCGGCCTTATCATCCCATTCACTATCCTTGAAGAGAGGGCAACCGAGATTTACTATACAACCACCATTTAAAGATTCATTTTGCGGTAATCTCGCTATTACTCTATATTCCATTTGATAATCAAAGTCAGATTTCTTCTTGTGAAATTGAGTTAGATTCGATATATTCTCACCTGGCTTTAAATCATAGTATTTTACATATCCATATTCAGGTTGAGAAACTACATTGGTTAGATTAATTTCTCCAAGGGCTAAATTCAATTTTTCTAAAAAAAATTTTGAATCAAATATGGTAAAGAACTTATACCCAAATTCTCTCATTTTATCCGATATTTTAAAATTGAAATCGACTTTCGGCGCAAATCCATAAAGACTAAGGATATGTGAATGGCTTTCGCTGAAATTTACAATCGGTCCTTCATTTGTATATTCGATGGAAGAAGCTGATTCCAAAGGATCAAAAGTAGAAAGGTTTTCATCTATTTGATTATATATAACTCTTTCTAAGGTAGTTTTATAATCAGGTTTATCTTGACCTCTATAAAATCTAGATGAGCCAAATAGTATTTTTCCGTTATTTACTAAATCTCGTAGATGCTCCTCTCGACCAACTTTTATCAATATTGGTGGCAAATCGATAGTTTTGATCATTGTATCTCGTTTTAATATTTGATTATTTATTAGTACAAAAATACATAAGATAAATTTTGCAAAATCAAAAACTTTATCTGTAGAATTGTGATTTAGGGGAATATTAGTTGGCTATACAAATCCCCCAGCATCGTGTGATGTCTGGGGGATTTGTTTTCTTACGAATTCAGTGATTTGTAGTTATAAATATTATAAAATCAAAAGATTTTAAAAATAACTTTTTTCAACATTATTTGTTGAAAAATTACAGTAAATCAGTTTGCTAAAAATTTTTAGCATGATAATTTTCTTAGTATGTTTGACTAAATAATTTATTAAAACATACACAGATGGAAAAATTGAACATTAATTTCAATGCCGAGCCATTGTTCTGGCAATTGACAAAAAACGAAGGTGCTACCATTGCATTAGCTAAAGCACAACTTTCAGAAAACGAATTTAAAATATTCTTAATCGAATCTGAGATACAACAGCTTTATTCAATGTTAGATTTAATTGACATTTTTGGGCAGATGTTTACTGAGAAAGAAACACTTTCACAGAGTGCAAACCGAAAGATAATAGAATTGAAGAAAGAAAGAGATGATTTAAAAAAGTCGGCCTAACTACTTTTTACAAGCCCTCCACCAGAGGGCTTTTTTCTTTCTCCAATCTTTTCCTTAAGTTTGTGTTAACATACACATATTATGAAAAGATTTTTTCCATTTATATTAGCTGCTTCCTTGGCTGTTACCGGCTGTAGTAAGAGTGATTCTCCTAGTCCGGAGCCCAAAACGGAACAAGAAACAAAATCAGATGTTATTCGTGATAAATTTAAATGGGTACTCCCAGAACTTAGGGATTACACTATCATTAATGAGGGTATTACGAAGGACAAAAAATACAAGGTTGTTGTAGGTAGCAATGAAACAGATTTGGTTATAGCTTATATCGATGACATTGGTAAAGTTGCCGCTAAGGGTTACAAGAAACTTTCTATTGACCTGAAAGGTAAAGTTGGGTCTATTGATTTTGCTCCTGATAATCAAATTAAGCAAGGTGACGCTGCTATTATTGCTTTCAAAACAGTAGGTGGCTCCAAGCTATTATCTTACGGGGTTGTGTATCCTCATAATACTTCCATTAATGTAATTGAGTCTAAAGTTACGGACGATAATAATGCTTATCTATTATCTCTAACATTTACAAATAAGACAGTTTGGTTTTTAAGTAACGGTAAGGTGAATATGTTTGTGAGAGCCAACGGAGAAAAGGTGCTAGAATCTGGTGATACCTCGGTATTGTTAGAACGGAGCGCATTGGCTATCTTTTATTTTGAAGAAAACAGGATGATACTTATTAAAAATGAGCTTGGTGGGTTTAAAGTATCTTGCCATCCATTAACAAGCGCATCTGGTAACTTTGTGCCCTTTTGGGAAAAAAGCATAAAAAGAAATGGTGATATTAATAAGGATAATATCGTAATTACTGATGAGCCTGATAATATCGTTGTTACATTAACAGATGATACCTCAGTTTATAAATTCAAAAAATCAAACGGCGAATTGGTGGAATAATAGCCCCAATATTTGGGGCCATTACTGTTTTACTTCTCGAAGATCCTACAACGGACAGAGCCAGTTTGAGTAAGATATACAACTTTATGAGGGATGAACCTAATATTGCAGTGTATACAATATCGTTTTATAGCTCTAATGTACATTTTGACACCCAGCCCCTTTGGTCTATATTTGCTATTGAATTCGGCAACCGGGATTGTCCCTTGATTAAGCCACTCGTCGATATTATTTACAATGTTGTCATATATATACTGCTCGTAGGTGATAATGAATGATTCTTGCCAAGTAAGTTTTTGTTGCTGTATCGGAGGAGTATCAATAGTTTTTGGCACTTCCAGTTGGTAGCCGGTATTCGCGTGGGTTTTATTTAATAGTTCTTTTATAGTCTCTAATTTGACGGTTTTACGGTCTATCTGTTGTCTGTCATACTCTAACTCGCTTTCAAGATGTGCAATTTCAGAATGTAGATCGATAGATCCTTGAGCGATGGATACTCCATTTAAAAGTAATTCCTTTATCCTATCGTTACACCATAATTTAAAATCAATAGATAACCATTGAGCGTATTCTAAGGCTACATCCTCATGCATCCATGTCCCTTGTTTGACTTGCCCAGGAATACCTCCTTTCACAACAATTAGTAATGTCGGGTATATTTTTGCTAACTCGCTGGTATTTAACGAAGTCGGTTTTTGGCACTTCGCTTCTATTCCTTTGTGTTTAGCCAAAGCGTATATGTATTCATGAGTGCTTGGGTTTTCAAACCAGTGTTTAGGCTCCTTGTTTGGAAAAGGTTTGGCCATTTCATTTGCATTTATATAAGTTACGCCATCATTCGTTTTAAACGTAACAGCATTCCCATTATAAGAGAATATGCTTGGCATATCTGCCGAATTTCTTTCGTGTATATTCATAATTTAATTCCTTAACAATTCAAATATATTAAACATTTTATAAACAATTCAAACGTTGTATAAACTTTGTTTAAAATGTTTATTTAATATCTCCCTATTACCACCTGTAAAGGCAGTTTGCATAATGTATGGGGACTTTTTCTACTTCAACTTGCTATGCAATTTAGATACAAAAGCCGAGTTCAACGCAAGTTTATACAGCAGCTGAACTGCTTCACCGATTTGATTACTGTTGCCGTGATTGGTAGATTCCAGTAAGGCCGATATCACCTCATTAGCCGGATCCGACGCCATTTCCTCATTGAACCATTGGATAGTGAAAAGAAGGTCTTTCAGTTGGGATAATTCCTCTGATGTGAGGATTGCAGGGGTGGTTGGCATGGTTTCTGAATTTAACATGACAAACCTCCTTTCATTTCCTGAAGGTAAGCGGGTGAAGCAATACCACATACTGCAGCTACCCAGATTTCGTCGGTGTAACGTTCGCCCACACTTTCGTAGATGTCAACGGCGATCCGTAGGGAGACATTGTAAATAGTTTGAATTTCTTGGATTTGATCAACTGGCACAGATGGTGCAGTCATGAAAGCTACTATGTTGGATGGTAGCTGATGGGTTTTGATTTCCTTGGTTCGCATAATTTGGAAATATTAAATAAGCGCATAGGTCACCGCGAACCAAGACGTGAAACGTTGATTTCCGGACTTACACCGGTATGCCTATGCTTTATTGTTAATAAATTAAATTCAGTGGACTTGCTCCACATCTTGATTCGCATTTCAAAAATGCAAAACATATTTTAAAAATCAAAATTTATTTGTTTTTTACAAATAGCGAATCTACTTTAACTCGATATTTACCTAAATCGTATTCCCCACGAGATAGTCCTTCGGGAGCATATAGATTTTTTAATATTTTACCCTTTATATAATATTGTCTATCATTATTAATTACATTAGCCATTGAATCAGTTATCATCAATGATAACGACATATTTAATGTCCCGCTTTCGTAAATTGCTCCAAGCCTACCCAGCCCATACTTAATTGTTTCCCCTTTTTCATCTGCCTTTCCAACTTCATAAATTTGTACTGGAATCCCTTCTAAAACCTTATCATTTACAAACCAGCTATTAACACTATCAATGAATATTTTACTGATGCTATCACGAACCAAATCATTATTATCCCAATTTGGATAAATTGCATTAAAATTCTGAATCTTCTCCACCAAAAACGGCTTTTTCTCTATCGGTTTTTCGTTGCAGGAGTAAAGAAATCCAGTTATAATACAGCTTAATATAAAATACTTTTTCATAATCGATTTTGCTTTAAAACCAAAGATAAAAAATACATTCAAAGAACGTCGAACCAAAAGCGCGAAACCATTCCCCAAATATAACAAACTTTTTAAACAAACCAAACATTTATGATATGTTGTGTTATGTTTTCATATCCGAGCACTTCCCGCACCTACCAAACTCCATGTTGTCAAACTACCCAAAGACAACTACGACTATTTCCCTTCACCACTTCCGTAAGCGATATTTGTCTATATCGGGTTCTAACTATTTAGAAAGGCCATTCGATATGGGTAGACACTGGTAAAAACAAAGACAAATGGATATCAAAAAAGCAATTAGAGCATTACTTCAAACTAAGTTTGGGGGCGCTCAACTTTCATCAGCTCGTGTAGATGAGTTGGCAAAACGATTTGAAGGTAAAGTTACAACAGAAGAGGAATTGGAAGCAAAGATGGGAGCGATCAATGAATACTTGCCATTTACAGATTTGGCTAAGGATGATGATCGTGCAAGGAGCGTACAAGCGGAATTGGATAAATTAAAAACACCAACTCCAGCACCACAACCTACGCCACCTGAACCAACACCTGTTCCAGCTCCTGCGGCAAGCGAAGAAGTGCCTTCATGGGCCAAGGCTATTATTGATGGTAATAAAACGTTGACAGAAACTGTTCAAGCGTTGAAAAGCGAAAAGATTGTTACAGATCGCCAATCGCTCATCTTGGGCAAGTTGGCTAATGCTGATAAGGATTATAGCGCAAAAGTATTACGCGATTTCAGTCGTATGAGCTTTGCTACTGATGAGGACTTCACTACTTATCTAACTGATGTTGAAACCGACTTTGCTAACCATACGCAAACGCAAGCTGAAAGTAAATTGGGGAAAGATAGTCCATTTTCAAGTGTAGGTAAAGATGGCAAAGTCGCTGAAGCTTCACAGGCTGAGGTAGACAAGCTATTTGGAGACATTAAAATTTAAAACAAATGGCAGTTCAAGCAAACTTAGTGGACGAACAGATTAACGTAGATACCTCGAAGGACAGCATTGTTATTATTCATAATCAATATTGTATTCCTGGAGGTAAAACATTAGACGTTACTGGATTCGCTCCTGATGTGATTAATGCTGGTCACATCTTAATTAAAGAAACAGCTACAGGTAATTATAAACCGATGCCTTTGAATGCTGGCGCAACGGCTTATTCTGCTTTACCGGCAGACCATGAGTATGCAGGTGTTTTAGTCGCTACGATCCTTAAAAAACGTCCGTTCGCTGGTGTTATGATCGAAGGATATGTAAACGAAGTGGCTTCGCCATTCCCGGTAGCTACAATCAAAGCAGCGTTTCTTACGGCATTAAACAACGAGGTTAAATTTAGATCAGATTTGGCATAATGGCAGAGCAAACACAATTTATTAAATACATTCAGAAGTACTTTACAGGGTTTATTGCTTCTGTTTACAAAACCATCAATGGTGAGAAAAATGCGCCAAAGTATCTGTACAAACAGATGTTGACGCCAAAACCTTCCGTCGATGGGAAATGGACATCATTGTTGGCAGATAACCAAAACGTTGCTGCTGATGTTGTAGCAATGGATTCCCCATTACCATTGAAATTACGTCCATCAATGGGATCTGTTTCCGGAGATATTCCGAAGCTTGGTATGGAGTTGAAAATGAACGAGAATCAACTCGACCAAGTTGATACAATGCTTGCTAAGAATGCGGATATCAAGGATATTGTCACGGAGATTTTTGATGACACTAAACGTTGTATTGTCGGGGTGGAAGAACAAAAGGAGTATTTATTCCTCCGTGGTTTTTCAAGCGGTATTGCGTTGACAGATAATGATAATGCAGGTACTGGTGTACGTGTGAATTACGGATACATCAACCAAGCTGGCGTGCCGGTTGTTTGGTCGAATGCAAATTTAGCTACAATGACCCCTGTAGCGGATTTACAGAGGGAGATTGACAAAGCTGACGCATTAGGAATCACAATTAGTTACATTACCATTGATAAGACTTCTTTAGATATCGCTCGCCGATGCAATGAGGTTAAGGATTTGTACGCTGTGGCTAATGGAAATTTTAGTGACACTAAGCCATCACCATCAAATAAAAACTTCCCTTCATTTTTGGAAGAAGAGTTGGGAGTGAAGTTGATCGTTGTAAATCGCTCAATTAAGTTTGAAAAAGATGGAGTGAAGAAAACAGTGAAAGCCTGGGACGAAGGTAAAGCTATTTTACACCCAGACTTAGTTGTAGGGCAGTTGGTATGGAAAAAGCCTGTTGAAGCAGATCACCAATCTAAAGCAGTTGAGTACCGCCAAGGTGAACACGGAGCTTTACTTTCGAAATACGTTACACACAAACCTTTCGGAGAGTTTACTGATATCCAGGCGCGCAACGTTCCTGTCATTAACAACGTAAACGAGATTTTCCAATTGGACACTAAAACTGTACAAGCATAATGGCAGATCAAGAAAATAAAGCAGGGGTACAATCCGGTGCTTCTTCAACTGATCCACAAGGTGGGCCGAAGTTGGTTAAACATATCGTCACGGAATCGGATCTAAAACACAACCCTGACCTTGAAAAACGAGGTATTAAAGTTGGCGATGAGGTAGAGATTCCAGAAGATGCTAAAGCCAAAGCTGACGAACGTGCGCAGAAGGATGCTGCAGCTTTTAAGGGAAAAGGCGAAACCAAACCAGTAAAGAAAAAATACACTGTCATCGCTCCATTTGCCGATAAAGATAATTTCAGCCAGAAATGGGTTGAAGGTGATGATGTGTCTCATTTTCCTCAGGATCGTTTGGATTTGTGTGTTGAACGTGGTTTGGTAAAGAAAGGGTAATTACCCGTATTTAGATAATATGGCAAGTGTAAAGGAAGTCTTAGTGTCATCGATGGGGTTTAAGTTCCCTGATGCAACGGTTGAAATGATGTTGGCGGAAAATGGGTTGGATCCTGTAGCGGAACGTGAGCCCCAAAATCAAGATCAGACTAAAGCATTGGATCTTTCCCGGGCAGGGTTGATTGATTTCCTTTTAACACGGCCTAAATCTGTCAAGGAATTGGATTACCAACTAACCCAGCAGGATGCTACAGCGTTGGAAGCTTTACGGCTCAGGTTGTTGCTCCGTTGGGGGATTGATGAAACGCCAGTTACATCGGGTTTTGTTGACCTTTCAAATACTCACTAAACAAGAAAGAGGGGAAAAGTATGAATTTCGAAGGACAATATCCTGATATATTAGTGAGAGAAGGTGAAACCAAGGAGCAGGGGCTGCCTTGTCGATTTGTACCTTCTAAAGGAACCGGATTGAAAAAGGTAAAAGATGGTGTTGAAGTCGATGTTTCGTATGTTATAGCATTTCCAGAGGACACCCCTCAATTATTGATTGGTGAACTGGTTACTGCATATGACGACAGGGGTAATGTGATAGTTTGGCAAGAACCCATTGCTTTATTTCATCATGGAAGTTTTCATTGCAAAGGATATGTATAGCGCCTTGAAGTATGTTTAGACTCGAATTAGATATGACCCCAGCGGAAATAGACGCTATTGTTGATGAGGAGTTCAGAAGAGTGGAAGCGGAAACTCTTGAACAATTCAAAATGGTCTTAGCAGAAGCTTTGAAAATTCAACGTGCTACAATGAGGATGGGTGGAGGATATGACGATCAGACAGGGCAACTTCGTTCCAGTACAGGTGGGATAATCTTTAAAGATGGTAAAGTTCTATTTGAAGATTTTGAGCTAAGTCCATATGGAACTGACAAAGAGCCAGGATTAAAGGAAGGCAGAGAACTTGCTTACGCTCAATTAAGAACATCAAAGGGTTGGGGTATTATCGTTGTGGCTGGGAAAGAGTATGCAGGATGGGTTGAAGGGAGAGGTTTAACAGTTATTACGTTGGCACAAAATGAACTTGAAAAAGTGGTAGATAAAGCCTTTGAAAGGATAAGTGTATGAGGAAGACGATAAAGAGTGTGTTCGATGCAATGAATGATATTCAAGGCGTTCTTATTGTCGCTGGTATTCCCTCGATGATTACAGGTGAACTTCGGACAGCTCAGCGCCGTTTGGGATCAACCAAAGAGGACATCATCACCAACTCGTTGATATACGATGCTGAGCAAAAGCAATGGGGAATTTTCAACATAAACGTTCATGTTCCAAATCTTAAGAATCAAACCGCTGAAAATCCAACAGCAAAAGACAATACTCAACCTGACGTCACGCGGATGTATACCGTCGGTGCTGCGATTGTTGCTGCATTAGATGATTATCATGGTTTTGATTTTTCTCTTTCTCTGCGTAATCCGGGGGAATTGAAGGGATTTAACACGGATTGGTATTATAATATTCAAGTGAACTATAATTTCCTGCGGACGGATTATTAACACAGGCTACTAAAAAATAGAATATTAACTATCGGCGAGCAGCAGGGCAAAATGCTTCTCGTTGATCTCTAACAAAGAATTTATATATGGCACAATTTATTGTAAAAGGCGTTGAGTCAATTGAGTTTGCGCCAGTAAGTGCGGATGGGACTCTACCGGACACAGGTTGGGTTAAAGGGGAAAACATTGAGATGGGATCTGCGACATTGAACATCCCAGAAAAAACCTTGACCAAAGTAAAGGTTGAAGACAAGGCGGGTATTTTTGCAATTGTAGGGGAAGAAGGAGACGGAGCGAGTGTTACAGCAAAATTTTTGAATTTAGATCCAAAAATGGCTGATCTCGTACTCAAAGGAGATGCTGCTTCTACCGCCACGACCAAATTTGAAGCTCCTATTGATGGTGCCGCGCAAGTTAATCTTGCTGTTCGTGTTACAAGCAAACCTTGGAACGGATTCAAAATGGTTTTCGTTATCTTAAATGGCTCTGTAATTGGTAGGATTGAGAATGCAATGACCAAAGAGGGGGATGCTTTCGTTGCCTTGGGTTTTACTGCTGAAGCGCAAGCAGTTACAAATGCAACTGGGGTAGCGGTATCTCCATGGTATTACGAAAAAGTTGCTGTGGCATAACCACAGTCCACGTTTTTACCCCGAAAACCACTCTTGTGGAAAAGGTTGGCGAGTAGGGGTTATTTTTAACGGCAATTCGCCATTTACCTTTCCAAAATGCAAGAAATTACACAAAGAAAAATAGCGGAAACTATTACTGATACCGGTATATATTTAGGGTCGGTAAAGGTAAGCAAGTTTGGCATACTCGGGTCTATCTTAGGTTTCACCAAAGAAATTCGATTAGAGTTAAAAGGAATACCAATTGGTAAAGTACAATTGATCGCAGCAGAGTTAGATGAAATGTACGGCAAAGAGCAAATCGAAAATCTAAACCACTCTGATCAGATTACCAAGCTTATAAAGCACAACACCAATAAGCTTGCTAAAGTCATCGGATTAGCGACATCTCCTTACGACAAGATGCCATCCGAAAGCCTTCTCAGGGCTATATCATTTGAATTTACCTATGTTGAGTTAAACGAAATGGTTGAGAAGGTCTACGGGAGGTTAGACCTTGGGGCTTTTTTCGATATTATGGTTTTGCTAAAAAGCCTAAATCTAAGTCTTACCCAGGATCCGGAAGCTGCTGGTCAATAATAATTAACTCAGCTATTCTTTCCAAAGGATGGAGTGAATGGGATATTAAGTGGAGGATTAGTTACCAGAATCTTTTGTTATACAGCCTTGTGATGCCCACTTTAGAAGAAGATGGAGTACGAAACTTATCCAGTACAGAGAGCGAGGTAAAAGAAGGTGATATGTTTCAAATATTGAACGATTTAGGTTAACGTTGTCATTGCCTCATCGGACAACCACAAAGTCTTATCCCTACATATCACTTTTGTTATGTTTGCTTTATGGGTGATTTAAGGTATAAAGTAGTCATAGATGAGGATGAGGCAAGACGCAAAATTAGCGAATTGTTGAAAGGGAGTGGCGTATCTTCCAAAAATGATTTAGGTTTTAAGGATGCTCAAAAAAACGCCGATGAGCTTATATCTAAGATTGATGATTTAAAAAAGAGGTTAGATACCCTTGGGAAAATTCAGCTGAATTTAAAGTCGAAAACACCCATATCAGAAAATGACCTTAACGCCATACAGACCGCACTGAGTAATTTAAGTTTACTCAGTGATGCGTCTGTATCTTTGGCAACCAGATATACAACCTTAAGAAAAGAGTCAGACTCTCTAACGTCTGCTAAAAAAGCGTTAAATACCCAATTTGAGCAAGGTGAGATATCTATTGATCAATATAACAAGTCGCTTACGGCGGTTAACCAAAGTCAGAAGGCTGTTGCCGTTTCTCTTCAAGATCTTAATAGGGATATTAAACAAGCTGTTCAACTTGAAAATGTAGCTGCTGGTTCACTTCAAGAAGCAAGGATAAAATATAGCCAACTTACTGCAGAAATTATTCGTACCGGCGGTGCCATGGATGGCAGCAATCCTGCTGTCAATAAGATGATTGAACGTCATCAAGCCCTGAGGCAAGAGATAGAGAACGTGGAGCACCGCCTTGGAGATTTTAGAAGAGGCGTTGGTAACTATGCAAGAGGGTGGAACGGTATTCAAAATAGCATCAACCAACTGACTCGCGAACTTCCTGCATTTACCTATTCTATTCAAACGGGGTTCATGGCGATTTCCAACAACCTTCCTGTTCTTGCGGACGAGATAAAAAAAATCAGAATTGAAAATGAAGAACTAAATGCATCTGGTAAAAAAGGTGTTCCTGTTTGGAAACAATTATTAGGGAGTTTATTGAGCTGGCAAACTGCAATGTCTCTTGGAATAACCTTACTTACTGTTTACGGTAAAGAGATTGGGGAATGGATTTCATCCTTGTTCAAGGGCAAGAAAGCTATAGACGCCTTAAAAGAGAGTCAAAAATCATTAAACGAAGGCTTAAAAAGTGCTGAATACAAAAAGGCTGTAACAGAGGTCAAAACGCTGGAACTTGCTGTTTCTTTAGCCAAAAAAGGTATTATCTCAAAGCAATCTGTTCTGCAAGAATATAATAAAACAATAGGTCAGGTAACAGGTCAAGTAAAAACGTTTGGACAGGTTGAGAATTTTTTAGCAGAAAACGCTGAAAATTATGTGAAAATGACCCTATATAAGGCTGCTGCCAACAAGGCGTTAGAGGAGTCAGCCAAGGCAGTTTATGAAGCTGAGATGGCAAAACTTAAATCCCCTGAAGAATCTCTTACTGGTTGGCAAAAATTCGTTGATGGATTGAATAGAATGCCGGGTCTATCTGGGCCAGGCGCTAGATATGATGTCAACAAGGCAGAATCTCAAGCTAAAAAAGATATGCTTAGGATGGGTAATGCAACTAGAAATGCAGTTATAGAAGAAGCTAAGAAGACGGAGATTACCCAAAATAAAATAGCTTCTGATTTCCTTAAGCAAGCACAAAAAAACGCCGTTAAAATGGGAGTAAACATTTTTGGTGATTCAAAAGGTAATGTAACCACCAAATCCTCTCCCCAAGAAAACCTCTACAAACAAATTCTCCATTCAAGAAATGGAGCTTATGAGAAACTCCTCCAAATTGACCGCGAGTACGCCAAAAAGAGACTGGATTCTGATCAGGCCGAAATTCAAGCCTTGAAAGACAAATTTGCTGAGGTTCGTAAAACTCTAGAGGAAGAAAATAAAAAAATAGTTGAGTTTAACAATAAAAATAAAGGGAAGAAAGGATTTACCCCAGTTGCGGCATTAAATGTTAGCGACGTTGATCCTATAGAACAGAGGGCTATTAATGATACGGTATACAAGCAACAGACGGCACACCTTCTTAAATCATATCAAGACGATTATTCAAACTATGCTAAATACGAGGATTTAAAGAGAGAGCATGGTGTTAGGGTAGCTAATGAGAGATATAGCGCTGAGTTGGATATCACTAAAACCTTTGGTCAAAAGATCGAGGAGGAAATGTCTAAGTTGTTGGAGACTGATCCTACCAAAATGGCCGATATTGAAAAAGAACGCCTGGCTGAGCTTACAAAGCTGCAGGCTGATTGGGAAAAGGATCAAACTGAAAGAAACCTCTCCCAATATTTAGACGCTATTAAGCTTTCTTCTACCTATAACGATCAACTACTTTCAGTTGAGAAAAAATATCAAGATGCTTTCTCAGCTTTGGGTGAAAATGCAAGTAAGGAAAGGAAGGCCCAATTGCACAAATCGTTGCAAGAAGAGAAAAGCGCAATATTGGTTGCACAATATGAACGTGAAGCCGATACGGAAAAAATGTTCTATAGACTTTCTATCCTTGGCAAAAAAGCTGCATTCGACGCAATAGCTCAGGCACGGAAAGTATTGTTGGAGATGCGGGGTAAAGGAATGTCTGACAAGGATTTTGAAAGAGATTCGTTTCAACTTGATAATGCAGAAGCTCAAGTAAACTTAGATAAATCCTGGATTGCATCCACAGGAGCTTTGAAAAAGTACAGAGAGCAAGTTCAATTATACGGTAAAGATTCCGATCAGGCCAAACAAGCGCAAAAAGATATGTTTACCGCATTGGCTTCGGATCTTAAAAATGCTCAACAAATTATTGGCGATGTAAATGGATTGTTAGGTTCCATTGGCGCTAGCGACAATTTACAAAACACAGTAAATCAAATTGGAAACCTTGTTGGAGGTATGGGAGAGTTAGCGGCTGGGATTGCCAGTGGAAACCCAATTTCAATCATCAGTGGATCCATCAAAACCCTAACCTCTGCACTCGACCTTTTCAATACTAAAGATAAGAAGCTTCAAAAACAGATAGATGCATACAAAACCCAACTGGACAGTCTTGGAAAAGCATACGATACTTTGCAGCGCAGAATTTCCAATAGTGTAGGTGAGAACTACTACAGTGACAGCGACAAGGCAATTGCCAATCTCAAGGAGCAACAACGGATCCTTTCGGAAATGGCTAAAGCCGAGGAAGACAAGAAAAGGACAGATAAGGAAAAAGTTCGGGGTTATTACGATGAAATTGATTCGATAAACAAGCAAATCGAGGATATCCAAAAATCAATTACAGAAAATTTAGTTCAAACTACTTTTAAGGATCTTTCTGCTTCTCTTGCGGATGCTTTAGTTACTGCATTCGAAGCTGGTGAAAGTGCCGTGGATTCCCTTGATGAAACCTTTGATAAATTCATCAAAAATGCTTTGGTAAACTCGCTCAAGTTGAAGATGATTGAACCAATAGTAAATGACATGGTGAACCAACTTGCTGACTACATGAAATCCAACAACAACACTTTGACGGGTTTCAATTTTTCGGTATGGAAAGATAAAATTGATGGTGCCGGCACTGAATTCACAAAGACATTGGAGGAGGCTTACAAACAGTTAGGGTTAAGCAAAGATGGCACTTCTACTGGAGGTGGGTTGAAAGGCTCGATTCAAAGAGAAGTTACCGAAGCAACACAAAGCGAAAACAATGGGCTTTTGCGTTCCCAAACAGAGTTGCTAAAAAGGTCATTTGATGAAAGCAAATCCCAAGGAATTACAATGGGTAAGCAATTGGCGGTTGCGCTAGATCAGTTGACCGCATTAAATGCAATTCAAGTAAACACAGGGGAAACAGTTAAACGCCTAGATACAGCGGTAAGTGAACTTAAATCAATCAACAAAAGTTTAGGAGGACGATTCTAATGTTTAGTCAAGAAATATATAATCTGGTTAAAAAGCACAAAGGATGTGTTTGGGGATTGCAAAGATTGACCGAAGCGCGATCTGCGTCCGATCTTATCCGCTTACTCAAATCTCCAAAAGGTGTGGAGTTTGCAATGGATGCTGATTTTCTTACACTGGAAGTGCTTCAAAAATATCGGAAAGAGTTGGAGTCGGAGGGGATTTACTTTGATGGAGTTCATACAGTAATCAATCCCCGATTTGTACTGATTCTCGGTGGCCAGGTAAACATCGAAGTGAATGGTTATGAAGTTAGCCAGATCTATACTAAACGCGGCGTAGTCAAATTGACTGCCGTCGAACATTCTTTTGTTACTGTGGAAATAAAGGAAGGTCAGCTGATTAAGGAAGTATTTGGTAATGCTAAAGTGAGGGAGTTTAAAAAATGAGTTTCGAGATAGAAAATAAAGTTGCAAGTACTGCTTTCGGGCTGTTTTTCCAGCGCGGCACATGGAGTGAATTACTAAAGTTACCGACTCCAAAAGAACGTGCATATCATGATTGGGCTGACGAGCATGGAAAGGACTATGATACAACATCACCGACTTACTTCCAGTCGATCCAATACAGTATCAAGTGCTATTTGAAATCTACCAGTCTCACCGATTTGCAAAATCAAAGAGACGCTCTATTGGAAATATTGGTCAAGCCCGAAGGTTTCAATTTGCGAGTGGATGCGTTGGGAAGATCTTTCGCACTTAGATACATTAGCTCTCCCGATTTGAATGTGATAAACCCTCGGAAGCAGATCGGCTATATGTATACAGATTTCACACTCGTATTGGAAAACAACTTCGCACCTGTAGGAGTCGATTTTTATTTGGCTGATGTGAACGGCTTGATTTTGTCATATCCCGACAAGCCGATCCAGTTCGAACAACAAAAACAACTATTCTAATGGAAGTTCAGGTAAAGAGAAACGGTGTTGATACGATCAAGCTTCCCTTGAATGCTGCCAAATACAGCAACAAGGTAATGGCTGAACATGGGCTATCATTTAGTTATGGTAATGTTGCTTCCTTGGGTTTGCGTGTGGGCGATACTTTTACGTACAAAGGCGAGGAATACACTTTGAACCAGGTTGAGGACTTCAAAAAGATGAGCCGATTCGTATCGTCGTTTGATTTTGTATTTGAAGGATCGCGTCATACTTTGGCTTATTTGTTTTTGGTCCATCTTGGAGCAAGGAAGTTTTCCTTTTCCGGTACCGCCGAGGAATGGTTACACTTATTCGTTGATTGCACCAACAGCAAGTCGTCTGGCTGGTCCGTGGGTGAATTTGAAGATCTAGGTCGTGTTACTGTTGAGTTTGATAGCACGTATATTCTCGATGCTCTTACCATGGTTGCCCAAGCTTTTAAGGCTGAATGGGGAATCAAAGGAAAGGTGATATCGTTAAAGAAAACCGTGGGCACTCCGCGCGCTTTAACCTTCGAGTACGGAAAGGGAAAAGGCTTGTATAGCCTTACCCGAAAAAGCTTGCAGGATAAAAAGATCGTTACTCGGGCATACGCGCGTGGAGGTGATAAGAATCTCCCTGAGGGTACTTTCAATTATTTTACTATTCCTGGTTACGTAGAGAAAAACACAGGTATATACGGTATCCGTGAAGGTGAGTTTATTGATGAAGAGATCTATCCTAGAAGAACAGGTACCGTAACGGCCGTAGCTCAAATAGATAAAAAGCTTTTCTCCATCTCTGATAGTTCTATTGATTTTGATCTCAATGGTCAAAAAATTGAAGGGGAAACAGCTTATATAGTTTTCAAATCGGGCCTGTTGGAAGGAAACCAATTCGAGATAACAAGTTACAATCACGCAAGCAAGACGATTCGGTTTAAGGCTAACGACGAAGGCAACGATAACTGGTTCCCAACTGAGACTGTACATGCTGAGGTAGGCGATAAATATACTTTGATTGGCATTCGCATGCCACAAAGTTATATTGATGCTGCAGCAGCTGAATTGACTACCAAACGTCAGGAATATTTGGACAGCAATAGCATCCCACGCGTGGTTTATGAGCTTGAAGTGGACTTTATCCATTTGGCTAGGCTCAACACCAATTTAGATGCAGGCGATATAATTCGCTTGAAGGATGCCGAAAAAGGTATTGATGCTGAAATACGTATCACAGAAGTAAGCTATCCAGCCATATATCCCGATGTTATCGAAAATGGAATGTCCTTCGATGCCGTCATCGGCAATGAAGTCACATATACTTTCCTTGAGAAGATGCAAAACGATATCAAGGAACAAAAAGAGGTGGTTACGCAATACAACAAACAATCTTGGGAACGTGATCGTCGGAACATCCAGGCATTGACAGAATTCCGTTCTAAAGTACTTGATCCTGACGGTAATCTTGAGAATGCCATGCAGCAGGCAATCGCTGGTTGGTTCGGTACGGAATCCATGTATTATGATTTGGATGATGTATTGATTACTACGAATGCCGGTGGTGATCCAAACAGCTTTGCCATGTCGGCCGGCCGTTTGATCCATAAGGTATTCAAAATTGAAGGACTTGGGAATATCTGGAATCTTACCGCTTTCTCGCAAACGGGACTAACGCCAACTCAGGGTTACTACCTAGCTGCCAAATGTAGCAAAACAGCGCTTACAGGTGAATGGGTTTTATCGCCTGAGCAAATTCCGACCAATGGTGAACCAGGATATTGGCATTTCAATTTTGGGTACCTGACGACGGTAATTGAAGGCGAACGGACATTCAACCCGACAAAGGGATTTACCCTTATCAGTGGAGGGCAAATTGAGACCGATGTTCTATCGGCGTATATGATAAATGCAAATCGACTGTTTGCTCAAGTGGTGACAGTTGGTTCAGACGGCTTTGTAAATGCTGGAATATCCGGCTTGGCGGATAACGGCAATCAGTCGCAAAGATTCTGGGCAGGGGCGACGGAAGAAGATAGAGCAAATGCTCCTTTCAGTGTGCTAAATGACGGATCAATGAAAGCCACTAAAGGCGAAATTGGTTCATTTACTATTACAGCTAGCGCGCTAAAGGTTGGAACAAACCCAAATGGCGGCTCTTGGGACATAAATAGCCAAACGGTTTATATGACGAAGGATTATTTCCTCATGCGGGATAATGGAGCTGTCGCAGGTGAGAGACGGGAATTTTCGTGGAATTTGTATAAAGACAATTTAGGTCAGCCACGAGCGGCGGCAGCAACAGTTTATAACACTATAAACACTGCATTGCCCGGCGGTATCGGACAGTATTTTAATGTTGGTTTGGAAATCGAAGCTGATGGAGGAAATGAAAATGTGGCCCTTCACATCCGTAAGGGTGATATATATGTCGGTAATAAAAAAGGCTTCACTGGGAAAATCACTCTAGCAAATACAGCATCTACGACAGTGTATTATCACTTTAATTATATCAATGGATTGGTGGTCGACTTTGTTCAAAATACAAGTCAAACCAACCCATTTTAATAGAATAATGAGCAACTAAAAAATAAAGAAATGGCAGAAGAAGAAGAAGGAAAGGCTCTCCCTTGGCCAGATGGGGCGGAGAAGGTAGAAGATCCAACAACCGTGGAATTTTTGATGTGCGGTAATAAGTCAAAGCCGATTATGAAGTTTGAGCTTGATCGGTTAAATGAACTTGTCGAGGTTAATGGCGAGTCTATGCCAGCTATTCAAGGGGGTACGACTGCTGCAGCTGCTGTCGCTCTGCCAGCTGGGCCGACTGGACAAAATCGTTGGTTTGACGCGTCGTGGGGTTACTGGAAGTATAACAACACCGTCTTAAAGAATCCACTTGGTACCGATGGTATTCCACAAGGGAATGATGGTATGTTGTATTGGAATGGTACTGCGCTTACTTGGAAGATTAGTAAGATGCAGGAGTTGCGTACCACGCCAGTAACAGGAGTGGTAGCAGAAGGAAATACTGATGCCACCAGTGGTGATGCTGTTTTTAAAGCTATTAAAAATGTTGAAGATGGTAAAAAAGAGATAATTATCAATAATTGGGTTGATGGTTACTACTATACTACAGGAGCACCCAATACTGGGAATAATTATAGTATGCAGCGCACTCCTTTGTTTGACCTTAAAAAAGGCCAAAAGCTATTGTTTGGGGTAAATACATATAATACCGCTGGAAGTGCTGCGATAGCCAATATTTACGATGCGGCAGGAGTTTTTAAACAAAATCTTTATCCTCAATCAGGTAATTTAAATCAATTCTTTGAGAAAGTATATACAGCTACTGAAGATTGTAAGATTGGCTTAGTAGATTATACTTTGGGTAATATTGGTGTAAGATACGTAAAAATACAGTACATTGAGGATTTGTCTTTAGCATCATTGAATACAAGAACAAATGGATTGACAGTTGACGTTGATGTAGCTTTTGAGGGGGCTAAGGTATTAGATCCTGAGCAGCATATTCCTTTCAATCTAACATCTTACTATCTTACAACTGGTGCTGTGAGTGGTACGACGTATGGACATAAACGTACTGATAAATTCCTTCTGAGAAAAAGCCAGATACTTAATTATGGAGTAAACTTATACACAGCTGTTGGTAGTGTTGCCAATCTGAACATTTATACTCTCGAAGGATTATTCATATCAACAGTTTTGAGACCCACCACAGCCACCGTAGGAACTTTTAAAGAGGGAACATACATAGCTACACAGGATGTACTTGTTGGCATGTCGGATTATGCTGATGGTAATTACGGAACAGCTTATGCGACTATTGAAGAAAGTGAACCTATTAACTACAATAAGGGTCTTTACTATCTTTTACAGAAAGATCTTGAAACGGATGATAAGTTCCAAAAGATGAATCCAAGTGATTTTGAAGCTTCAAATATCTTCCAACGTGGTCTTGCAAAAGTTAACTTATCTGCAACTAAAAAGTATGGTATTATCGTATCCGGGCAATCTAATACAGAAGGGCGTGTTCCAATCGCGCAATTACCTTCATACATTCTGAACAATGACAATACCGTACCTAATGTCATGATGTGGAATGATCAGACGAAAGCGTTTGCACCTTTTAAGTATGGGGTAAATACAGGAGCTGGTGCACCAGGTGAAGCGAGTACCTTAAATCTATATGCTTACGATTCTATTGCAAGTTATCTTCTTGCTCAAAATAAAAATAGAACAATATATCTTGTAAAAAGGGCTGTTGGAGGAACTGCAATTGACCCCTCTGGGACAAATGGCGGTGGATATTGGACACCTTATACTGAGGATATAACGCAAGGAAGAAAGCTTGTTGAGGAATTCAAGACTAAAATTCTAAACGCGATTGCTGCTAATCCAGATTTAGAGATCAAGGCAGTACTTTGGCATCAGGGTGAAGGAGATTCGACGGCAACAGCTAGAGTTAAGTATTATCAAAACTTCAAGAACGTCATTTCATACATTAGAGGTATAGTTGGTAATCCAAAGTTGCCTTTCATCTTTGGGACGATATCACCATTATCTGCACAATACACTGCTGAAGTACATCAGGCGCAAGTTGAGATAAGTCAGGAGGACAAATTTGTATATCTCATTGATATGTCAGATGGTACTTTGCTTGACTCATATCACTTTGATGCTACCAGTACTCAGAATCTTGGACAAAGAATGTTTGATGTTTTAAAGAATATATTGTAATGCAAGTAAAAAACAACTTATTATACAATAACGACGGGACTAGATGACAGCTAAAGAACGCATAGAAGAATTACAGAAATCCGTCGGTGCGAGTGCCGACGGTATTATCGGAAAGGAAACCTTGTCAAAGTTCGCGGTTAAGTTTGGCCGCACACGCGTTCAAACAATACATTTCTTTGCGAACATCCACCATGAAAGTGGAGGATTTACGATTGTCCGGGAGAATATGAACTATACCGCTCCAAGAATTATGGAAATATTCGGGACGGGACGGCATTCGGCAAATGTAACTGTGGCAGAAGCAGGACGATTGGCGGGCAATCCTTGGGATTTGGCAGAACGTGTTTACGGCTTAGGTAATCCGCGCAAGGCTAAAGAGCTTGGAAATACTCGCCCAGGTGATGGCTGGAAATATCGTGGAGGTGGGGCATTGCAGTGTACAGGAGGTTTCGATTACAAGCGTTACGGCGGTCAAGAATTGTACGATAACCCCGATCTGATCGGAGAATCGGCCTATTATTTTACCACTGCTGTAAAGGAGTTTGACGCAAAAAACATTTGGGCAAAAGCTAAAGATCTTTCGGAAGCAAGTATCCGTGCTGTATGCCTTGCCGTGAATGGGGGATATAACGGCCTTGACGATCGTCGGGCTAAGATTAATTATTATGCTAGTTTGTGGAAATAATGGCAGAGGAAAAAGACGATTTCATTGACAGGAAAATTAATGGTGTAGGAAAGTTTACACAATGGATAAAGGACAATCCAATGGCTTTTCTATGTGCTTTCGTGTCTGCCTTACTGATCTTATTTATTTGCTTATACATTGAAGCAAAGAATGAGAATATTGCTTTATTGAAATCTACGAGCCAGCAGGTTCAAGACGAAATTCGCAAGCAATTACCGGTAGAACTTAGACCAGCAGTAGAGAAAGAAGTAAGCAAGCAAACGGCACCAATGCGTGAGCAGGTCGATACAACTACCAGTCAAATAAAACAGATCATAAGGGAGGTAATAAGGTGAAAAAATTAGTATTGTTATTGATGCTATTAGGGTCGGTTACTCTGATCTCATCAAACGGAAAACAAAGGCTCAATAAGCCTGATTTAGTAAACAGCTTGGATAGCCTAAAGCAATCGGTTATTGAGCTTAACTCAATATTGAAGTATGCTAAATAAACTAATTGCATTGGTGGTCATAGTGACCGCCTTTGCTTCTTGTGGGATGTTCCGAAAGTCGACAAAGCACGTTGAAAAGCATTCTTTGGAGGTTGTCAGTAAGCGCGACAGCTCATTGTCCGAGAAAACGCAAAAAGATACCCTACAGCGAACTATAAAGACTGATCATGGTGTTATTGTGACTGAAACAGAAACGACTACTGTAACCGAGAAAAAGGGCGGGAAAGTAGGCGGCTCAGTTGGCGTTGACAAGGTTAAGTCTGGGGCAGAAATTTTACTAAAGGATAGCGCCGGCTTCAAAATATTGGTCAAGCTCGATACGCTTAAGCAGACCTTAACTGTGATATCTGAGTCTCCTGGCGAAAAAGTCACGCAACATACCAAGCAAACAGTTACAGAGCAAAAGGATGCTAAGGAAGAAAGCGAAAAGAAAGGATCTGAACAGGTCCAAAAGCAAGTTGCTACATCACAGGAGCATCGGCAAAAGGAATCGACTAAAATTGATGATATCCAGAAGGAGCCTAAAGGATCAATGATTATTTGGCTAGGATTAGGTGCTTTGGTTTTTGTTATTGGCTTGCTTTTATTTATCGGGTTCCGACCCAAAAAGCCAAAGGAAGAAAACTAATAAAGAGGTTCGCTGTTATTAAGTTCTCAATTAAAGGTAAATACATTTCATTTGTTAAGGTCGAGCTTGGTAACTCGGCCTTTTTTTTGTATATTGACTAATAATTTCAAATTAAAGGTCTAAAGGTTTTGGGTTCTCCGCCCGAAGCCTTTTTTTATTTTATTAAAACCAAACGTTATTCGATATTGTATTATAATTACTTTAATATTTAGGCAGTATTTAACAAACCTTGAGATCCTCCCAGACTCAAGGTTTTTTTATTTAACAAAACTATACTAAATAATATTTGTTATGTAAGTCCTCCATTTATCAATATTAGGTAACGTGTTAAGGCCGAGTATTCATGTTCTCGGCCTTATTTTGTATAAAACTAAACCATTTCATTTTGAAAGTAGTTCAATTATAAACCAAAGTATAAATATTATGGCACTTACAACAGGAAATGAAGACAAAGTAACTAAAGAAGTTGAACAGCAAACTTCCAGAATTCCCTCGATTTTATTCTTGGCGGCTTCACTTGCAGCAATGGGAATTTCAGCAGCATTAAAATGTTGCAACAAAAAAGATGATAATACAGCTTTGTTCGTCGGTCAATGGGCGGCACCGTTTTTATTATTAGGAATTTACAATAAGATCGTTAAGACTGAAGGACACGATTAATAGATTTTATTTTTTATGGTTGATGTAAAGGTTGGTCTTATGATCAACCTTTTTTAGTTTTTTTCAAACTAAAGAGTCATTTATATTGTACTACATGTACTTTTCATAAAAAAATAGGTTAATAATGGCTAAAGCCTTGGGTTCCCCA
This sequence comes from Sphingobacterium sp. UGAL515B_05, assembly GCF_033097525.1. Taxonomy (NCBI): domain Bacteria; kingdom Pseudomonadati; phylum Bacteroidota; class Sphingobacteriia; order Sphingobacteriales; family Sphingobacteriaceae; genus Sphingobacterium; species Sphingobacterium sp. UGAL515B_05. Next base: position 6,306,275 of record NZ_CP109907.1, on the reverse strand, counting down.
CTCAAGGCTTTTTTTTATTTTTTTCAAACCAATATATTTTAACATTTGTCCATTTATTGACAATCGATTCAATTTAGGAAGTTTCGTTTCGGTTGATTTTAATTGTATGGTCAGGTTTAAGGCCTGGCCATTTTTCAAAAGTATATTCCGGTCCTAAATGGATCTGTCTATAATTTAGTTAAGGGGCTAATCGAAAGATTAGTCCTTTTTTATAACGTAGGAATTTCCCCCGAAACGATCAATTCTATAAATATATCAGCTTCATCTTTGGTGAGCCATGAATTATTGTTGAAATGAACTCGCCAGCCTTCGGTGGTGTAAGATATACTAGTTACAAACCTTCTATTGATGTACACATGAAAATAGCCGCCCATAAGTGGACAAATCTCCAAAACCTGTGGCTCACCATCGACCTCAAAATTATCGAACATCATCCTTTATCCACTTTAGCTCACCCCTCTGAATCATACCAATGTACTTTTGAATGTGATCGTCAGTAAGTAGGCTGTTATCTTCAATATGGTAATCAAAAGCTTTTGAATACTTGTCATGCTCGATGCTGCCAACATAGGCGTTATTAAGATAGATATGCCAAAGGCTGTATTTCTTTGCGCGCACCTCTATTACTTGGCGTATGCCATGGTGGTAAAAAAGCTCGGGTACATCCGTATCAAAGCGAAGTATAAGCGCATCAATGCACGCTTCCTTGATGTCATCGGCAAGTTCACCATAGGCCAGTTCCCAAAACCCTTGAGATTTCCTGAAAACGTAAAAAGCAAGACCATTTTTGTTATACAGATGATAGTCTTTCATGCCCATGCTTTTATCATGCACAGTCATTTGGACGTACATTACGCGATTTCGGCAATAAACTTCAAGAGGTTTCATGATGTAAAATTACTAACATTTTTAGTAAATAAACAAATCTAATTGTACATTTGTTAAGTATGAAACTAAGTAATAAACCTCCGATTGGATATCTTGATCACATGAAAAAGTCAGCTTTATTGGCTGCTGATGGCGTTGGAATTGAAGCAGGAATACGTATACTTGAAGAAGGATTAAAAGAGTGGCCAGGAGAGTTTGACAAAGCGGTTAGATGGGTTGTTCTTGAAAGGAAGAAACTAAATGAGATTCGAAAAAGTAACACATCGCATATTAAAGGAGCTACAGCGAAAAGGTTATAATGTCCTAATTGCTCCATCCGACTGTGAAGATAGTGAAAACGTAACTTGGAAGGCTATTACGGTACCGAATGTTTTTGAATGGTTGGTTGCTTTAGATTGTGTGGGATGGACGAATATACCTTTTAAGGAGCCGCATATCTTACCGATAGACGAAGCCCTAAACAATATTGACAATGATGCGCTATTTGGAAGTGTATTTATAGAAGAATAAATTATGAAAACATTGCAACAATACTACAGTGAAGTGGGAGAATACGGCCGCAAGCTATATCTGAGAAATGAAGCGATACGCTCAGGCAATTGGGATTTGTATGAAGCGACTGTAAGGAAAGAATTTCCAGACGTTGCTGATGAAGAGATAAAAGAAGCAAAGGAAGCTGGAGAAAGAGTTGTCCTAATGTCCAAAGATCAGCTTCGAGAATGGATTACTAAAAACAAGGTCAACATGATTACATCTGATTTATATGTACTGGATGAAGGAACTATATTGGAGGGTTCTGTCGAGTCTGCAGAAGCCCTGAAGTATGTTCTTGGTGATGGATTAGAAGATATTATCGAATGTCATGTTTCACCAATGGATGTGCTTAATTTGACTGATCATAAGGTGTATTGGGTTGATCCAATAGTAAAAGCCTAGATTTGTGTTGTTAAATTTTCTGTTTTTTTTATAATTCTATGTTTATACTCGACGAATTCGATAAAGATAAGCCATATTACCATTATGTTTATCAGTACTTAGTTAACTTCTACGGCAGTACGATTTTATGGAATAAATATTTTTTATCAGAACTATCAAAGATTGAAAAAACGTTAAGGACGGGCAATGTTTGGGAGGAATATATCGATGGATTTGATCTACGCAATGATGAGAAGATGTATTTAAAAGAAGGTGTACCTCAATATCCAAGATTGCTATTCCCCTCAAACCTTGTTAACTCGTTTGATAGAAATACTATTTTGATAAATGATGATAACATGGTTTCCAAAATAGACAAAGTCGATAGGAGGATTGAGGGGCTAAGTAAAATGTCAAATATGTTAATTGTCATGGCATTCGAAAGTCTACCTGCATCGGTTAGATATCTTAAGTCGGATGCTTTAGCGAATTTTTTTTACCATTGCAGGAATGCTGCAGCCCATGGTGGTAAGTTTAATATAACTAACAATAAAAGATTTCCTGCTAAGTGGCGCTCTTTAGAAGTTAAAAATGACTTAAATGGTGCTAATTTGGTAATTGATTCAGAAGGAAAAGGATTTCTAAAGCCTATGGATATAGTTTTATTATTGTTGGACGCTGAAAGAAAATATAAAAACTTATTATAGAAAAAGCGCCCCGAATACTTTAGTCGGAGCGCTTCTCTTTGTTGTTTGGTGAGGGTCATGTTTGTAATTCAATAAATAATTATTATTTTTATATTCAACAGGTGCGAGATTCAAAAAAGAGTGTCGCTCCTGTTGGAATTGGTAGACAAGCCTCTTTGCCAAAGAGGTGCCGAAAGGTGTGCGGGTTCGAATCCCGTGGAGGCCACTCAACAGGGCGGGAGTATATCCGCCCTCATTTTTTTAAACTCTCAACACCTTTCTGACTACATCTAACATTTCGGATAATGATTTGCCGTTGGATGATCTTCCGCTTATTTCCTCGTATTTGTAAACTACCGACCAGTAGAAATCATCAGATGAAGCGCCACCATCATCACATTCTTTAAAATTGATCAACTTTTGCGCTATCTGGTCGCAGTGCATATGCATTTTCCATGCGAATGTATCTCCATCAAATTCGTTGTACTGACGGGTGTATTCTGTACCTATTTCGATAGGCATTCGGCAATAGTTGCATCTATGAACTTTGCGTGCCTTTTGGGTTGTTTGGCTTATTACGTTTGTCATACTTCAAACCCTTTCAATTTTTTAAGTGGTGTAGTTATCAATTCTTCATACTCCTTATCAGTGACCATGCCTTTTGGCATTACTTTTACGTATGCTTCGAGCGCGTTGGCTAATGCTTGTTTAGCCATTTCAAGAGCTGTAAGATGTTCTAAAACACTCTTGTTAACATCCACTGAGACGCTCAATTTATTGCTATTGGTATCTTTATCGTGGATTGATTTGATATTGAAATCTATGTTTAATTGCATGGTTTTCTTCTTTACCACCCTAGACTATACTAGGGTGGGGGTTGTTAATTTGTACAAAATCCTGCTTGACAACCTGATCCAGTTCCAAACATGAAATCCAATTGAATACCTAATTTTTTGACTTCTAATAGCGTCATTTTATCTTTAAAACTTCTTCCCATTACTACCTCTTGAATTGCAGCCCAGTGCATTATTGGTGAATGTTTATCGAAGTTTTTACGGAGCTGTTGAGGATCTTTCCAAAAACAATTTAGACAGTTGCTATCTTCAGGGAAAACAATATTTTTATCTTTCCAAAATTGCTGGATATGATAATGGATCACTTTATCATCCACTAAAGGAAATTCACCAACACGCCACACAATTTCTTTCCACCTGTGAATCCATGTTTCTGATTTTTCTCTAAATTCACATTCGTGGGCATATTTCCAAGTCTCAGTAAATCGTTCAGCTCGTTCCATTTCATCCCAACGATAGCCAATTCTCATCTTTACAGGAAGCTCAAAATACATTAATAGCAAATCGAATATTGCCTGCATCTTCATTATTGTTGTACAAAATCGCTTACTCATGTTAGGAATAGCTTTCTTGTATCTCATCATCTGTTCCCATCCCATGCCGCGAACCCAAATAATTTCCCTGCCTATCATTTGTTCCAAGTCGAACATCGTCCAGAGTATCTGTGGATCTTCCGATGTGGCAATAAATTCAGGCCAATTAGAGCAATACTTTTGGAGCTTATCATTAACTCGCTGAATCATTTTCTCGTCCTTGTATCTTTGTCTATAATGAGCATTTGCATTATGGTCATCGATACAACACAAAGCAAAGACGTCGAGGTCTGCGGGATAATTGGCAGCAATGTAACTGGATGTTTTTCCACCCGAAAGACTGTTTACTGTTATCATTTTGTCTATATTTTAAGCTGCTGATTTTAAAAGTTCCTTACCTTGAGCTTCCGCCCAGGCGCACACCACATGAGGAACTACACTGTTGCCAATGAATTTCTTTTGATCGGACTGGTTGCCATGTAGTCGGTAGTCAATAGGGAATCCCTGAATCAATTTTAATTCATCAACTTTAAGCATCCGCATTTTAATATCGGATATTCCGTATAGCGCCATGAACTCCTTAATTTTAACCATGGTCTCCGAATCACCGTCGTATATTTCAATTATCACATTGTGGTTTATTGAGTACTGAATGAAGTACAATGGCGCTTTGTCCTGGCGTGCAATAATCGTTGGACACGGTTGGTCGATGTGCATGGAGTGTCCACCATGAGAAGGATTGTAGATGAATCCTTTTGCAGTCATCAAAGCGTGCTTGTCATTTGCTAGAATAGATCCAGCCGGTTGTTCAATTGATTGATGATTTCGCTCTCCGGAATATTGTTTATCTAGCCAATTTGTGCATATAAGGGAAAAACGATCATTAGTCGTGATAGTTCCAAGTGGATTATTGATTGATTCGCTTCCTTTATCATTTCCGTAATATTTAGTTAAGAAAACCGGGTTTACTACATAGTGGTGTTTTCTGCTAGCCAATACCGTCGGACATGGTTCCTCTATGGATTTTGAAACACCACTATAGGAAGAAGTCAAAACGAATGGTTCAACGTTTACTAGCGATTCATGAGGGATGGTAGTGATTGTTGGTGCAGGAGAATCAATTGATGATATTTTATCATTTGGGCTTCCTGAATAGTTTTTTACCAAATATGACCTTTGAACCAAAGAAAATCTATTGGTAGTCGGCAACTTATTGCATGGACTCTCTACGCTTGTAAATCTATCTTTTCCCGAATTATACTGAGCTATAAAAGCATCCTTACCGCCTGCCACCTCCTTTATCAATCCAGCATAAATGCGTTTTAAGGAATTTTCAACTAAAGGCTTTTTACGTCCGAAAATACTTTCGCCTTCATCTTTAAAATCCAATAGGTCTTTTACCGGTTTCCATTTTAACAGGCCGTTCCCGAAAAGATCTTGTTTGCCAGATCCAGTTTTTGAATGCGTTGGCTCAGGCCATACAATAGGAAGATCTTCTTTAGCAAAACATCCAAATAGTCTATTTCTTGATGTGTAGGCGCCAAAGTCGGCAGAGTTCAATTCCTTCCATTCGTCTCGGTAACCAAAGGAATTAATGTGATTTCGCCACCTGAGCCAGTCTTGACCAGACTTCATGCTAACTGGTTTGCCAAATTCATTTAATGGCCCCCAGGACATGAACTCTACTACATTTTCGATCTGTACATAATCAGGATCTAAAGCTGTAATATATCTGTCCAAATGATCCGCTAGGGTTCGGCTGTCGGCATCGCGAGACTGACCGCCTTTAGCCTTACTGAAATTGGTACATTCTAAAGATGCCCAAAGGACAATCTTTGCCCATGGATATAGCTCCCGGTATTTATCGACTATCACAGTCAATGGAGAAAGTTCGAGAGTTCGAATGTCTTCCTCAAAATGGTAAACTTCCGGATGATTTTCCCAATGGCTACGGATAGCTTTGTGATCGTGGTTAACACATGCAGCAATAATAGCTATTGGATTGCCTGCATTGTCTTTTGCTTTGGCAAATCCCGTTGTAGTTCCACCGGCACCGCAAAAAAGGTCTATTACAATGTAACGAATCGGTTCGGGATTCTTTACTATTTGTGGTGTGAATGGTTTATGTTGTAGTATAAATGCGTTTATCATTTTTGGTTAAATTTTAGAAGGAAGGCAAACCACCGAATTATTACGCGAGTGACGAGATTTGAAAGTCATCACCTCATCTATCACACGGGATAGTTCGCGCGGATCGATACACTCAATAGCCGCTGCTTCTTCCAATGTGAGGATATCGCCTATTATTAATTCGATTAGTTCGCCTATTTCCTGGGGTGTCATGTTGTTGGTTCTTTAGTAATACCGTAGTTGTACTTTTTATCAATTTGGCGGAGAAAGAAACGCTGATAACGATTGGCGTTTATGTTTTCATATTCACCTCTGTATTGTCTTCGTCTTACATCAATAGTTTGGTAATCCATTTTACTGAAATAATCCGTGAAGTATAGCCGATACCATCCCAAAATAAGGGACTTGTTTTCGATCCAAATAAGAGGTTGCCTTATTGCGTATAGCCAAATTATTCCTAGGGTGTAAATTGGCAACCCAACAAATAATAATGTTAATGCCATGCCCTTATTATCACTGAATTCCATTCCAGCCAAAAAAGCATTGATGATAAAATAAATATAGATTGCGTGATTCATCTCTTTTCTCCTTTCAGTGTGTTTAAAAACCAATATTTGGTGTAATAACAAGAAGTTTCCTTGCCCAAAATTCCTTTTGCGACTGACTTATTTAGCCAATAATTTATTTGAGCTGTTGGGGTTTCGTCGTTGTATTCAAGTCTTAGCCACCAGGTGCATACCTTATTATTTCTATCCGCCTTATTGTCCTCGATATATTTTCGAAGACGTTCGATCCATAGTTGTTCCTTATCCATTTTCTTTGGTCTCCTTTCCTTCGATAGAATTGATGTCTATGGCCAAGCCTTTTTCTATTAGGCCGAATACGTCGAAGTGCCATTTGAATAGCTTAACCATGTATTCATAAGAAATATTGATACAAGTGCCAGACTTTAAAATATGGTCGTATGAATTCCACCCTAGATTTACTACTGGCACAAACCTTTCACCATTATGCTCAATCACTTTGGTAAGGTCGGATAGAGGTCTCAGGATTGGTTTTATTTCTTCAATAGATACCATTTCCTTTTCTCTACTACCTTTCCATGCGGACACAAATACAAATGTGGAATCAAGGCTTACCGCTGTTAAATTTCGTTCAGTCTTACCAACTTTAACACGTATGCCATACGGAAGATATGGCGCTATATGTTCCAGTGTCAGTACTGGCGCTTTCTTTTCGTTATTCACCTGAAACCTCCTTTCCTTCTCCAACCAGCTCTATATCGGTCGGGAACATAAATCGTTTTTTGAAAACAACATTGACCAGTTCCGCGATCTTTTCAAAGTCTGCTTCGGCAAGTTCTTCACAAAGGGAATCATCTTCACAATAGTAATCTTCCTGATTCTCTATGTGGTCTTGAAGTAAGCCTTGAATGGTTTCTGCACTAATGCTGAAAGCTGTTTTATTTTTGTCCAATAGAAACAGTTTATTGTCAGGGTAAGACTCAGGTCTACCATACTCTGCAAAATGTTCGATAGAGTCCCAAATGTCAGTTTGATCAATAGTATAATGTGTGTACCCTTGTTCTATTGCTTGCTGAGGTGTTAGCCTTGTTATTTCGTTATTCATTGTTTTAATATTTAAGTTTTTCAAATTCTTTGCGACTAAGGAGTATAGTATTGTCGCCTAGCTCTTTAGTTACCCACTTTTTGAACAGGTCCATATTGTCAGCAATCAGTTCAAGTTTTTCATCAAGACATGCGTGTAATCTTAAGTTAAGTCCCCTCATAATGAAATTATTGATCACTATGGTTCTTATATGACCTTCCCCTAAGCAGGTTTTAAATCCATTGCTACGGTCTCTATTTTTTAGATATGAAATTACAAAGGCAGCTTTAGGTATTTCTGAATGCTTGCTTTTAGGCACGAATCCTGACTTATGGAATTTGTCGCTAGTTATATGATAGTTCATTTGTTTAAGATTTATAAGGGTTAATAAATAGGGTCTTCGGGTTTGATGATGGGTTGGTAGTGGGTGAATCCAAAGTCAACTACATATTCCCGTAATTCATACCATTCAACTTCATCATTACCTAAATGAAAAGTACCATCATCCAAAAAGTAACCTACATTGTATATTCCTTCTGTAGGTAATTTGGTTACATCGGCAATAGTCCATCCGTTGTTTGTTTCGAGTCCTGCAAGGGATTTAGGCCGCCATTTATGGCCTTTTTGCGTCAGTCCACCGGCAACCGTTTTACCTAGTGGATCTTTTTCGAAGCCTAATTCTTTAAATGTTAAACTAACTTTTTCACCTTTTTCATCGAACATTAAGCACCATCCATCTTCATCGATGTGTGGCTTCAATTTGAAAAACTTGTCAGCATTCAATAGGTCGATATAGTGTTGCTGTATTACTTCTTGCTTGCTTTTCATGGTTTATAATTCTTTAATGATCGTGGTTAAAGTTGCTCGAACTTCATAGCGCTGCACCTTTCTTATGTGCGAATTGAATCCTCTGAAACACCTGTACACATCACCGAAATAATCTGCATAAGCTACCATCTTGCCATCCTTTACAGCATAGGTGTAAGGCTTTTTAGAGTAGACACCATCTTTCTTTTTAGATGCTATGTCAACTAGATTGTTGTTTTCTTCGATTGTCATCCCTACACCTCCTCACAAACTTCCTCACGCTCGGGCGCGATGTCATAAACCCCAGTTGCGACTTCCAAAGTGTCCACGTTCAGACCAGACAATACACGGGATATCTCCACCGACCGACCGAACAGCAACAAGCCACTAGCAAGCGCCATAACATTGGTTACACCTGGCAGCGGTTTGATTGAACCATCAACCTCAATAAATACTTCTTTGCAATCGACCACGTGCATGGACATGCCGTGTCCTAAATAGATAGACCATAAAGGAAGACTCTTATCTCCCCATGTTCCGTTGGGATCAAATCCCAATGATGATAGATTACTCTCTGTGAAATTTGGTTTCATTTTCGTTAAGCTTTAGTGCCCTTAATTGCTCGCGATAGTAATCACGAGCAAAATCCGGCAAGTCCAAGCGCTTAACCTCTGTGTAGTCGTTGGAAAATTCGTATTCACTCCATCCGCAGCTGATCAATCTTTTAATGACCTTGATAAATCCCTCAGGATCTCTCTTAGCCACCTCCGATACAATAAGCTTTCCTCCAATCTCCAACTTCCTCAGTTTGGTAAGCACTAACAATTCTAAATCAGTGTCAAGTAATCCAGAATTAGTAACATAACGCGACATAACCAAAACGATAACATTGCAAATATAAAAACATATTACAACATAACGATAGTGTTATTGAAAAAAGTTTATTTTATTTAGGATATTTGGGAATAGGGCAGGGCACTTCTGTCAAGTTTTGTAGAAAGATTTACAAATAATTTACAACGAAGTGTATTCAATCTTGTTATAATGTTTGTGTACAGTAACTTAACGGCATTATATCAGAATTAAATATTAAATTTGGGTAGCAAAAAAGTGAAGGTAAATCCAAATATTTCTAAATCAAAGGATTGAGTTTTCCACTTTTCGGTCGATTGAAGGTATAAGTATTATAAATGATTAATTGGTGATTTCAAATAGAACTATGGGTACTAAAGAGGAAATTTTTAATAAGATAGGCGATTTATTACAGGATTTAAATGGACAGTATCTAAGCTTGTCAGAGCAAGAGAGTTTGTCCGAAATTAACGAATTAGTAACACTGGAAGCGAAAGCACAGGCTGTGGCAGCATACATAACTTTACTCAAGACCAAGGCTGTTCTTCAGGAAGGTCAATCGCAGCATGCTTTAAGTACTGCAGCCTTGGACAGTAAGAAGATTGCTTTCAACGATTATTTTACCCCACCTTCGACCATTCGAACATCAGCGCAGGAAGTTGTTGCTGAACAGCCTCAAAAAGAGGTTCAAGAAGCTCAACCAGTTGAAGATTTCAGCCGTGGAAATGAGGAAGCGATCGTGGAGGAAAAAGAGACCCCATTTGTCTTTGAAAGTGAAACTGTAAAATCGAAAGAGCCAGAAACTCCATTTGTTTCTGAAAGTGAACCTATACAACCGGAAGAGTCTAGTCCTGAAGTTGTTGAATCTGTTGTTCCTCCAGTTGCTTCAATTCCCCCTGTTTTTGCAGCTGCCCCAGTGGAGGAACCAGCTTATCCGACAGAAAAGGAAGCTATTACGCAAGTCGAAGAACCTACTGTCTTCGTTACAGAAGTAATCGAAGAACCAAAAGAGGTCGTTATTGAACAGCCGCAAGAAGTTTTAATTCAGGAAGAAATCAATACGGTCATTGAGGAAGCTCCAGCGAGACCATTGACCTTAAATGAAATTATCTCTCAACAGAAACAAGCCGGCGTGCAGAATCGTGTTTATCAGGTGAATCAGTCTGGCAATAGCGATAAGCTCACGGATATTAAAGCAGGAATAAGCTTAAATGACAAACTCTTATTTATTAAGGATTTGTTCAATGGGTATAGTTTAGCATATAGTGAGGCCGTCGAATTATTGAATAGGTTTACAAGCTACGCGGAAGCGGACGCGTTTTTGCAGACAAATTATGCGATTAAAAATAAGTGGGCCGAGAAGCCGCATACCGTTGAAAAATTATACAACGTCCTGCGCAGAAGATACAACTAAAATTGTAAAACATAAAAAACAGCTCTCGTTCTAGCGGAGCTGTTTTTTTATGCCCATATTTTTGGTTCTTTAGCTTAGTTGAAATTGTAGCCAATCGTTTCCTTCATGACCATAAACGAAATATTTTGGTTGAAGAATTTCGGCTAAGGATTCGAGTTCGCTCAAATAATTGTATCCGGGAATCTGTGCAAATTGTTCACTGGTCATAATAAAGACCTGATCGAGTTCGATAGCTTTGGATGAAGCGATAGCTGCCGTATTCAACAATTGTGGGATTTGGATAAATGTCTGTTCCCCATGGCCGATGACAATGATTTTATCGGCTTCATTTTCTGTCGTAACCGGAATACCACCTGCAATTTTTATGGCTTCCTGCAGATAGGCCGAACGGTTTATTTCAAGGGGCTGTATTTGGTCTAGCACCAATACCTTGGGCCTGTCAGTGGCCGAAATAAACTTAAGCTTATGGATTAGAATACTTGTTTCGTCTTCAATTTTTTCAACCAGTTCAACTGTTTTATCGATGGCATCGAGAGCAGTCCCGATACGTTTGATATAGGAGATCATATCATCGATGTCGACAAGTTGAGGGCGATCTGAAATCAATGTGTCGTAGGTTTCAGCTGGAATAGCTGCCGAATTTAGATCCAACTGGTCCAAAATATGGGCGACTAGTTTTTCTTGATTGCTTTGCATGTTGCAAAAATACAAAACCTTCCTGACTTCGCAGACACCAAGCGCAATGAAAGCGAACTGAAGGTTCTTTCTGGTCAATAAGATCAGACACTTTCAAAAAAAGGGAGGCATTGGCGAAAGTAAATTAGCAATAGTAGGTATGCGCAGATTTTTGTAAATTGGCCTGAAATAAATGATATAAATATGTTTGACAAATTATTTCAAGCCCAGCAAAAGGCGGAGGAAATCAAGAAAAGATTGGATTCAATTTCTGTGTCTGGTGAAGTGGAAGGTGGTCTAATCCGTGTGGTAGCGACAGCAAACAAAGAGATAAAAGAGGTTACCATCGATCCTGTATTTTTATCAAACGCAGATAAGGAAGAATTGGAGGAGTTACTTGTGGTTGCTTTGAATAAGGCAATTGCCCAAGCTGAGAATATCAGCCAGGCTGAAATGCAGGCAGCAAGCAAGGATATGTTGGGTGGATTAGGAGGACTAGGTGGATTGTTTAATCAATAGCGATATTATCATGAAAGCAACTTATTATGGACAATCATGTGTGGAGTTTGATTTTGACGGAACGAGGGTTCTTTTAGATCCATTTGTTACCTATAATCCACTTGCAAAAGAAATCGATGTAAATACAATTAAACCGGATTATATCTTTTTAAGTCATGGACATCAGGACCATGTGGCAGATATGGCGACGATTCAAAAAAACAGCGGTGCCACTGTTTTAGCGATTGTTGAAACGGCAGGTTGGGTGAGAAGACAGGGGGTACCTGATGATAAAGTTATCGAGTTTAACTTGGGCGGAACGGTTCAACTACCTTTTGGTTCGGTAAAGATGGTATATGCTGCACATACCAATAGTACACCTGATGGTCAATACGGTGGGTTTCCTGTCGGTTTTGTCTTTACTGTAAAAGGCAAGCGAATTTATTTTGCTGGAGACACTGCATTAACCATGGAAATGAAATTGCTGGCAGACATGAAGCTGGATTGGGCATTTTTGCCTATTGGTGGGCATTATACAATGGATGTGGATGATGCAATTAAAGCCGCTGAATTTGTGAATTGTGCTCGGGTAGTTGGTATTCATTACGATTCATTTCCGCCAATAACGATCGATAAACAACAAGCTTTGGATAAATTCCAAAATGAGGATATTTCATTGTCATTGCCGGAAATCGGTTCAACATTTGAGTTATAAACCATACAACAAAAAGCCGAGCTAGCTCGGCTTTTTGTTGTATGGTTTTCCTGATTTTATGCAGATCTGCGTTGTGTTCATTAAGATATGACAATCTTTTTAAGATCTTCCAGGCTGAAAAGAGGGATATCGATGATTTTATTCTTCAGGATTTGTTCTTTGTTTTCTTCAAAATAGAACAGCTTCCATTCTCCATTTTTATATTCTAAACTACTGAGGTTTTCAATCCAGTCCCCTGAGTTCATATAGGTACAGGTTCCTTTTCGTGTTATAACTTCTTTGATTTGAGGTTGATGGATGTGTCCACAGATAACGAAATCATAATTTTTTTCAATCGCTAGTTCAGTAGCTGTATGTTCAAAATCCGATATATACTTGACGGCTTTTTTAACAGAGTTTTTGATCTTTTTAGAGAGAGAATATTTCTCCTTACCCATTTTATCCAGGCAGTAATTAATGATATTATTGAGCTGTATAAGTTTGTCATAGCCCCATCCACCCAGCTTGGCCAACCATTTAGAATGATGAATGGATGCGTCGAAAACGTCTCCATGAAAGATCCATACTTTTTGATTATTGAGTGAGAGAAGTAGTTTATTGCTCAGCTTGATATTACCTAATTTTAGATCGGTAAATTTGCGCAGCATTTCATCGTGGTTGCCCGTGATGTAATGCACCTCTGTGCCCGAAGAGCTCATGTCAATGATTTTTTTGATGACTTTGAGATGTTCCTGTGGGAAATAACTTTTTTTAAATTGCCAAATGTCTACGATGTCTCCATTGAGTATCAGTATTTTGGGAGATACGGACTCTAGGTAAAGTAAAAGCTCTTTAGCTCTACTACCGTAGGTACCTAGGTGTAAATCTGAGATTACAAGTATATCAAGGCTTCTTTTCATTTGCAATAAATTTGTTTATTCATCTATGTCTACAAAGATGTCTCGACCTTTGTTGATTTTGTTGTTTGTCCCGCTGTTGAGGACTATAGTTCACCTTTGACGGATTTGCCTGAAATGAATCGATCATGAGCGGTCTATTTTACCGTTTTTTGTATTATTGTATGCCACGATTTTTCATTCAATAAATCTGTTATCTTCTTTTACAAAAAAAGGATACTTTTATTTTGTACCGATGAAATTCCTGTTATTAAATCATTAAAATGTCTTGTAAAACGGTATGAATTAGTTTATTGGAAATTAATATTGGCAAGGGATTTTCATGGAGGAGACGACCACAAGGTCAAGAGCGTGGGGGAAAAGCAACAAAAAAGGTATCCAATTTTATTGAATACCTTTCATTATGTTAAAGATTATTTTTCTTTTTTATTTGGCAGTTGCTGCCGCTCTATCGATGTGGAATTGTACTAAATCGTCGATAGGAGAACGTAAGATCTTGCCTACTTTCATTCCATATTGCTCAGCTTTTTCAGCCAAAACATTTCTGAAATTATAACCTACCGAACCAATACAGTTGAAAGTATAGCTTTGATAATTAGGGTATTTGCTAACAAGGTTTCTGAAAAATGCTTCAAAAGCTTCATCAACGATATTACGTGTATATTCGATATTTACGTTGTTGTCATAGACAAATTTGCTAAAGCTAGCACAAAAACGATTTGGCATAGGTTTGGTATAAACCGCGTCCATAATTTCGTCTTTTGTCATTTTATACGTGTTATAGAATACTTCTTTAACATCTTTAGGCATCAAATTACGAACATAGTCTGCCAATAATTTTTTACCAATATAACTACCAGAACCTTCATCACCTAAAATGTAAGCACCTGAGTCGATGTTTAATGTGATTTCTTTGCCATCATAGAGACAAGAGTTTGTTCCTGTTCCTAAGATCGCAGCAAATCCGGCTTGAGTTCCTAATAATGCTCTTGCTGCTGCAAGAAGATCGTGTCCTACTTCAACTTCAGCTGTAGTAAATACTTGTTTTAAGGCATCAACTACAATTTGTGCCTTTTCCTTGTTATGAACACCTGCACCATAATAGTTTACTTCTGAGATTTTTTCAAAAGGTAAATCTTGCGGTAGTCCTTTTTTTAGGGAGTTTACAATGTATTCACTATCAACAAAATAAGGGTTGTATCCTTCTGTGTTGAAGTAGATTTTTTTATTCGAATCGTCTAACAAACACCAGTTTGTTTTTGTTGATCCCCCGTCAGCAATGATTATCATTATTGAGTAGTTTTAATTGTGTTTATCGTTATAAAATGAGTAATCAATTCATTAATCAATTCCCCGAAAATACATTTTTTAATTTTAAATATCATAATTTATCCGCGTATTTTTCAAAAAATAAATTTTTGTAGTTTGGTGACTATATAAAAAAACTGGCTTAACGATATTGTTAAGCCAGTTTTTGAGCTGTGTAATAAAATTGTTTAAATAGTGTACTATTTACAATTAGTGAGGGGTATTAATGGCCCCCTTCGGCCTCTATTTCGTCAATATTGATTCCTTGTTTTGTTAATATTCCCTTAACAAATATCGCAAAGAAAACAACATAACAGAATCCGATTAATGGTAGAATATACGAGTTATGGATGCCGATAATATCCGCTAATTTTCCTTGAATCGGAGGAAGAACACCACCACCAAGAATCATCATGACAAGAAATGCCGAACCTTGAGCGGTATATTTACCTAAACCTACAATCGATAAACTGAAAATCGAGGACCACATAATTGAACATGCAAGACCGCCTGATAAGAAAGCGTAGATTGCAATAGTACCCGATGAGAATAGGCCAATTAACATCGCTATGATTCCAAATAATCCGAAAATAATCAATGTACGAGCAGGTTTTTCTTTACTTAGATAGAATGCTACAATTTGAAGAAGAATACATACTACGTAATAATAGAGATGTGACATTTCAAATCCTGCAAGCGTATTTACTCCGATGATAATGGAGAATGCAATCAGAGGAACGATAATCAATAATCCATTTTTAGTCGATTTACTCAAGTTAAAGGCCGTAATGGCACCGGCCCAACGACCAATCATCATACTCCCCCAATACATAGATACATAAGGTGTAATTTGCGATGATTGCAAATGACCAAATTCCTTCAATGTCAATAATTCCCCGAGGTTACTACCGATAGCAACTTCGATACCGACGTAGATAAATAGGGCGAGCATACCCAAAGCCAATTGTGGATATTTCATTGCACCCCAGCCTTCTGGATTTTTTTGTGCACTCTTATTGGAGAATAATAAACCGCCGATCACAACCACCAATGCTCCGGCCAACCATAGCATACGTTGCATTTCGAGTGGTTTGGCCACTTCTTTAATGTGCAATTTGAGTTGGTCAATCTGAACCTGATCCGTTAAACTTGAAACCTGTTTATGTAACTGCTCTACCTGCAAGGCTAAATCGCTCTTATAGCTTAGAAAAACCGGTGTGAACATACCAAAAAGTAGTACGGTCATAATGATCAATGTACGTAAAGCTTTATTAGCCTTTTCCATTGGTTCATCACTAATGCCAGCAGGAACTTTTTTACTGAAATTAAATAATGCTGCAGCAAGTAGGAACAATAGACCAACACCTATGTAAAGATAAACAACCTTGTTTAAAGGAAGGTTAGCGATCTCGGAGTCAGAAATAGGCTCAAAAGTTCCGAATAAGGAAAATCCGATAACAAGAGGTCCTATTGTTGTACCAAATGAGTTGATACCACCACCTAGGTTCACACGGGAAGCACCCGTTTTCGGATCGCCCAATAAAACGGCAAATGGATTTGCTGCAGTCTGTTGTAATGAAAAACCAAGGGCTACAACGAATAATCCCAACAACATACCAACATATAAGTTTACTTCGACAGCAACAATCATGGCTGCTGCACCCAAGGCCGAGAAAAGTAAACCGTAAACGATACTCTTTTTATATCCCCATTTTCCAACCAGGTCCTTTCCTCCGATTGAACTGAAAATAAATAGTAGCAATGCACCAATATAATAGGCTGTATAAAAAGCAAAGTCTATTAACTGGGATTGAAACTGGTCTAAATGAAAGTAATTTTTGCAGAACGGTATAAAAACACTGTTCCCTGCCGCAATGAACCCCCAAAAGAAAAACACAATAATCAATGTGTAGAGTGCGGGGTAATTGGTTTTAGTTTGTTGCTGTTCCATATAAGGGATCTAAAAACTTAAATTTTGAAAGGTACGAACTTATGAAAAAAAATATAAAATTCAATCTAAAAATGTTGTTAAATCGTTTTACTAGCTACAATAGTAAATATTTTTTTTGAAATATTTTGAAATAACAAAATTTGTTTTTTTCTTTGTCTAGGTTCTCAATATTTAATCCACTTCGGGTTTAAAAGAAATCATTAAGTTCTTCATTACATTTAATCATGGAAACTTGTTTAAGTGTGTAATCAGAATTCAGAAAAAAGCTCAAAAAAAATCCAAAAATCATACACAACACATTAATGGATATTAACGAATTAAACGCTAAACTCGTATCGGAATTGCGCGAGATTGCTAAGTTGATCGGTATCGCAGATGCTGATAAATTGCGTAAACAAGAATTAATCGAAAGAATTAGCAATACTGGTGGGGAAGAGGAAGCAGCTCCAGCGCCAGCTGAAAAAGCAGCTAAAGTAGAGGAAGATAACCAGGAACATGCTGAACGTACACGTAAACGTGTGCGGACCGTAAAGACTGCGGAACCTGTCACGGTAAGAAAACGTGAAGTTTCTGAGCAAGAGGAAACCCCGGTTGCAACCGAAGACACACCATCAGCAGATAAAGGTCCCCAACCTGAAAAAGCAACACAAACTCCTAAAGCAGAAAACACTTCTTCAAGTACAGATTTCGATAATGTGATCGTTAATGAGGGTGTATTGGAGATCATGCCTGATGGTTACGGCTTCTTACGTTCATCAGATTATAACTATTTGACTTCTCCTGATGATATTTATGTATCACAATCTCAGATCAAATTATTTGGTTTGAAAACTGGTGATACGGTACGTGGTAGTATTCGTCCTCCTAAAGAGGGTGAAAAATACTTTCCTTTGGTAAGGGTTGAAGCTATCAATGGGCAAAATCCTGCTGAGGTACGGGATCGTGTGCCATTTGATTATTTGACACCATTATTCCCTGATGAGCGTTTAAATTTGGATATGGGTGTTGGAAACTATTCGACACGTATCATGGATTTATTCACGCCAATAGGTAAAGGTCAACGTGGGTTAATCGTTGCTCAACCGAAAACGGGTAAAACAAACTTGTTGAAAGAGGTTGCAAATGCTATTGCAAAGAATCACCCAGAAGTTTATTTGATTATCTTATTAATTGATGAGCGTCCTGAGGAGGTTACTGATATGGCGAGAAGTGTGCGCGCTGAAGTTGTTTCTTCAACATTTGATGAGCCGGCTGACCGCCACGTGAAAATCGCTAATATCGTGCTTGAGAAAGCGAAACGTATGGTAGAGTGTGGACATGATGTCGTTATTTTGTTAGACTCAATCACAAGATTGGCTCGTGCATATAACACAGTTGCGCCTGCGTCAGGTAAAATTTTGTCAGGTGGTGTGGACGCTAACGCTTTACATAAGCCGAAACGTTTCTTTGGTGCCGCACGGAATATCGAAAACGGTGGTTCATTGACAATTTTAGCAACAGCATTAACAGATACAGGTTCTAAAATGGATGAAGTTATCTTTGAAGAATTCAAAGGTACAGGTAATATGGAATTACAGTTGGATCGTAAGTTGGCGAACAAACGTATCTTCCCTGCGATCGATATCACAGCTTCCAGTACACGTCGCGATGATCTATTGACTGACAAAGAAACATTACAACGTATTTGGGTACTTCGTAATCACTTATCTGATATGAATTCTACAGAGGCCATGGAATTTTTACAAGGTCAATTGCGTGGAACTAAATCAAATGAAGAATTTTTGATCAGTATGAATGGGTAATCCCATCAAATTTTGATATTTTAGCCATCATTTTAATCGAATGATGGCTTTTTTTATAAAATAGATCCTGTAAATGAAAAAACATATCCCAAATCTACTGACTTGCCTAAATTTATTTAGTGGCTGTATCGCTGTATTGATGGCATTGCAAGGCAATATTCAAGTGGTTACTATTTGTGTCTTTGCGTCCGGGATATTCGATTTTTTTGACGGAATGGTGGCGCGGCTTCTTCATGTTAAATCACCAATCGGAAAAGAGCTTGATTCGTTGGCCGATATGGTCAGTTTCGGTTTTTTACCCGGGACAATTATGTTTACTTTATTGACAAAGGTGTTTCCTGATGGCTCTCTGTTGCCTTATCTAGGGTTTATCATTACTGTTTTCTCGGCCTTACGTTTAGCAAAGTTTAACCTGGATGAGCGTCAAACTTCTGATTTCATTGGCTTGAATACGCCAATGAATACATTTTATGTACTTTCACTGCCTTATATTGCAGACAAGTACCCGCAATTGGTTTTAAATCCGATTGTATTAATCGTTAGTATTCTTCTAACCAGTTATCTATTGGTGAGTGAAATTAGGTTGTTTTCGATGAAATTTAGTTCGATGGACTGGAAAACGAATAAGTTTCGCTTTATATTTTTGATCATGACGTTGATCTTGTTTGTTGTTGGTCAATTTATGGCTTTACCGATTATTTTAGTTTTATATTTCCTATTATCGGCATTGCATTTCAATAAAAAAAACGATCTGGTTTAGATCGTTTTTTCATATTGTTCCAATTCAAACAGGAGCTCTTTCATTTCGATATCTATAATATCGAAGGTGGCCTGAAGGCCCTCGAGAGACTCTTCATTTTTTGCATTGGTCTCTAATTCCTCAAATTTTTCTTTTAAGTGAAAGGCACCGATATAGTCCATTGTCGGTTTGATATGATGGGCTGTATCACCAATCTTTTGAAGATCACCTTCAGCTACCGCGTGTCGGAGCTTGTCGAGATCCACAGGTGTTTGGATAAGATACATGGATACAAATTGTTTGATTAATTCGTGGTTGTCAAACATGTTTTGGCGGATCAGTTCAATGTCGATATGGTTCATCGTCGCTAATTTTCTTTACGGGTAAGTCGTCTTTGCATTTATCCAATAAATATACGTTATTTTTTTTGTAAACGGGATGGATATAGCCCGGAGCTATTTCTACCAATGGTTCGAGTGTGAACTTCCGTTCGGCGATATAAGGGTGTGGGATCTGCAGTGCGGGCAAGTCGATGATTTCCTGATTAAAGTAGAGTATATCGATGTCAATTACTCTTTCACCCCATTTTTTTATGCGGATACGTCCTAATTCCTGTTCGATATGTTGTGTTAGATTTAAACATGCCGAAGGCTGTAACTCGGACGCTACTAAAACGACCTGATTCAAAAAGGCTGGTTGGTCCTCAACTCCCCAGGCCGCTGTTTCATAAATCGAAGAAACTTCAATAATTTCTCCAACGTGTGTTTCAAGTTGTTTTCTCGCTAGATCAAGCTGTTGAAAACGGTCTCCGAGGTTAGTGCCCAAAAGTATATAAATCTTATTCATAATGCTAAATTAAGCTTTTGGGGAACTTAGTTGTTTGAATTTCGGCTATTTCTTTGGATTTAGGGTATTGATGATCTTTGGATAGGTAGATTTCTTTCAGGCTAGGCTCCTTAATTTCGCGAATAAAATGTGGTGTAGATGAAATAAAAGACTGGGTGAATAAAAAATATTGCCTTACCTTTAGTGAAAAATAGGTCTTTCTCTTGGAAGATATCTTATGGATCGGATTTAATTACAAAATATGAAATCATTTTTTAAGTACGTACTGGCAACAATTACGGGGATTGTGATCTCTTTTGTTGTGTTGTTTATTGTTTTGATGGGGATAATTGGGGCGATTATCAGCTCGGCGTCCTCTGATCAGGAGATTGTTGTTAAAAGCAACTCGGTTTTATACCTATCTTTTGATTATGATATTACAGAGCGAAGTGAAGCGAATCCTTTGGGTAGTCTTAATCTTCCAGGTTATTCTACTAAAAATATTGGGTTGGACGATATTTTGGCGAGGATCAAGTATGCAGCTACGGATGGGAATATTAAAGGGATCTATTTAGATGCTAGTCATATCGGAGTTGGTTTTGCGAGCTTAAAGGAAGTCAGGGACGAACTTTTGGCCTTTAAGAAAACCGGCAAATTTGTTGTTGCTTATAATGCCGGGTATGACCAAAAGGCCTATTATGTAGCGAGCATCGCTGATAAAGTATATGTTAATCCACAAGGAACGATTGATTTCAGAGGCTTGGCAAGTTCTACGATGTTCTATAAAGACCTCTTGGATAAGGTTGGAGTAGAGATGCAGATTGTGAAGGTAGGTACATTTAAAAGTGCTGTTGAACCTTACTTTTTGAATAAAATGAGTGATCCCAATCGTTTGCAGGTAACATCATATTTGGGAAGTATATACAGTACTTTTATTAATGAAATAGCAGCGAGCAGAAATATTGCTGCCGATTCATTACGGGCTATAGCAAATGACTATCGCGTTCGGGATGCGGACGATGCGGTTAAATATAAGCTTGCGGATGCCAAGCTGTATAAAGACGAACTTTTGTCAGACTTGAGAAAACGTTTGAAAATTTCGGAAAAAGATGAAATATCGTTTGTTTCTCTACTGGATTATAATAAAAAGGTAAAAGACGATGCGAGTGGATCTGAAGTCGCAGTTCTTTATGCTGCTGGAGAAATTGTTGACGGTGAGGGTACTGGACCTGGCCAAATCGGCGGTGATAAATTCTCCCGCGAACTACGAAAATTAAGAGAAGATGATGCAGTCAAAGCTGTTGTTTTGCGTGTTAATTCACCGGGAGGGTCTGCTTTGGCTTCAGATATTATTTGGCGGGAAGTTATCTTGACCAAGAAAGTGAAGCCTGTCATCGTTTCCATGGGAGATTTAGCTGCATCGGGAGGGTACTATATCTCAGCGGCAGCGGATTCGATATTTGCCGAACCTACTACGATTACAGGATCTATTGGCGTATTTGGCGTGATTCCTAATTTCCAAAATCTGATGAACAATAAGATTGGAGTACATTACGATGGTGTAAAAACGGGTAAGTTTGCGGATTTGATGACTTCTTTTGATCGCCCGTTGACAGCGGAAGAAAGGGATATCATCCAGCGGGAAGTTGATAAAGTATATGGTACATTTACGAAAGTTGTTGCAGACGGCCGTAAATTATCCATTGCTGATGTTGATAGTATTGGGCAGGGAAGAGTTTGGACCGGTGCGCAAGGATTGAATAATAAATTGGTTGACCGTCTCGGAAACTTGGATGCCGCTATTCAGGCTGCCGCTAAAAAGGCCAACTTGAGCAAATACAAGGTGTCCCAGTATCCGGAGAAAGAGGATCCTTTTACCTCAATATTGAATAATTCAAAAGAAAAAGTCCAAGTTTGGGTTGCAAAAGAGCAAATGGGCGAATACTATCGTTATTTTGATGTCATGAAAAAAGCTACAGCACAGACGGGTGTGCAGGCGAGATTGCCTTATAGCGTTGAGATTCACTAGCAATTGATTCGCAAAGGGAGTCCAATCGTCGGATGGTTGTAGATTATTATGGTTTATCACGATGGAGGTAATTCTTACGTTGTGTGACGAGTAGTTCGATCCAAGGTAAGAATTGCCATTAATAAATAATTATTTCCAATGAAAGCAAATGCTTTTTTTTATATTTAGCTGTTCGTTTGACAAAACGACCTAATCCCAAATCAATAAAGTTACATAATGAAAACAGTAGACGATTTAAATTTTGCAGGTAAAAAAGCCTTGGTACGTGTGGATTTCAACGTGCCTTTGGATGAAAATTTCAATATTACGGATGATAATCGTATCCAGGGAGCGGCTCCTACAATAAAGAAGATTTTGAATGATGGTGGAAGCGTGATATTGATGTCCCACTTAGGAAGGCCAAAAGATGGTCCTACTGATAAGTATTCATTAAAACATATTGTTGCTCATCTTTCGCAGGTTTTAGGTACTGATGTTCAGTTTGCCAATGATTGTATCGGTGCAGAGGCTGTAGAAAAGGCTGCAGCTTTACAAGCTGGCCAGGTTTTATTGCTTGAAAACCTTCGCTTCTATAAAGAAGAAGAAAAGGGAGATGCTGAGTTTGCAGAGAAGTTGTCCAAATTGGGAAATGTCTATGTAAACGATGCTTTCGGTACAGCGCACAGAGCTCATGCTTCGACAGCAATTGTAGCACAATTCTTCCCAGGGGCTAAATATAGCGGTTACCTGATGGCAGCTGAGGTCGGAAATGCGGAGAAAGTATTGAATAATCCGGTTAGACCTTTTACGGCTATTATGGGAGGTGCGAAAGTTTCTGATAAAATTCAGCTAATTGAGGCCTTATTGGATAAAGTTGACAATCTTTTGATTGGTGGAGGCATGGCTTATACGTTTATCAAAGCTAGAGGCGGTGAAATTGGTCAATCATTGGTTGAGATCGATAAACTTGATTTAGCGAATGAGTTGGTAAAAAAAGCGAAGGAAAAAGGTGTTAACCTGGTTATTCCTACGGATGCTCAGATTGCAGACGCATTTTCAAACGATGCCAATGTATATGATGGACCAAATGATCAAATTCCGGCAGATTTGCAAGGTCTTGATATCGGGCAGGAGTCTGCAGCAAATTTCGCAGCGATCATCAAAAATTCTAAGACAGTTCTTTGGAATGGTCCGATGGGTGTTTTTGAATTTGATACCTTTGCTAAGGGTACCAAAGCTGTGGCTGATGCTGTTGTAGAAGCAACGAAGAATGGTGCGTTCTCTTTAATAGGAGGGGGGGATTCTGCTGCTGCGGTAAGTAAATTTGGTATGTCTGAGGATGTAAGTTACGTCAGTACCGGTGGTGGTGCGCTTTTGGAATACATGGAAGGAAAAGTTCTTCCAGGGGTGAAGGCACTTGAAGATTAATATAATTCAAATTTTTAGAAAAGGGACAACGATATGTTGTCCCTTTTTTATTAAAAAAGATCTGTATTATGTACTAAACTATTGATGTAATGTCAGATTAAATCAATTATCTGGTAAATGTTTGTGTAGTACTGGTGAGTTTTTATTGTATTTGCTAAATTTATCATGACATGGGTTATATATGCAGATATTGATGGATGCTAATAAGAGTAAAGAAAAAGGTAGTTCTGGTTTTTTTTCGGTACTGACGTATAATGTCGCGGGCTTGCCCGGGATTATTTCTTCTGCGATTACAGGTAGAAGTAGAAGTATTGCTGAAATTGGAAAGAAGATCAATCCTTTTGATATTGTTAATGTACAGGAGGATTTCAATTATAATAGAAGTTTATATTGGGGTGGGAATTCACATCCCTATCGCACGAAAACCAAGGGACGTGTTCCCTTTGGTGATGGTCTCAATACCTTGTCTCATTTTCCAATGACCGATGTTGTTCGTGTGCCCTGGAAGAAACGTACGGGAGCAGATTTTCTAACACCGAAGGGCTTTACCTTAGTTCAGGTAGAAATCGTTCCTGAAGTCTGGTTGGATGTTTATAACGTTCATGCGAATGCGCAGAATAGCAGGAAAGCTTCAAGCGCACGTCGAGATAATCTCAATCAGTTACGTGATTATATCGGGGAACATTCGAGCGATAAGCCGCTTATTGTCATGGGTGACTTTAATGCCCATTATAGTTTTTGTGATGATAACCTGCATGATTTTATGGATTCCACAGCTTTGGTTGACAGCTGGGTTGAGCTCGAAAATGGAGGTTTAGTGCCAGAGGTGCGACATGAGTTTAAGCCTCCACATATGTTGTCTATCGGTAATCAAAGCGAATCTATCGATAAGATTCTTTACCGGAGCAGCAGTCACCTAAGTCTTGCTGCCCGGGATTATAATATAGAAAATAACCTATTCACCAATATGAAAGGGCTGCCTCTGTCGGATCATTATGCCTTGGCACTGAATTTTAACTGGGCTATTCATCCCTAATAAGTGTAGTTTAAACTGAATGTTGGAACAACACGTTGCGTTGCCGTGTTGTCATTGATATAGCTGCCCTTAACGACGAATTCGAAATCTGGAAGTGGGTATCTGAATGCATTGAAATCAAGCGATAGATAGGCTCCAAAACTTTTTGGTGAAATCTCCCTGTGTTTGTGTATGTTTTGATAATCGGCAAATATTCCACCTTTTACGCGTTTAATATAAGCTAAGGATCCTAAACCAAGGTCGGGATAAGCTATGGGGAAACGATAGTTGACCAATACCGTGTTTTTTATTTTTTCATATTTGTAGTAGCTGAATCCACTCACTAAAGGGATATCGTTGATATATTGATAAATTCCTGATCCTGTTTGGGCACTCAGTCTGATTTGAAAGCCGTGATTGCTCATGAATCCAGGTAGATAAAATACTGTTCGTGCTGATAAAATTTCACCTTTTGCATTGTTTTCGAAGGGGGTATGCCGATAGGTGACGCTAAAATTTTGCCCCCATCTTGGGTAGAGATCCATACTGGCCATACGCGCATTGCGATTGAGGTAAAGCTGATATGTTAATGGAAATGCAGTCTCGTAATTAAAGTTTTTGACATCTGTTCGGCTAAGATCATAGCGCCTTAGATAAGCTGTTGCGAGGTTGAATCCAGTGGAATAGACGTAGTCTCTTCTGTAAAAGGAGAGTGGGATGGAGATCTGTGAGGATATATAATGCTCGCGCCAGTCGAAGCGGATGCTACTGTCTGGTTTATTAGGGATGCTTGCTGCTGCGATTTGCCCTCTGTTTTCATAACGTAATGAGAATTTTGGGAAGTACTTGTTGTAGGTCAGTTCTGCCGAGTATACTCCTTTTCGAATGTCGGTGTCATATTCATATCCCAGTGCAATTTGTGTGGTGTTTAAGATATTGTTTGATAACCAGAAGACGCCGGGTTTAAAATTGTCGAAACTTTCAAAATTACTGCTGCTTAACGAAAGGCTATGAAAATTGAACGTTCTACCTAGCCCACTATAAGGAACAATTTGGTAGTGTTGGCTTGTGTCTCCTGCGATGGAAGCAATGTTTTTTATGCTGTCTTTCGTTAATGCTGTGCTATAGTAATGCGAAAAATAATCTGTTTCGGGACGGATATCAAATGTTGTGTCTATGGATGTTTGGGCGATTTTGTAACCATTGTATTGGTAATCGTTAAAGAATAATTGCCTTGTATCCTTGTCGTAAAAAGGGTTGAAGGCGCCAAACTGTGCCTTTGTCACTAGCTGTTTTTTACCAGATAAGCGATCAATAGTGTAGATATTATCGATACCATTGAAGTTAGCTTTTGTGATGATCTTCATACCTGAAAGGTATTGTGGCCTTTCATATTGTTGGTTACCCCATGGTGTTAGGTTGGAGATTTTGTTATTATTCAAGTCAATTTCACATAGGGCAGTTCCAGATTGGGACAAACGTATGCCAATTATTTTATCTCCTTCGGCGTTGAAAGCCGGATGTTGGAGCTGTTCAGCGTTGCCTATTTTAATCCGTTTGATGACAGTGTTGTTTTTAAGGCTTATAAGCGTCAGATAGCTATCGTTGGATAAATCTACCTCTACACAGGCGATGGTTTCGTCTAGTGGGCTAAAAATAGGTGAATAATATCTCGTCTGTTTGCTGAGCTGGTTAATTTTCCCTGTTTTGAGATTCATGATATTGATGACGCTGTATGTTCTCTTGTTGAAACGTGGATCTTTATGAAGCTCATCCCATACGATGTAATTGCTGTTTACGTCAAAATGTGGCGTCAACTGTATGCCGGTTTTGACGAGCCTATTTTCTGTGTTTGTTGCCGTATCATAGGCGTAAATTGCATTGGTCTTTTGTGGATTCTGTTTAATAAAATAGATTAGACCATTCTTATGTTTCGGCAATAAATTGCTGTTGTAATAATTGTTGTTTTTTCTGTTTATTTCTGTGTACTTCTGGTATTGATAATCGCTTGTTTTTTTAGTCCATATGGCATCTAAATTTGCTATTGTTTTGTTGTATAAATAGGCACTATTTCCACCTATTTTTTTCTTTAAAACGCGATTGATATTATAGGGGTATAGCGGTTTTTTGTTAAGCTCTGAAAAGAGGTCGGCTTCATAATTCGAGGGTAATTCTGATTTTAAAGTGGAGGTCATCAGATAGCCGATTGTATAGTAACTCGGGACAATATCTTTATAGGATCCCAGTAAATATTTATTAAAACTATAGTTGTGATTCGATTGAAAGTTTGCTTTGATTGGCATTTCAAAAGCGGGTAATCTTCCTCTTCCTCCTTCCGAATATATCGTTTCAGTTAGCGTTGCATCCCCTTCGAAATACCAAGAAGGGACGGTCAGTCCATAGTAGGCTAGGGCTAATTGTTCAAAAAATGGGGCGCGTAGTTTTCCTGTCAATTTGTCAAATTGACTTACGTGTCTTGACTCATGCAGGATCAAATTGGGTAGCCAGGTCTGATTGTCTGGCTCTGCTCCGGCGGTGCTGTACAGTTCAGATTTACGTGGAGACAGCTGTACAAAACCATTCGTTTGTAGATTCGTGTTATGGATAATGAATGGAATTTTCCGTGGTGTTATTTTGTAATTTCTAGAAGTTGTACGCAGCGATCGGTTAACCTGGTCAGCTAGGGTAGGGGCCTTGCTCTT
Organism: Sphingobacterium sp. UGAL515B_05; assembly: GCF_033097525.1. Classification (NCBI taxonomy): domain Bacteria; kingdom Pseudomonadati; phylum Bacteroidota; class Sphingobacteriia; order Sphingobacteriales; family Sphingobacteriaceae; genus Sphingobacterium; species Sphingobacterium sp. UGAL515B_05. The sequence continues at coordinate 6,279,026 of NZ_CP109907.1, read as the reverse complement.
CATTTCTTCGGGGAAAATAAGTTGAAAATTTTTGGTTTCAATCTTATACCATTTTTGACTTAAAGGGGCTTGGCTGTCTTCAAAAAATTGAGCGGAACTTTTTTGTGAATATATTATTAATGACAATAATGATAATGTGTTGATAATTATGTTTTTATGTCTCATTAATTTCCGTATATTGTGTGTTTGCTATTTTTTTTAGTTTTATTAACGTCTTTTTTGTAAACTTTAAGTTTCTATAAATGTTTTTTAAATACTGAATAGCAATTTGTTATGAATTTATTGTTTCTCGCTTTTTATTGCTTTTTTTTATTCAAAAAGATATCTGAAATGTCAGGTAAGTCTGATTTGGAGCCCTTGATTGAACAGGTTAAAGCATACGACGAATATACTTAAATAATTGGCGATTCTAGGGATAATGTCAGGAAAATATGTTTGCTTTTTTTATAGAAAAATCTTGCCGTTATGGAGGGTTGATTTTGATGATATGTTCACGGAATAGCAATTAGAGGTTTGATCTGTTTTAAGAAAGTGCATTGATAAGGAGGTGATGAGTAGTCTCGTTCTTTTCGGAGTTTGGAACTGTAGGTAATGATGCGGAGACATTTTTTTTCTTTATTTTTTATTGATGACAAAATGTCTTGTTTTAATTTTGGATATTGGAAGATAAGTGCTTTGTTTATTCCAATTGATGTGATAGATAATAGGTTTTTATTATTTATTTTTTTATGCAGAATTTACTTTAAAAAAGCGATTTTTGTAACGTATAAATTTTATGTAGATGTAGGCTTTTTAAATCGATAGGAGATATGGAAGAACTGGAAATGCAGGTGAATCAAATAGAGCAATTGATAGCAAGTGGAGATCTTGATGGGCTGGAAGAATTTTTGAATGAATTAAATATTTCCGAAGTTGAGGAGCTGATAGATGAGTTGCCCGAACATGGTTCACTATTTATAGAATCGTTAAATTTGAATCGCGCAGTCAACGTTTTTCGTATCCTTGATTTTCCTACTCAAAACAGGATTTTTAAGAAGCTTTCTAAAGCGAAAATTAGTGCTCTAATTAACGAGTTGCCACCTGACGATCGGACCTCATTTTTTTCAGAAATGAAGGATGATATTAAGCATTTAATTTTATTGTTACCGCCCAAAGATCGTGTTGAAGCCTTGGCGTTGTTGGGCTATCCAGAAGACAGTGTTGGGCGTCTGATGACTCCTGATTATATTACTGTAAAAGAGCATTGGAGCATTGAACGGATATTGGGACATATCCGACGTTACGGAAGGGATTCGGAGACGATCGATGTATTGTATGTGATTGATGGCAACGGGAAGCTGGTTGACGATATTCGGATTAAAGATGTGCTGATGGCTGAGCCAGATACTGTGGTTGGTGAACTGATCGATCATCGTCTGATATCGCTAAATGCTTACGACCCACAAGAGGAAGCGATCAATATTTTTCGGATGAATAATCGGGTGGCCCTGCCTGTTGTTGATGAGCAAGGGGTAATGTTGGGGATAGTAACTGTCGATGATATTCTTTGGGTAGCAAACGAGGAGTACACGGAAGATATGCAACGTATCGGGGGAACGGAGGCTTTGGATGAGCCTTATCTGGATGTGTCGATTAAGAACTTGGTGAAAAAAAGAGCCGGTTGGCTTATTGTGTTATTTCTCGGGCAACTTTTGACAGCGACGGTTATTGAACACTTTGAGGAGCAAATGGCGAGTGCAATAATGTTGTTTGCGCTGATGCCTGTTATTATTTCAAGTGGCGGTAACAGTGGTTCGCAAGCTTCAACATTGATTATTCAGGCGATGGCCTTGGGGGAAGTTACGCTAGGCGACTGGTGGCGGGTGATGCGAAGGGAGATCATATCGGGTTTGTTATTGGGGCTTATTTTGGGAACGCTGGGATTTATACGGATTATGGCCTGGCAATCTTTCGCGCATAGCTATGGGGAATACTGGGTATTGGTTGCATTGGTGATTTCCTTATCCCTAGTTGGTGTTGTGCTCTGGGGATCTTTGATGGGTTCTATGTTGCCTTTTGTGATGAAACGGCTTGGGGCTGATCCTGCAAGTTCTTCGGCGCCCTTTGTGTCGACATTGGTCGATGTGACAGGCTTGCTGATCTATTTTAGTGTCGCGACGCTGATTTTGAAAGGTGTATTGCTTTAGCTATCGATTTTAGGCTATTGTCGATTGGTTAGATGATAGGCATTGTATATAAAAAAAAGGATTATGTTGGTTTAGGCGCTCAAAAACGGTTTTTGTGGAGGTGGAAGAAAAATAAAATTAAATTATTCTAATTGGAATTTAGGAAGTTGTAAAAAATGTGCTCAAAAAATTTGTAGTATTCTAATAATCTTCCGATACTTGCATCACGGAAACGCGATAGGGTCTCCGGGAAAATTGAAAAACACTCCTGAATAGCTCAGCAGGTTAGAGCATCTGACTGTTAATCAGAGGGTCGCTGGTTCGAGCCCAGCTTCAGGAGCAATTTAATAACTTACATAACCGGGGTTTTTAAAATATTCAATTTTTCATTCCTGAATAGCTCAGCCGGTTAGAGCATCTGACTGTTAATCAGAGGGTCGCTGGTTCGAGCCCAGCTTCAGGAGCAACAATGCAAATATTTTATTTGCAAATAATATTAAAATGTACTACTTTTGTACACTCTATGAGAAAGGAATTTCTCGAAAAATAAATTCCTGAATAGCTCAGCAGGTTAGAGCATCTGACTGTTAATCAGAGGGTCGCTGGTTCGAGCCCAGCTTCAGGAGCAATATTGAAACCGGCTTTACGCCGGTTTTTTTGTTTACCATGCTTATTAAAAAACTATGAGTTTAGTAATTATTGGTACGGTGGCCTTCGATACAATAGAAACGCCGTTCGGTAAAACTGACAAAATTCTAGGTGGTGCCGGTACATTTGCTAGTTTGGCGGCATCATATCTATGTGATCAAATCAAGTTGGTCAGCGTTGTTGGGGAGGATTTTGGAGACGACAATCTTGATCTTATCAAGAAACGCGGCATAGATGTGACGGGTGTTCAGGTGATCACCGGGGGACAAACTTTTTCTTGGTCGGGAAGGTATCATAATGACATGAATAGTCGTGATACATTGGCGACAGACTTAAATGTATTAGCTGATTTCGATCCAATTATCCCGGAGAGCTACCAGGATTGTGAATATCTTCTTTTGGGTAATCTTACACCTCAAATACAATTAACAACGTTGGAGCGCTTGGTGCACAAACCTAAGCTGGTTGTTCTGGATACCATGAACTACTGGATGAATGTTGCCATGGACGATTTAAGGAAGGTGCTTCTAAAAATTGATGTATTGGCTATAAATGATTCTGAGGCAAGGCAACTGTCAGGGGAGTATTCTCTGGTTAAAGCTGCAAAAGTCATTTTAGCAATGGGACCTAAATATTTAATTATCAAAAAAGGAGAGCATGGCGCGCTTCTTTTCGGAGAGAACCAGATTTTTTCTGCTCCGGCACTACCGTTAGCGGATGTGTTTGATCCAACCGGTGCGGGTGATTCTTTTGCGGGAGGTTTTATCGGCTATCTTGCCAAAGTAAAAAGTATAAACTTTACAAACATGAAGAATGCATTGATTTTTGGCTCTGCGCTAGCTTCGTTCTGTGTAGAGAAATTTGGAACAGATCGTTTGGTTGATCTGACCCAAGAGGACATACAAAAGCGTTTGAACGCTTTTGTTGCCCTATCTCAGTTTAATTTATAATCATTGATCTTTCAGTTTTCCGACGATCTGAAATTTTGAAAATACAGATGCTGAATGAGGGGCTTCTTGGAGCTCCTCAGTTAGATTTTGTCCGGCCCAATGCTCGTAATGCATTCCGTTTTTCCACAGTCTACTTTCGCTGACATCATAAATAAATCCGCTATAGGCGACCCAAATCTGTGGTTTGTCCTGACCGTTACGTAAAGCCAGTTGGCTTTTGCTGTATTCTGGTAATTCTTCTGCCATTCGTAATTGTAAAAAGGCGAAGATAGGAAAACTAGGCTACTTTATATGCCGATAGTGATCTTTTCATTAATTTTCGAGCGACATGAATTCTCGTTTTTACCGTTCCAATGGGAATGTTTAAGTGTTCGGATATCTCGTGGTATTTAAACCCCTCGTAGTATAGCGAAAACGGGATGTAATATTCTTCCGAAAGACTGGATAAAGCTTCATGGATGTCTTCCATGACAAATTTGCTTTCGCCCTGATTGGAAGAAGCGGATAATAGGAGGTTAGAATTAGAAATATCCTCGTCTTTCGTAATGAAAGAGTTGGTTTTCACAATACGTCTATAGTTATTAATAAACGTGTTTTTCATGATGGTGTAAAGCCATCCTTTCAAATTGGTTCCTTCTTTGAAATTTTTAAAATAGGTTACAGCTTTCAGGATGGTATCCTGAACGAGATCGTTGGCATCTTCGTAGTCGCTGGTAAAATTTCTGGCGTAGAGTTTTAATGAGTCCGATTGCTCAATAACCATGGTGTCAAATTCATTCTTTGTCATAGCTTAATGAATTATAACTGTTCTTTTTACAAAACAGTACGTTTATAAAATGCGGTTCATTAAGTATGAGGCAAATAATGCGCCAAAAATGGTAAAATTCGATTTGTTAATATAATTTTAAGATTATTTTAAGAAGGGCAAACGTGTGCGTAAACTAACTTTAAGTAAATAAAATTAGCTCAAAGTGATGATTAGCCAAGGTGAGAGCTGTTTTTATATTGCTTTCATATTTAAAAAAAGTATTTTTACTTTTTTTAAATCTTTACAGTAAATTAACCTCACGCTCTAGCTTTATGCCAAATTTGTTGGTTACATCCCTTATAATTTGTTCCGATAGATTATAAATTTCCTGTCCTGTAGCGTTTTGTCTATTTATTAGTACAAGTGCCTGATTTTTCCATACACCTGCTTGTCCATATTCTTTTCCTTTCCAACCGCATTGTTCTATTAACCATCCAGCAGCCAATTTTGTTTCATTATTAGGCATAGGATAATGCGGTATTATAGGATATTTTTTCTGAAGCGGCTCAAAAATGGATGCAGTAACGACCGGGTTTTTAAAGAAACTCCCGGCATTACCAACTGTACTTGGGTCAGGAAGTTTTTCTACACGGATTTTAGATACAATGGTTGCGATATCTGCAATGCTTGGATTCGTTATATTTTCTTTGGCAAGTTCGGCTTCTATTGCACCGTAAGTCGTATTGATATGCGGGATTCTGCTCAGTTTATAGGTTACCTGTGTAATAATAAACCTTCCTTTGTGTTCCGTTTTGAAAATGCTATCCCGATAGGAAAAATTGCAATCTTCTTTCTTGAATGTCGCAAAAATGCCAGAATGTGTATCGAAAGCTTGGCATTCGTGAAAAACATACATTAACTCGGTACCGTATGCACCGATGTTTTGCACAGGAGAAGCACCAACAGTGCCGGGAATTAGGGCCATGTTTTCAATGCCAGCATAATTATGTTCAATACAATGCCAAACGAAGTCATTCCAGATCTCTCCAGCTTGCGCTGTGACATAGACATCGTCCCCATCTATTCTTGATTGTATACCCTTGCTGTTCATTCGAATAATATAGCCTTCGAATGCTTTGGTGAAAAGGACATTGCTACCAGCTCCAAGAACGAAAAAGTTCTCTTTAAAAATATTGTTTTTAAAAATTTCGGTCAATGTTTCATTGTCATTCACTTCGATTAGAAAATTTGTCTTTTCGTCTATTCCAAACGTGTTGAACGGTTTTAAAGATATATTCGATTGAATGTTTAATTTCATATTGACTTTAGTTTTCAGAAATTCAAAAAAATCAGCTATCTTTAGCATGATAATCGGTAAAGATAGTATAAACCGTTTATTTAACGATAAAAAATATATGTTTAATGGGTAATGCAGATGTAAAAAGAATCAAAATTCTAGAAGCTGCGACAAGGCGCTTTGCACATTTTGGAATGGCTAAGACAACGATGTCGGAAATAGCCAAAGATCTCAATTTTTCAAAAGCATTGCTGTATTATTATTTTCCGGATAAGAATAGTTTATATTCTGCTGTTTTCGAATATGTTATTGATAAAATGATCGAGGACATTGAAGAAGTCATTGGAAGAGGCGGGGATTTTGAGGAGATTATGATGTATTCCATTGATATGCGTGTCAAGATTATCAACCAGTATTATAATTTATTCGAATACACCATGAAAATGGTGAAAGAGCTTCCGGATGAGTTGGAGCAGGTATTTAAAGAATCCTATCTACGGGAAGTAGAAATTATCGAGAAGATTCTCCAGATTGGTATTGACGCTGGCGAGATACGGGTTGAAGATATCAATGAAACTGCGCGGATCCTTCTGTATTCACTATTCGGTATGCGTATGGGCATATTAAAGGATATGAAAAAAATGTTGTTCCCAACAAAAGAAGAATTCGATCATATTCTCAGTTTACAGAAGAAAATGATGAAAATCTTCTTAAATGGTTTACGTTTTCAGCTCGTTAAGTAAGTGTCGAGCGAATGTGTCCGATTATCTGTTTGGCATGAATCCGTGAATTTTCAATAAACCAAAGGTGGGTATTTAAGCCCCCGCAAACGACCCCTGCTAAATATATTCCGGCAATATTTGTCTCCATTGTTTCTTCGTTATGGCTAGGAATGCAAGGCGCCTCCTCGGGAATATCAATTCCGATCTTTTTCAAGAAATCAAAATTTGGGCGATAGCCGGTTAGGGCTAGCACAAAGTCGTTTTGAAGTTCGACCATGCCATTGGGTGTTTGGATACGGGCAGTAGTTGCGGTAACTTCTGTTAAGTGGCTATTATAGTACACATCGATTTCACCAGCGGCTATTCGATTTTCAATATCAGGTTTTACCCAATATTTTACCCGGCGGCTGATTTCACTACCACGGATCACCAAAGAAACACGGGCTCCTTTTCGATAAGTTTCGAGTGCAGCATCAATGGATGAATTGCTGGCGCCCACAACGATTACGTTTTGGCTGCTGTAGTAATGCGGATCATCGTAGTAGTGTCTAACTTTAGGAAGTTCTTCCCCTGGAATATTAAGCAACATCGGGATGTCATAAAAACCTGTAGCGATGATGACTTTTTTGGTCAAATATGTGCTTTTGCTGCTGTAGACCATAAATTCAGTGCCTTCATTCTTGATTTCAAGTACTTCATCGAATAGGTGTGTATCTAGTGCGAACTTTTGCTGTATTCGTCTGTAATATTCCAATGCCTCCATACGTTTTGGCTTAGGGTTGGTCGTAACAAAGGGTATATCACCAATTTCTAATCTTTCGGATGAGGAGAAGAAGGTCATATTTTGCGGGTAATTATATAGTGAATTAACCAAACAGCCCTTTTCAAGAATAAGATAGCTTAAATTCGCTTCTTTAGCTTCTAAGGCACAGGCTAAGCCAATTGGCCCGCCACCAACTATAATCAGGTCGTACCGTGTTATCATATCGCTCATGGTGTAAATGTCGAGAATTTTAAAGAATAAATCAGCTTACAGCTTTTTGCAGTTCATTTTCTGACATTGCTGTGCTTTTAGCGTGTAGATCTTGAACTATTTTATGGAGGTCCTGTGCAATTTTACTCAGAAAGTCCAACTGTTCGGTCAATAGTTGTCCATCGACTGAACTGATATCTGTATTGTCAAATTGATCGTTGGGGATTTCGATTGTTAAAGGAACAAACGCGTTTACGCTGTCCTCGGAATGTAGGAGCTGAATGGATTGCTCCAGGGAGCTCAATGTTTTTCGGATTGCCCTTACGTGGTCCTTATTAATATAATTGTTGTCCATTTCGTCGAGATGGTTCATCAATGTCACCGAAAAGGAGGCTAGAATATGGTTGAATATGACGAATTTATTGACTTCCTTACTATATTTTTGACGCTTTTTGGGTTCAGTAAGCATACGCTGGAATGTGGAGCCCATATTGGCTGTCTCAACATAGACAGCTTTGCGAGTCAATTTGTAATCCGTGATAGAAGGTGCTTGACCTGCAATTTCTTTTAATGCCTGAAAGATATAATTATAGTTGGCGATGAGCAGTTTTCGCATGGATTCCTTGACTTGCATGCTTTCCCAGTTAGGAAAAATTATATAACTGGATAGGAAAGCGATCATGCCGCCGATAAAGGTGTCCAGTATGCGCTCTTTTGTGACATCCAGCGTATTGGCGCTAACAAAGCTCAGCATAATTAATACATACGGTGTCATAAAAAGTACTGCAATAACATAATTGACACGGAATAAGCTATATGCTGTCAAAAAAAAGAATACCAAAAGAACGAATAGTATGGTTGGGTCATGGATGGTTAAAAGAATAAGAGCACCTATAAGTCCACCTATCGTTGTGCCGATGAGGCGCTGGATGTTTCGTTCTTTTGTGAGTCCAAAGCCAGGTTTTAAGATGACCATAATGGTCAGCAGGATCCAGTATACATTGTTTGTGATATTGGTGACCTCGAAGACATAATAAGTAACCGACATGACAATCGCCATACGGCAGGCATGGCGAAATATGGTGGATTTTAGGGTAAGATTTTCCCGAAACTTTTTAAAATCAATTGCAGAGCTTTGAACAAAGCGTTTCGCGTCGTCAATTTCTTTTCGTTTGACATCATCAGGTTGTAGATGCGAGTAGCCATAGATATTTTTGATCCGACGAACCAGATCACGTAAATTGATCAATACCTTTCTTAAAGCAAAAGTGCTATATTGCTGGTTTTTGTCCAGCTGATCAATTTTGGCATGAAGGCGGCTGAGATCTGAATCGAAATCGTATAATGGTTTTGGCTGTGTATTTGTATTGAGTTGATATGCTAAATTATCCAGCTCATTGGTGTATTTTAAGATTACATTTTTGAAATCTTCTAAGATGCCAGTGGGACCAAAGCGCTCACTGATGGTGTTATAATCGTAGTGAGCCGCCATACTTTGCTCAAAGAGATCGACAATATCATTGAAAACAAGGGTTAAGTAACGGCCTACCTTTGTGGTATCTTTTATCGATCGTTTACTTTGAAACAATACATCCCGTAGGTTTTCCTGATGCTGATTGACTTCAACCTGTTTATCGATTAATTTAAGGTAGTTCTTGTCATTATCAATTTTAGCATCATAGAAATTAGCTTTAATTCTAATATAATCCGCAACATAACGAATTGTTTCAGATAGCTCCTGTTCGGCCAAACGGTAGGGGCGTACCTGAGTGATGGAGAGACTAATGGCGATATACCATAGCCCCCCTAAAGTATAGAAACCTAAATAGTTGATGGCTTCAGTAAAGGGGGAGTGAATCTGCACATGGATCAACATCATCAGAATGCACATGAGACCGACATTGGCAGCCCTACCATTAAATACAGCAAACATCGCGAATATAAAGCATGCTGCGCCGATAAATATTGCTAATAGATAAACATTTTGATTGACGATATTAGTCAGAATAAAAGTTAAAGTAGTCAATATGGCTCCCGCAATCATTCCTTTTCTCCTATGGCTAGGCGCTCCGGGTGTATCCGATAGGCCCACCAGAAGGGCTCCCAAAGAAACAATCGTTCCATTGGTAAATTGTCCGATGGTTGCAAAGATTAGGACAGGCACGATACATCCGATGGTAATCCGGAGTCCATCTGCAAAATATTGGCTATAGAAAAAACTTTTTATTTCTTGTGTCTGTTTCATAATGTGTATAGTACAAACTTAGATAAATTGCTTTTCATATTAAAAACAATTGTTCTTCAATGTTTACTCTTTTCGGCGCTGATGATGGCAGGTTCATTTGTTGGATATTATCCCACAAAAGACGATCTTTTTGCATGGGGGCTGAATGAGCGAAGGGTAAAGATCTAATTCTGTTCCCATACGACGCAGTACTAATGTGTTAAAAATGAAAAATTACTAAATTCTGTTAGTATGTTTATAATATTTTAATAGTTTTTTTGATTAATTTATATTTTTTTATTTGTTTAAATATAATATTGTTATATTTGGCTCCGTAGGGTAATTTCAGAGACATTACAGAATATCAAGAGTCACCTAAACTCTCTTGACCACTTTCAAAGATTTAAATATGAAGCAAAGTAAAAATGAAGCCGTCTTTCAGGACGAGGTATTGACACGCTTTGAGCTTTTCAAAAGTTTGTTTTTAACATTGCCATTTCAGCGTGTTAAAGATACCGGTACTTTATTGCCATTTTTTGCAAAGCAATGTGAAAAGGGTGTGGATCAGCATTTAACTCCTGATGAAATCATAAAGAGTTTCTTCGATCAACATGAGGAATTTTCTTCGGAAGAACAACGTATCGATTTGTTGTTTCGATTTGTTCAATATATAGAGCGCCAGGTTGTTTTATTTGATGCGATCGAAGATTCGTCATTTCAGATGGTGGGTCGCGGCGACGATGAAAACGTCTTGGGGGCATTAATTAAAAATGCCGAAGGTAGCGACGATATGCGTCGTAAGATTGTGTCAAAATTGAAGGATTTTTCTGTACGTCTTGTATTGACTGCACATCCTACTCAATTTTATCCGGGACCGGTATTAGGGATTATCAATGATCTTATTGATGCAATCAAGACCAATGATATTCATAGTATCCATCTACTGTTACAGCAATTGGGTAAAACACCTTTCATCAATAAAAATAAACCTACTCCAGTTGATGAAGCTGCAAGCTTAGCTTGGTTTTTGGAAAATGTGTTTTATAAGGTGGCATCGGAAATTCAGTCCTTCATTGACGATGAATTGGATGTCGATACCGAAGAGGTCAAACAATTGATTGAGCTTGGCTTTTGGCCGGGGGGTGACCGAGACGGTAATCCTAACGTAAGTGTTGAGAGCACCAAGAAAGTTGCCGCATTGTTACGTACTATCTTGTTTAGATGTTATTATAGAGATTTCCGTATTGTTAGACGACGTATCACATTTCGAGGAGTGGAGGAGTATATGGAAAATCTGCAAACATTGTTCTACGACAACAGTTTTAATCCAGTCGAACATCCAGCGGATGAAACCGATAATATTATCACCAATCTCAAAGCAATCAAAAATGTTCTGGAGGAATATCACAATGGACTTTTTGTAGAGATCGTTGATGATCTACTCCGTAAAGTGATGACTTTTGGTTGTTTCTTTACCACATTGGATATCAGACAAGACAGCCGCATTTTACGTGAGGCTACCAATTATCTGATTCAACACAACCAGGAAAAGACTGGAATGCCATTGGATTATCTGGCGCTTGGTGAAAATGATAAGCAAAAAGCATTAAAATTCAAAGAGCTTGACCTAACGGTGGGAGAGGATGCAGATCCATTGACGAAGGATACATCCGGCGTAATAAAATTATTAAAGGAGATTCAACGCTCGGGTTCTGAGCGAGCTGCACAACGCTTTATCATCAGTAATTGCCAGCAAGCAAGTGATATTTTGGGACTGCGTCAATTATTTTTATGGTCTGGATGGAAGAAGGATGCTTTAACGATCGATTTTGTGCCCTTGTTTGAGACTGTCGACGATTTGACGAGAGCAGCGGACGTGATGAAAACCTTGTACAGTAATAATGAGTACAAGGCACATTTGAAACGAAGAGGAAACAAACAGACGATTATGTTGGGTTATTCAGATAGTACCAAAGACGGTGGATATCTGATGGCGAACTGGTCGATCTATCGTGCAAAAATCGAACTTACGGCGATATCACGCGAATACGATGTTGATCTGGTATTTTTTGATGGCCGCGGCGGACCTCCGGCACGTGGTGGCGGTAAAACGCAACGTTTTTACGCATCCATGGGTAAAGAGATCGCCAACGATCATATTCAGTTGACGATTCAGGGACAAACAATCAGTAGTCAGTATGGTTCCCTAGATACGGCGCGATTTAATATTGAGCAACTTTTGCACGCCGGCATTATTTCAGATTTGAAACAACGTGTGGGCGATACTTTAACCAAGCATCAACAGGAGATCATTGATAAACTGGCGGAGTTGAGTCATCATAAGTTTATGGATCTACGAACCAATGAATTGTTTTTACCTTATTTGGAGACAATGTCGCCATTGAAGGCATTATCGTCAATCAATATTTCAAGTAGGCCTGTTAAACGTAATTCAGGCCGTGAATTGCGATTGGAAGATTTGCGGGCGATTAGTTTTGTAACCTCATGGAGCCAGCTGAAACAAAATATCCCTGGGTTTTATGGTGTTGGAACAGCATTGCAATGGGCTGAAAAAAATAACCTGTGGAAGGATGTACAGCAATTATATGTTTCATCGGGATTTTTCCAGACATTGATCGACAACTGTATGATGTCGATGACAAAGTCAAACTTTGATATTACAGCATATATGAAAGATGATCCTATTTATGGTGATTTTTGGAAAACGTTGTATGCCGAGTATCAGATAACAAAAGAATATTTGTTAAAATTGAGCGGAACCTCAAAATTGATGGAGAATTATCCGGTGGATCGTGAATCGATTTTAGCGCGGGAGGGAATTGTACTACCATTATTGGTTATACAACATTTTGCTATTCGTGCATTGAATTCGGATCAGCTGACTGATGCACAACGTGAAGATTATTCGAAGTTAATCGCGCGTACAATCTTTGGCGTGGTGAATGCCGGAAGAAATGTTGCGTAATTTTTCTTTCTTTTCACGGATAGGGTTTCGGAGAACATATATTTTATCTACTTTTGTATAATTAACAAAATTGATATGAAGATTAATAAGTTATTTATTGTTGCGGCTTGTGCGGGTACATTATTTGCATCTTGTGGTCAAACAGCTGCAGATAGACAGCGTCAATACTCTAATGCATCCTTGGCGGATGGTGATGCCTTTGCAATGATTAAATTCGTTGGCGAAAATGGAAACTACTTGGTAAACCTTGCCGATGTAGCTGCAAAACAATCTACCTCAGCAGAGGTGAAAAATGTAGCTGCAAAGATTAAAGAAGCTTACGCGACAGTATTGCCAGAATTGGACAATTTAGCGAAAGAATTACATGTTGGCGATGCACAACGTGGTGTGCCTGCATTTCAAGTTCCTGCCTCAATTGGTTCGGACAGTACAGCTGCATTCAACGATAAAGCATTTTTAGCACTTGTAGTTGAAAAACAAGGTGAGATCAATACAAGATTGTCTCATGAAGAACACAATACAAACAAAGACGTTATTCATCTTTCGGAAGAGTCTTTGAAAAAAGTGGAAGAGATCTATAAATTAGCTGGTGGTAAAGTTGAAGAACACCATCATTAAGAAATAAGGTAAATAGAAGGAAAGGAGTATTCATTAAAATGAATATTCCTTTTTTTATGAGTTTTTTGCTGGCAATAATGGATTTTCTGTATGGATTTGTTCCAGGTACTGCGTTTCGACAGGATATGCTATCTGATCCTGAGTCAGTTGATTGTCAGCGAGATAATTTTGTCGGGAAATGAGGTCATATTTTTGATCAAACATGAATTTTAGTTGTTGTAAGACAATATTAGGTATTGTGTTGGCAAGAATTCCCTGTAATAATCGTTTGTTATTTGTTAAATTAATGATAACTTAACATTTGTATAACATAGTTTTTAATAACTGTGTTTATTTTAGCGTAATTTAATGAAATCGTATATAAAGTGAGATACGCCGCAATAGATATAGGCTCCAATGCAGTCCGTCTTTTGATAGCTGACATTATAGGACAGAAAGATCAATATAATTTTAAGAAAAATACACTGTTACGTGTTCCACTCCGTTTGGGAGATGATGCATTTATTCATCAGGAAATTTCACCAAGAAAAGCCGAGAGTTTGATCAAAACAATGAAGGCTTTTCGGGAGTTGATGGATGTTTATCACGTGGAGGACTATATGGCCTGTGCGACTTCGGCCATGCGTGATGCGCGAAATGGGGCCGACATTGTTGCGGAAGTCAAGAAAAATGGTATAAACATCGATATTATCGAAGGGGCAAAAGAGGCTGAGATTATTTATAATAGTCATTGGGATAATAAGATGGAGAAAGATAAAGTTTATCTTTACATTGATGTTGGTGGTGGTAGTACGGAATTGTCGTTATTCGCCAATGGTGTTTTGGTAAACTCTAGATCTTTCAACTTAGGGACGATCCGTATTTTGGACAATCAGGATAAGACAGAAACCTGGGATGAATTGAAAGAATGGGTGCGAAGCAATACCCACATGTATAAGCAAGTGGTTGGGATCGGTACTGGCGGAAATATTAATAAGCTTGCGCGTCTTTCCAATGAAAAATTGGATAAACCATTATCTTATGCCAAATTGAAAGCGGTATATGAACATTTATCTTCCTTTTCTTTGAAAGAGCGTATCATTTTATTGGGTTTGAACGAAGATCGTGCGGATGTAATTATACCAGCAAGTGAGATTTTCCTGACGATTATGAAGCACGGCCGCCTAAAACAAATCATTGTTCCACGGGTTGGACTTGTCGACGGTGTAATTAGAACCTTGATCAATAGGAATTTAGTAAAATAATGCTGTAAAAAGCGATTTTCGACTTGTAAAAGAGCGAAAAATCTTTATTTTTGTGATACCAAAGGTGAATATGAGCCCAGGTGGCGAAATTGGTAGACGCACCATCTTGAGGGGGTGGCGCTCGCATGGGCGTGGCAGTTCGAATCTGCTCCTGGGCACTTAAGGAGACACTAGTTAATAGTTGTCTCCTTTTTTTATGAACAAAAATATATATCACATCCAAGGCATATGATAAATTTGATAATAATAAAGCCTTATTGGTTTATTTGGATAAAAATTATTCAAAATATTTCCTTGCTCTTCACGTTGGTGTTATTAGGAGGCTCGGCAATCGTATCCTTTGTTAATAATGTTACAACTATTAACATTGATTTCAATCCCCTGATGTATTTTCTGTTTTTTCTTTTTGTTTTCCTTATTTCTTTTTTGCTGGATAGTTTAATAAAAAGGGAGTCCCTAATTCAGCTGGATTTAGATGATAAAAATCAGGCGAACGATATCTATTTACAGGTAAATATATATAAAGGATATCCATCCTATTGGGGACATTTCATTAAGATGTCTCATCATAACTCAAAGAAAAAATATCTTTTTAGATATGATAGCGATTTTGTTAAAATTATACCAAGAAAACAGATAAAGTATACAAATTGGCACCCTTTAATTTTAGAAAAAACTTCAAAAGTATTAAAAGAATCTTTAAATCTATTTTAGGCTATAAATTGATCTTCATGAAAATTAAAACAATAGTATAAATTATCAGTAGTCTAACTGCATATTTAAAAACAGTATGACCGTGTTCAATAACCCAAGTATTATACTGCTCTTTTTTCGATAGCCTTACTGGCATTTTCCCTTTTGAATATAGGATTAACGTGATAATAACAATATAAAATAAAAAAGACATAAATATTTATTATAGTATTCTTCAATGGCATTTTTATGTAAACGAATAATATTTAATCCAGCTTGCCCTATTATCTTCCAATTTTGAGGGTTAGTGGTCAAATTTATTAAATTAGTTCTAGACAGACTAAAAACGCCTAATAGTTGCATTTTTTGTGACGCTTCGGGGCTAAAACCAAGTCCTAGTAACCTTAGTCCATTAGGAGGAGCGTCTTTCAAAATTCATTATCAGTCCAGGTTCGTATTAAAATTTATTGGAAGGCTGGTTAACCGACTCTCCCTATCAAATAAAAAATAAGCTCCTCAAGTTGAGATCCCTCTGTTGGTGCGGCATGGGCGCATGTTAGCAAATGAATCTATCAGCTCTTTTTGATTTCAGATTGTGTACGAACGATCTTATCAAATATAGGTTTATGAACAATAAAATCAACAAAATAATGGTTAAGGATGAAAAATCAATAAATGTCGAATTTTTATGCTTTAACCATGAAATCAGTTCTGGATCTTTTAGGCTGATACAATTATCCGTGGAAGCCTTCTTAACATTTTCATTAATAATTATTTGATGGTCTGCCTTTATTTCAACTGTTGTCCTTACGCTGTCTTGCCGCGAAACTACCAATACCCTAGTATGATTAAATTAAATACTATCAAGTTCCCCCAGTACAATTTGTTCCGGAGCGATTCTTTTATTTTTATGAAGAACCAAAAGTGGTAAAAATAGCAGAAAATAATCCGCTTTTGGAAAATGTAGATCAATATCTGCAAGCCATTAAAAATATGAAGTACACTGCGTTCGTATGGCCTTTTGCCAGCGTTTAAGTCCGGAAAAAATAGGTTTATTTTTTCCGGACTATATCTTACATATAAAGTACAGATATAGCACTTTTTACGCAAACCTAGTGTAAGAAAATAGGTCAAGGAAAAATGTAGAAGAATAGTGCTATAAATCTGTTGAAAATTTCTACGTTCTGTATAGTTCTAGTATTGTTACCTAGTTAAGGCAGTGTAGTTTAGTAGATCAGGTCATAACTAATAGTTCTCGCTAATTTATGTTGGTTAGTCTTCTGAGCAACAAAACTCAAATCCCGGTCGTTTTGGATGTCTGCTAAGTCAATACCATGTCTCTTGTTTTTCATTGAAATTGGTTTGAAATCAGAGGGATCTAATTGTATAAGAAGCTGTTTCACATAAAATGTTTTTCGCGAATAATAAGCTAACAGCCACGGATAATGAGTGAAAGATTACGAATAATAAATAACCAAAAAATTAGTTAAATCTGTTTTTATTTTTACTTCCATAGGATGAAAACATACCGAAAAAGTATGCTATGGTTTAACAAAAAAATCTAAAAACAATGAAAAAACTAATGATGAGCCTGATCGCGGTCGCTCTGCTATCTACTGCTGCTTCTGCAAAGACAACTGAAAAAGCACCGAAAGAAAATGTCAATGCTAAAACAACTACTTATCGTCTTCCCAAAACAAACACTTTCGTGAAGGTCACCGAAGAGATCAAAGAAAGCGAAGGTCAATTGACACATTGTATTTTTGTGTTGAGCTTTTACGATTATGATACCGCGCAATTGGTAGGCACGCATACTTCCGAGACCTATACAAATGGTGGTTGTGGATCGTTTTTCAAAGCGTGTAGAGCATTTTGGGGTGTTTAATATGGCGCGGATAACTGGTTGATTTGAGCTAGCTTTATGAATTCCGGTAGTTCTTCCGTATTATAAAGGAATAAATTTAAGCGGAGTATAAGCTCCGCTTTTTTATTTGTGTTGCATTACATTCTTGTCTTTTTTATCTCGCTGAAGCTACCTTTTTATAGGTCATAAAGCTCAATCTTTTGATTGTGTTCTGATTCCAAACGCTAATAGAAATGTATAGTGTGGAGTTTGAAAAGGTGATTTAAATTATAAAAATTTCCATAAGAGGTGTAATGTGTTGGATTGATGTAAAAAAACATTATCGTAGCTTATTGTATTTAATTTATCGGATAAAAAAGTGCGAATAGCCCTCTTTTTGATGATAACGAAATTTGAAACCGAAGAACTTTAATATGCACACTAGATATTTTTTACTTCTTCTTAGCTCACTGGTATGGCTAAGTTGTACAAAAGATCCCATCGAGCCAATGATAGAGCCCCCGGAAGTGGTCCCCACGGATACAACCAAAAATAAACCAACTGTTCCGCCAGATAAGTATGAAATTCGAAAAGTAGAGTTTCAGATGAATAAACTGTTCGCTGATGACTATATTGATGAAAAGGTTTTTCTGGGCGGACTTTGGAGCCTCAAAGATACCCTTGATGGTCCGCGGCTAGAAAGCCTGGAAGCAAAAGCAAAAAAAGTTAAATTTCATTTTTTATCTTATAACGATTTCTCCGTAGATATGGGTTTTTTTGAACCCAGCTATGCGAATGGCCTTGCTTATGCCAATAAGTTTGAAAAATCGAAACAGGCAAGCAGCATGAATTTCTCCTCCAGCACTTTTGAAGATTATGCCGAAATACAGGGATTTCTTGGTAATTCGAAGGATGTAAAGAAGGCCTTATCCCTTGTAAGACATGCCGATTCCACGACGATCAGTAAACCCAATAGTACCCTTCGGATAGGCAATCTCAATAGGCTAACTATTTATATTGATCACACGGAATATTTTGACGCCTACCCCGAATCGGAGGTTGCGGTTTTGACCAAAGCCGGCTATTCTCCCTATGTACTTGCTTCGGTGACGTATGGTACTCATATGATTTTGATGGGAGAAACTGATTCAACACGGGCAAGGCTCAATACAGCCATAGACAAAATACTGGAAAAGAAAGCACTGGATGATATAGATACCAAAGTTCTGGATTGTAGTAATCTGCTGATCTACTATCGTGGTGGCGGAAAGAATAGTTTTATTCAGTATCCAAAAGGAGCCCAGGCCATTGGGACGGCACTCCGCGATATGCTTCTTTATGTGAGTCAGACGGAAAACATCTTTAATTATCCACTTACCTATGACTTCATGAGTCTCAAGGATTATAGTACGTTAAAGTATTACAATATTTTTGATATTCACTTCAAAAAGAAAGTAAACTAATACTAAAATATAAAAGACATATTTTAAGACAGTTGACTTTATGAAGTTTGCTTAAGTGGATAAAGCAAAAACATAAGAAAGGGGATTTTTAGATCCCCTTTTTTATTGAGTCAATATGTTTTTGAACAGTCTGAGGAGGCTTAATCATTAAGCCCCTAATTTAACTTATTAGTTTCACTCAAGTCTTTTAAAAGCTGCAAGGCCGCCGGCCAAGCTTCATTAAAATAATCGATGTACTCGTCGTTTGTATCGACATCTACTTGCAATTCAGTATGTCCACCGATGTCTGAAAAAGTATAGTTTTCTAACGCTCCTGCCCAATCTTCAACAGTTGGTCCGGATAAAATTTCCTGGCCCTTATCTAAGATGCCAAGGTGGCGAATAGATACATATGAATTTGGAATATATTCAGCAATCTCTGCTACCATCCCGCCTTTTTCACCATTTTCATTGACGCCGGTAAAATGAATTCTTTGTCCCTTTTCCCAAACGCCTTCGAAATCAGAACTCGGATTGAACGCACTGGTCCATTGTTTGTACGTTTCTTTATCGAGCATTGTTTTAAAAACTCGCGACACAGGAGCATCAATCTTAATTTGATAGGTCAATTTCTTCATCTTTCTATTGTTTTGGAAAATTGGGATCGGCTTTTATTTCAGCGATCTGTTTGGTATGACGTGCACAATGTGCAGCGATAAACATCAGGGCTTGATAACCATCAATAGGGCCGGTAGGGGAGTCGCTGACATGATTTCTAAGATCTTCTGCATCAGCTTTTTTGATATAATCAAGTACTGGCTGACGCGCGGCATTGAAATCAGCGAGTGCCGTTTTCACATTTTTATAAATTCCCTCCGGCTGGAGTTCCTTGGGTGCCTGATATTTGTGACTCCTGTCTGTGAGTGCATTCTTGAGATTGTCGTCGGTCATCTTGATCTCTTTCCGCCTTTCAGGTTGTGGATCTTGATCCAGACCTTTTTTTGCCATGTCAAATATCATTCGTTCTGAACGAATGATATGTTCAAGGCATTGACTGATAGACCATTTGTCAGGCGCTGGTTTAAATTGGAGCTGCGCTTCGCTTAACCCCGCAACCTGCTTTTCAAGGTCAGCAGTTGTTTGGTTAAAGTATTGTAATAGCGAGTCGGTTCCCACATAATTACGTTTTAAGCTCTGTTTTTTTAATATCAGCGCAATGTTTTGGTTCTTTTGCTCGAGCAATAATCGTGATTTAGCTGACGATGGAGCTAAGGAAGCCGTTGCTATACTTGCAATTGCTATCATGTTCATAATTAGATTCATAGTTTAATACGTGTTAAATTCGTAAAAATAAATGTCACTACTTCTTTACAATTATAACACATTTTTGTTTTCTATATCTTTCCATAAGGCAAGAAAAGGCGGGGAGGCTGCCTCCCTGATCAGAAGGCAATTATTCCTTAGATAGTGGTATCAATTGTTGGATAAGGGGCGTATTGTTTAATAAGTGTTTTTTATACATTTATTAAAATAAAACCTTATCTTTAACAGAAAAACTAACCTACTATTTGAATTAATCTATGTTAAATCACAATTATACGCGCTATTTTAGACGTTTACTATTAAAACCTTATGTTCTGGTATGTATCATGTCTTTATTGGGTACAATTGCTGTGGCGCAGCAGACATCGGTATCTAGTCCTGATGGAACTTTGACCGTTAATTTGGATCTGAAAAACGGCAATCTATTTTATGAGGTTATACTGGAAGGGAAAACGATGCTGGAAGCTTCGCCGCTTGGGCTCCAAAGTAAGACGATAAATTTAAGTGATAATTTGCATCCAATAGTAGAAAAAAGAGCTGAAATTTTGACTAATTATAACGAATCAAAAATCAAGCGTAGTCAGGTAGCGTATAAAGCGAATGAATTGCGTTATTTGTTGGAGAATGCTTCAAAGCAACAGGTTGAGGTTACTTTCCGCGTTAGCAACAACAATATAGCCTTCCGATATTATGTGCCTCAGGCGGGCGAGCCGGCGAACTTTGCCTTAATAAAGGAGGAGAGTGGTTTTAAATTTCCACTCATTACAACAACATTTTTAACGGCCCAAGCTTCCCCGATGATAGGCTGGATGAAAACAAAGCCAAGTTATGAAGAGGAATATCAGGCAGATCAGGTCTTAGGGGTACCTTCGAAGTATGGTGTTGGATATACTTTTCCTGCGCTCTTTCGTGTTGGGGATCGTGGATGGGTACTTGTTTCGGAAACTGGTGTATCAAGTGCTTATTGTGCATCCAAGTTAAGCGAAGGTACCAAGGATGGTCTTTATAGTATTGCTTTCCCGGAAGAAGGGGAGAACAATGGCATTGGACGTGCCGCGCCCACAATGTCATTACCCGGTTATACACCTTGGCGCACACTGACTATCGGAAGCAGTCTAAAACCCATTGTGGAGACGACCATTCCTTTTGATGTTGTTGAGCCGCAATATCCGGCGTCGAAGAAATATGAATTCGGACGATCGACATGGAGCTGGTTAGAATGGCAAGATGGCAGTATTAATTTTGAAGACCAAAAGAAGTTTATTGATCTGTCAGCTTCAATGGGTTATGAATTTGTATTGATCGACAATTGGTGGGATACTAAGATCGGCCATGAAAAAATTGAACAATTGGTGGCTTATGGAAAGGAGCGGGGCGTAGGTATTTGCTTGTGGTACAATTCGAACGGATTCTGGAATGACGCACCACAAACACCAAAAAATAAAATGAATACTTCGATCGCACGTAAAGCCGAGATGCAATGGATGCAGGGTGTAGGCATTAAAGGAATTAAAGTTGATTTTTTTGGAGGTGATAAACAGGAAACACTTAAGCTTTACGAAGATATTCTTTCGGACGCAAATGATTATGGATTAACAGTTATATTTCATGGATGTACTTTACCGCGGGGTTGGGAGCGTATGTATCCGAATTTCGTGGGTAGCGAAGCTGTATTGGCCTCCGAAAACTTGATTTTCACACAACATGCAAATGATACGGAGGCCTTTAATGCGACTTTACATCCATTTATTCGCAATGCCGTGGCGGCAATGGATTTTGGTCCAGTTTTGCTGAACAAACGTCATAACCGTGAGAATAACGGTGGTACTATTCGCAAAACGACAGAAACATTTCAATTGGCAACAGCGATTTTATTTCAGACTCCAGTGCAAAATTTTGGATTGACACCCAATAATTTACAGGAAATGCCAACCCATGTGATTGATTTTATGAAACAGGTACCTACAACTTGGGACGAAACAATTTTTATTGATGGTTATCCTGGTAAATATGTCATACTTGCCCGGAGAAAGGGCGATACATGGTATGTAGCGGGTATAAATGCCGAGGGCAAAGAAAAGATTGTATCGGTGAATTTGCCCATGTTGAGTACGGATGCGGTCCAACTAATCGACGATAATATCGCCCGGGAATCAAAACAGAAACAAATTCGACTTTCCAAAACAAAGACCATCAAATTGACATTACAACCGGATGGCGCAGTTGTTTTAATCGGAAAATAAAACAACTGCGCTCTTCTGACTAACTGAATTGTTCTTGATTAATTCAGTTATCAAGACTAAGTGAATCACTTGTGACTAGTGGAAACTTTCTCAAAGCTTCCATTAGTCAGGACGAAGTGTTCGAACTTCTAGGATCTTGTGGCTTGTAGATCCTGCCCCAGTCTTGATCAATTGAATTACTCCAGTCGAAGGAAATGACTCCTGACTAATGGAGTTTACTTTATAGATCCATTAGTCAGGACGAAGAGTTCGGATTTCTAGGATCTTGTGGCTTGTAGATCCTGCCCCAGTCTTGATCAATTGAATTACTCCAGGCGAAGGAAATGACTCCTGACTAATGGAGTTTACTTTATAGATCCATTAGTCAGGACGAAGAGTTCGGATTTCTAGGATCTTGTGGCTTGTAGATCCTGCCCCGGCCTTAATTTTTAGTTCTATTTTGGTTTTACCTGTACCATCACTGGGAAGCTGTATACGTATTGTTTTAATGGTTGACTTCTCATCCTTGTCTTCCAGTGTGCTGATGGTTTTACCATCGACCATAACCTCTGTTACCCTTGATGAGTTGTCTGCCAGCAATTTGATTGCTATCAGTTGGGTCTCGGGCGTTATTTTCATCACATAACTAAACCAGTCTTTTGTATCGCGCCAGTGTGTATCGCCGAATGCCCCAGCATTGCTATTTTGCTCGCGAAAAAAGTGATCTGATTCAGGCTGTTGCTCTCCAGCGACGACCTTATCGACTGTTTTGGCAGCTAGCGCTAAGCTTTCCGTTTCGTCGGCGCTCATTTTTTCCTGTAGCGCCTGTAATTCCTTTTCTGTTGCTTGAGGCCAATAAATCATATAACGGGAATCATGAATACCGAAAAAGGGTTCTATTTCCATTTGAATACCTTTTTTTCCCAAATAAAGGTCTGAGAGCGTAAAGTGTAAGGGCTTTGATGCTATTGGTTTTACAAGTGCCGGAATATTGTTCGGCTCAGCTTTAAGAATTGGGAGATCACTTAAAGGGATTTGTTTTCCCGATGCAATGTGCCCCATTCGGCTGTCATCGGCTTGAAGTCCCAAAAGATCTTCCTGTCCAGTACGGGCACCCAAAACAAGAGGTCCATATAAAATACTATAATAATTGCTTTTATCAGGCAACTGCTCAGTATGTATCCCCATAGGCAATTCAAGACTGACGATATCACCCTTTCGCCATGTACGTTTGATTTGGATATGCTCATTTGTTGAACTGAAATTGTGGTAGGGCTTTCCATTGATCAATACATGGGGAGCTGCGGTCAGCCAGTTGGGTTTACGAATAAACAAGCTGAATGAAGTCGGTTTTTTTGGGTTGATTTGAATGCTTGTGTTAGCTTCTTTCGGAAAGCTCGTTTCTTGAATGACTTCGGTGTTTTTCTCTTTCCAATCCAAGCGTGAAGGAATAAACAAATTGACGAATAAGTCATTGTTGCGTTTTGCATAGATCATTTCACCATATTTGGCGTGGTTTTCCATCCCTGATCCAACGCAGCACCACATACTTGTCTGTGTTTGTGAATAAACGCGATAATGCCCCGGACGGATTTGTGTGAAATAAACTAATCCACCATGTTCGGGATGTTGTGTCGATAAGATGTGGTTATAAAGAGCACGTTCATAAAAATCGAGGTATTTTCCTTGCGGATCGGTTTGGTAGAGCATTTTTGTGAGCCGTAACATATTGTACGTATTGCAGGTTTCAGGTCCCTCAATGCTGTATAACATTTTTGAAAAATCGTCTGTTGGGTTAAAATGCTCACTCACACTATTTCCACCAATAGCAATCGAGCGATGTTCGACAACATTATCCCAAAAGTACCGAACAGCCTCAGCCCATTTTTCGTTGTGGGAAAGGTCGGCGATGCGTTTAAAACCGAGAACTTTTGGAATTTGTGTATTTGCGTGCAATCCTGTT
Organism: Sphingobacterium sp. UGAL515B_05; assembly: GCF_033097525.1. Lineage (NCBI taxonomy): Bacteria > Pseudomonadati > Bacteroidota > Sphingobacteriia > Sphingobacteriales > Sphingobacteriaceae > Sphingobacterium > Sphingobacterium sp. UGAL515B_05. The sequence continues at coordinate 6,254,965 of NZ_CP109907.1, read as the reverse complement.
AAATTGTCTTGATGTGCTAATAAGGGCTCAAGTATGGATTGATGACTGAATTTACGAGCCAGCTCGAGATAAGTCTGATTTTGGGTAATTGCAGCGACATCAGCAAATGTTTCGTTCAGTCCACCGTGTTCACTTCGTAACATCTCCTGTATTTGAGCTTCGGAAAGTTGACCAACCAACTTAAGCGCCCAATCAGTCATCTGAATAAGCATGTCTTTCGCAGATTCATTGCCTGTCAACAAGTAGGCATCTCGCAGGCCAGCATACGTTTTGTGTATATTATATAGCGGTACCCATTTTCCATTCAAGTTAAAGCTACCGGCGTTGATCCGGCCTTGTTGAATCTCTGTCCAAATAATTTTACCCCCAGGTACTCCGCCAATGTATCCATTTCCGTTTGCATCCTGACAACGTTTCAAGTTGCTGAGCATATAGTCTAGGCGTTCCTTGATGCGTAGGTCTCCGGTGGCGGCATACATATGAGCAAGCGCTGAGAGATAATGACCTCCGATATGACCATCTAATCCTGTATTTTCCCAATTGGTATATGAGTCTTTTTTAAGTGGTAAATTGGCTTCGCGTAAAAATGGAGCCAGCAATCGGTCCGGGTCCATTTCCAATAAATAATTGATGTCCAGATCTTCAGCATGTTTAAAAATACCAGGTAATAACCTTACCTCGCTTAAATCGAAATAATTTAATTGAGGAGTTGTTTGAGCAGATAGCGCTAGACTAAATAAGCTTAAGAGAGCACTGTGCAAAAATTTGTTTTTAAAGATCATATGGACTGAAATTATCATTTGTTATTAACAAGATCTGATGAGCTTGTCTGGTTAGCCGTTATGTATGAAAAAGATCGGTAAATCAAAGATATTAAATGTGTTATTTATTTTAAGTGTTTTTTTTACATTTATATTTATGAGAGAAAATAATGAATAGGTTTAGATTTTATTTGTCTGATAATTAGCGTGTTGTTTTTTTTGTGTTTAGGAGCATAAAATCTTGGCTGACTGATAGGATAGCAATAAAAAAGAGTTGATCCGTTTATTTTTAGCTATACTTGTATATGAATAAAGTTAAAAGTATTGTTATTTTTTGTGCTTCCAGTTTAGGAAATTCGGCCGTGTATGAAGAGCAAGCCTCCTATGTGGGAAAGGTTTTGGCTGAATATGGTATCCGTTTGGTTTATGGTGGCGGAAGGGTTGGCCTAATGGGGGCTGTTGCGAATGGAGCTCTTGCACACGGAGGTGAAGTAATAGGTGTGATTCCCGATTTTTTGAATTCGAAAGAAAGAGAGCATAGGGGTGTAACAAAGCTGATTACTGTAGATACCATGCATGATCGTAAACGAATTATGAGCGATTACGCCGAAGGGGTTATTGCTCTGCCGGGCGGTTTTGGTACCTTGGAAGAACTTTTTGAAATGATTACATGGGCTCAATTGGGTTTACATAAAAAGCCAGTTGGCTTATTAAACATCAATGGATTTTATAATCATCTAATTCAATTTATTGATCACATGGTCGAAGAGGGGCTACTTAAGCAGGAAAATCGAGCAATGTTATTGGTCGCTGATAGGATTGAAGAGCTGATCGAGAAGATGCAACAATATGAAGCACCACTGGTTCCAAAATGGATTGAGAAGAATGAAATTTAGGACCTCAGTAATTCTTATGCTATCTTAAACCCGCTCCTATTCCTGACTAATAGCATTCTTATCGCTCGCCCATTTGTTGGAAATGATCATAATGCTTTTCTTACCCTTCAGAATCGATTGGAAGACAATTGGCTTTTGACTGCCAAGTTAGCCTATATCCGTAGTGGATATGATGGAAAGTTGTTTTGGGTAAATGCAGCGAATAGGAAAGATAAAGATATTCTTGATCGTCATCTGGTCTATGATTCAAACAGCTACGCGATTTTTTCTACCCAAGCCTATATGAACGGACTTAACGCCAAGTTTGGGGCTAAGCTATTCTGTGGATCCAAATATCTCATTCTATACTCTCCACGATCAAAGTTATCTTCCTCCAACAGGCACCGCGGTAGATGGCTCATTGTTAAAACCATTAAAAGGGATCAATTATGCTTATACACAAACAACGTGTTGTAGAAGTGATTTATCGACTTTACGGCAAGGAAAAGGCAGACAGAATTATAAATCTATTGTAATGAGCGATTACAGATTGACCACTTATGAAATAAAGAACGTGCTATCTATGCCGACTAGAAAGGTGCTTTTAGGTTTGTTATATAGTTGAATGGGTGGAAATAAATATCATTTTTTTTTCAATAAATAATTTTTGAACAACATTTTGGAAGAAATGAACAACAATCAATTGAAGTAGAGGTGGTACCTTTGTTATGGCTAGATGTTAGAGTCGTTTGGTCAGCATAAATTCAACGCTGATCTTCGATTCGGGGGAATCCCCTATATTTTAACCGGCTTTGGGATTCCCTAATTTACACGTGGACAGGAGATATTCTTCTCCTTACACAAAAAGGCCCGATCGTATGATCGGGCCTCTTTTATGTAGTACAATAATGTTTTTTACAACTGATTTGCCCGAGCAGTGATTTCGGCAATATCGAGTACTTCTATCTCTGATTCTTTTTCCTTAATCTTCACGCCATCTTTTAACATCGTCATACAGAAAGGACATGCTGCAGCGACAACTTGAGGCTGTGCATCGATGACTTCTTCGATACGTTCGATGTTAATGTCTTTTGCTCCAGGCTCTGGTTCTTTGAACATTTGTCCGCCGCCAGCACCGCAGCAAAGTCCATTGCTCTTACAACGCTTCAGTTCGATCAACTGGGCATCCAAGCTTTCCAATACTTTTCTCGGTGCCTCATAGACCTCATTTGCACGACCAAGATAACAAGGATCATGATACGTTATCTTCTTTCCTTTGAATACGTTTTTATCCGCTGGTTTTAATTTTCCTTCATCGATCAGGTTTTGGATCAATTGTGTATGATGAATGACCTCATAGTTGCCACCTAGGGATGGATACTCATTTTTCAATGTATTGAAACAGTGTGGGCAAGCCGTTACTATTTTTTTGATTTCGTAGCCATTGAGTACTTCGATGTTCATCATGGCCTGCATTTGAAATAGGAATTCGTTTCCACTTCTTTTGGCAGGATCACCCGTACAACTTTCTTCTGTACCTAAGATGGCATATTTTAAACCGACATGTTGTAATATTCTGCAGATATCGCGCGTAATTTTCTGTGCACGTTCGTCAAAACTCCCTGCACAACCCACCCAAAATAGTATATCAGGAGTTTCTCCTTTGGCCAACAGTTCTGCAACTGTGGGAACTTTTAATTCATTTTCCATCATAAAACTATTGTTGTTGAGTCCAATTAGCGCGGTCCAATTGTGCATATTTCCATGGGGCGCCATTGTTCTCAATATTTCCAAACATATTGTTAATACTCGCAGGAGCTTGTGATTCTTCCATAACAGCAAAGCGGCGTAGCTCAATAATAATATCCAAAGGATTAATATTAACCGGGCATTGTTCTACACATGCATTACAGCTTGTGCAGGCCCACAACTCTTCTCGACTGATGTACGTGTCAATGAGAGATTTTCCGTCATCCTGAAAGCTTCCATTTGTTTTGATATTCGTACCGACTTCAGTCAGTCGATCCCGTGTATCCATCATGATTTTTCGCGGGGATAATAACTTTCCTGTCATATTTGCAGGGCAAGAGGATGTACAACGTCCACATTCAGTACAGGTATATGCATCCAATAGGCTCTTCCAGGTTAAATCCTGGACGTCTTTGGCTCCAAAGCGCGCATTCGCATCTGCTGCAGGTGGAGTGAAACTCGGATCAAGCATTGCCTTTACCTCGTTGGTCACAGCCGGCATATTCGATAGTTTGCCTTTCGCGTTCAGATTAGAAAAATAAGTGTTCGGAAAAGCCAAAATAATATGAAGATGCTTAGAATAGGGGAGGTAGTTCAAGAAAGCAAGTACACCTAGGATATGAAACCACCAACAGGAACGCTCGATTAAAAATAAGGCCTCCGTCGAAGTTGGAAGGTATGGAAGAAGATAGTGGCTTACAGGAAAGGAACCTACCGATTTAAAATGTTCAAAGCCATAGAGTTGTAATTTAAGATCAGAAGCGTTCATCAGCAGGAAAGCTGACATTAAAAGAATCTCTGTGATTAAAATAATATTAGCATCCGTCTTTGGCCAATGTTTCAATTCTACACTATTTAATCGAGCTACTTTAGCAATATTTCTTCGAATTAAAAAGATAACACAGGATACCAGTACACCAAGAGCAAGCCATTCAAATGCACCAATCAAAAAATTATAAAAACTTCCTAGAAATGAAAAGATGCGATGTGTGCCAAAAAGCCCGTCTATGACAATTTCCAACATTTCAATGTTGATGATGACAAATCCGAGGTATACAAATAAATGTAGGACTGCGGGGAAAATTCGCTTGAACATTTTCTTTTGTCCAAAGGCGACAAGGAGCATCATTTTCCAACGCTCCGCAGGTTTGTCTGAACGATCTGCCGGCCTGCCCAGCTTGATATTCCGATATATCTGTTGTGCATTTTTGCTGAAAAGAAACAATGCTACAGCGAAACAAACCGCAAATATTAGTTGACCTATCATATGCTTGGATCTTGGTTATAAACAAATATACTATATTATTTTGTTATGCTAACATAGTAAAAATAAATTATAAATGAAGACCTAAGATGATAATTTATTGGAAATTTTTAACGGCCCATATAGGCCGTAATAATGGCGAATAAAGGCTGTAATGAAAAACGTCCAAGAAGAAATTGTTTCTTTTTGGACGTTTTCTCTAGTTGTATCTGAGTAGACTACAGCTCAACATCAGAAAATGTCTGTTCTAATATTTTACGCATCGTTTTCTGAATCCGTTCTTTTCCCGCTTCGGTGTTTACATCAATACCGCAAAAGGTACTGCCCGTGGACTTTGCCTGAAGGCTCAAATAATAAATTGAACTGACTAAGATCGCCAACGTCGCTCTAAGGTCGTTTTCGGAGTTTTCGAATTTTGAATCGACATGTTTAAATAGTTCTTCGCCGAGCAATTCTCTTCTGTCGGCTATATTTTTAAGCGCTTTCGTCTTTTCGCCTAGGCCCCAATGAATGACTTTTTGCTTCGTTTTATCCTTCAAAAAGGTATTAAATTGAGATTTAAGCAATTCTTCTATCAAGGAGATACTGATGGAACCCGGATTTGTGATCATTTGCTCCAATACACCTTTGTCTCCGATTTGCCAAAAATCTTTTTGTGTCAGGTAAGCTTCTACCAGTTGATCGAGACCGCCAAAATAATTCCATATTAATGCTTTGTTCAGTCCACATTCCAAAGCAATATTAGGCCCATTCAATGCATGGTATCCTTTTTTCTGAATTACCTTTCCGACAGCAGCGATCATTCGCGCCTTGGTGCGTTCCTTGTCGCGAATAGGACCGGAAGTTACCTTTCTTTCTTTTTTAGGATTATCCTCAATAACTTTCTTTTTCATGCGAATAAAATCATTTTAACGACGAAGCGTTCTTAGGTACCTTATATTCGTCAGTTAATGAACAAATTTGGGACCATGAAGTTTTCATTAGGGTAGATATGTTTGTTTTCCGAACCAATATCTACAATTTAGCTGGTAAATGCAAGAAAATCAAGCAGCAGATTTTTATTTACACTATAATTTGACTGATTCGATAAGCTTTTGAGTTTACCTTATTCTTTTGGCTGTAGAACCGGAGCGTATTTGGTGCTGTCGGCGCTGTACGCTGATTGCGATTCACTTGCCATTGGGAAAATAGATAGGCAATAAAAAAGGGATTATCGCTATCGATAATCCCTTTTTTATTGCCTTGTATACTAGCTTATTTTCTTGCTGGAGCAGCAGGAGTAGCTGTAGCTGAAATACCTAATTTCGTTTTTACTGCAGCAGTTAAGTCTTCTCCACCTTGGAAATAAGGAATATTTGTGCTTGAAATATCAAATACATAAGCCATGCCTTTTTCTTTAGAAACAGCATTTACAGCTTCACCAACTTTTCTGTGTATAGGTGCAATTAATTCTTCTTCTTTTTTGTTTAAGTCTTCTTGAGCAGCTTGTTGTGCTGTTTGAATACGCGCTTGGATATCTTGTAATTCTTGACCTATTTTGTTGATTTCTGGATCAACAGTTTCTTTATTTGCTTCACTTCTGTTACGCAATTTATCGTTTGCATCTTTTTGTTTTGTTTGATAGATGGTAACCATATCTTGAATTTCTTTGGTTTTACCATCGCTCAATGTTTTCAACTGTCCTTCAGCTGCTTTAAATTCAGCTGTAGACTGAATAATTTCAGCAAAATTGATATGACCAATTTTTTGCTGCGCATTTGCGAATTGAGTTGAGAAAAATACTGCCACTAAAGCAACCGCACCCTTTAATAAATTTTTCATGCTTTTCATTTTAATCTAATGAGCCATCTTTATGGCAATCTTTTAGTTTTCTAATTAATTACTACTATTACTATTTGTGTCCACAATGATAATAAACTCCCGCTTAGTTTGCAAGACTCGGATTAGGTTTATATCCTAATTTTGTAATGACATCATTACTTTTATTCAATTTTGGATTGGCATAGAGAAAAGTTGACTCATTACCCTTGTCCATAATGAAATCAATTCCCTGTGCAGATGCAACGTCTTGGATTGCTTTTGCTACACGATCTTGGATTGGTTTCATTAATTGAGCGCGTCTTTTAAAAAGGTCACCCTCAAATCCAAACTTTTGTTTCTGATAATCTTTAACTTCTTTTTCCCTTGTCACGATTTCATCCTCACGACGACGACGCATATCTTCATTTAATAAAACCTGGTCCTTTTGATAAGCCTGATATAGCTTCTCGATCTCCGCATACTTCTGATCCACCTCTTCCTGCCATTGCTTAGACAAATCATCTAACTGTTTCTGCGCAGTCGTATATTCAGGAATATGTTTTAGGATATATTCTGAATCAGCATATGCAAGTTGTTGGGCAAATGTCGCTGTAGCACTAACGACTACAAAAGCTATAACTAACAATATTTTTTTCATATTTCCTGTGAGTTTTTATAGACTATACTTTTTATTATTTAACACTAATTTACCTTATGACTTCGGATAATCCCAAAAGTTTAATTCGAGAAAAGCGCTCTACGTAAATTTACGGCTCAAAAATAAGAAAAAAGAAGCAATCTAGCAGATATTTCTCCGGTTTAACACTATTTAACTTGTTGAAGAATGCTCCAATACAAGTTCCCCGAGTGTTGTCTATGGCTTTCTTTTTTCGTGATCATAATCGCACTCAATATAAGAAAATTTATAAGATATTTCGGGTGATTTCACATTTAATCCGCTCGGATGTAAATGAATGAAAATGGATAATTTACGGGTGGATAGTCTCAAAATAAAAAAGCTATCTGCAATTTCTTGCGATAGCTTTTTTATACTTTTATGTCAAACTAGTAGGGGACAAGAAAAATTAGAATCCGCCCATATTTTGCATGATACTAAATGTAAAGTTTTGTTTCCATGTACTGCTTGGTAAACCTGGGATAGGGTCGAATGCATGTCCATAATCTATGCCTAGCATACCGAAGATAGGTAAGAAAATACGGGCACCAACACCGGCAGAACGACGTACTTTAAATGGATTGTATTCTGTGAACTTGTTCCAGGTATTTGCAGCTTCAGCGAAAGCCAATACATATACCGTCGCCTGATCATTTAACATTACCGGGTGACGTAGTTCCATTTGATATTTGGTGTAGATTGGACTACCTGAGTTTCGCGCCACATTCACATTTTGTGTTCCCTCAGGAATGATCACACCATTTGCATAACCACGTAATGCGACAATTTCAGATCCCTGTAAGTAATCAAACCCTTGCATACCATCCCCACCGACTTTGAAACGCTCGAACGTTGATATTTCAGTTTTGCTGGAGTATTTACCCAAGAAACCAAATTGAGCTTGTGCTTTGAACACAAGTTTACCAACAATTTTGGCATACCATTGCGAATCAAATTTCCATTTGTGGTATTCTGTCCAACGGTAGCGTTCCTGAGCCGAACCATTTTTATAATCAATGTTGTTGAACAATGAATATGGAGGCGTCAATTGCACCGAGAATTTGATGTTTGAACCCGAAGTAGGGTAGATCGGCGCATCGATCGAGTTACGGCTAAACTCCTGAGTCAAGTTGATGTTATAGGCTGTACCATTATCGAATAGGAAGTAATTTCCATAGTTCTGTAGCTTATAACGCTGGAATGATAAGGATGTATTTGCCTGGAACCAGTTGTCTGGCCATTGTAGGCGTTTACCTAAAGTTGCGGTAATACCGGTCATCCAGATACGATTCAACTCGGAATCCTTTACAATTTGCTCTCCGGTATAGTAATTAAATCCACCATACGATGAACTCGACGTATAAGCACTCAGACCAAAGTAAATTGGTTTTTTTCCGCCCAACCAAGGTTCTGAAAAGGAGAAGCTATAGGATTGATAGCGTTTACCCGAAGTTTGACCACGGACACTCAGTTTCTGTCCATCTCCACGTGGCAACGGTTTCCAGGAACTTTTGTCAAAGAAATTGCTGGTAGAGAAGTTGTTGAATGTTAAACCTAATGTACCGATGATCTGACCTGCTCCATAACCACCAGAAAGCTCTACCTGATCCGAAGGTTTTTCAGTGACATTATAAACAATGTCCACTGTACCATCCGCATAATTTAAATTTGTCGGTACAGGGTTTGTTTTTTGTTCATCAAAATTTCCCAACTGGGCAATTTCACGTACACTGCGCATAATTTGCTCTTTGGAGAATTTTTGACCTGGTTTTGTATAAATAGAACGTAATACAACACGGTCGTTGGTAACGTCATTACCTTTCACAATAACGTTGTTGATAGTATACTGAGCACCTTCGTAAACGCGTAAATTCAAATCAATGGTATCGTTATAAATACGCGTTTGTTCGGGGTCTACGGAGAAAGTAAGGTAACCATCGTTCATATAGATCGAGGAAATGTCATCACTATTTTTTGTAGGTCCCATTAATTTTGCTGTTAATTTCTCTTCCGAAAAAACATCGCCATGTTTGATACCTAAAATTTTATTCAGCAAAGTGTCAGAATATTTGGCATTACCTGTCCATACAATATTACCTACATAATATTTAGGTCCTTCATAGATGTCAAAGTTGACCAGTACATTTTTTTCACCCTCACGAATAACGGTATCTTTTAAGATCGTCGCATCACGATAACCTTTGGCAGCCATTTTTTTGATCAGGTTTTCTTTACCCTCTTTGTATTTTTCTTCCTTGAACTTTCCTGGGCCAAATATACGGTACCACATTTTTTGTTTGATTGGCTTGGCCATTTTTCTCAAATCTTTCTGAGAGAAATGCTCATTCCCTGTAAAAGTCATTTTTTTGACTCTTACCTTATGTTTTTTATCCACGTCGGCAATAAGTATTTCATTATTAGCCTGCGCCGAGTCTTTCACTGTTTTTAAGGTGATCTCCGGATATAAAAAAGCTTTTTCTTTTAAGAACCGTTGGATTGTAGCACGTGTGGTGTTCATCAAGTTTTCGTTGACAATCTTACCAGTGTTACTATTTAAACGTTTGCGAACTTCTTCGGTTTGACTTTTGCTTAAACCATTGATGTCAATACGAGTTAAACGAGGACGTTCTACTACACGGATGGTCAAAAATATATTTTCACCTTCAATTTTATCTGCCCATAATTCGACATCATCAAAGAGGCCTTGAGCCATCATATCCTTCACTACTTTTGCAGTCGCCTCACTTGGAACTTCCAAATATTGACCTACCGACAATTTAGAGATCGTAATTAATACATTTTTATCTAAAAATTGTGTTCCAGTTATATCAATAGCACTAATTACATAGTTTTTAGGATTGAGATAGCTGATTTTTTCTGGGTCATTTAAATTGAACGCACCTTTGTCCTGTCCGTAGACAAGCTGCATTGATGAGAGGCCAAAAAATAGTATTACGGGTAGTATACGCTTCATTTATCTATAATTATTGGCGCTAAAGTACACCAATCGTTTGTTAATTTTTGTTAATTAAGAAAATTTTAACCAGCTTGTTTTTTTTTCAAATCAGTGGTCAAATTTAATAAAATCTTTACAACTGTTCACTTGTTTTTCCAAACCTTCTTTCGCGTTGCTGGTAATCGACGATGGATTTAAATAAATCTTCTTTCGTAAACTCGGGCCACATCTTATCTAGGAAGCATAATTCTGAATAGGCAATTTGCCAAAGCAGAAAGTTGCTTATTCTCAATTCTCCGCTGGTACGTATCAGAAGGTCAGGATCGGGTAGGTTTTGTGTATAGAGGTTTGCAGCGAATAATTCATCGTTAATTTCGTCTGCATTGAGTTTTCCGTCTTTTACTTGTTGGGCTAGATTACGAGCGGCGTCCACAATTTCTTGTCGGGAACTGTAGCTCAAAGCTAATGTCAATGTACAGTGTGTGTTTTCTTTCGTTGCTTCAATGGTCTCCTGCAGCTTTCTTTGTGCATTGGAGGGTAATTTGGTGATATCACCAATAACATTCAAGCGGACGCCATTCTCCTGAAAAGTTTTGATTTCTTTTTTAAGGGAAGTAACCAATAGTTCCATCAGTGCCATCACCTCAAGTTTAGGTCGATTCCAGTTTTCTGCAGAAAATGCATAAAGTGTCAGAAATTTAATATTGGCTTTTACACACCCTTCTAATGCTTCTCGTACTGCTTTTACACCATTTTGATGCCCAAATACACGAAGTTTCCCTTTCTGTTTTGCCCAGCGGCCATTGCCATCCATGATAATGGCGATATGCTGTGGCAGCTTAATATTATCTATCTGATCTAAAAAACTCATTTTTGCTGTTTTCAATAAAATTAACACCTTAGCCGTAAATGCTATTTCGGCGTTTCAAAACCTATTTTTGGTTTTCTGTATTGCTATCAATGATGATTGTTTGTTTAACGTACTTTTCATTGATTAATTATTGCCTGTTAATAGGGATATTCTTATTTCATCTTCCTATATTTCTTCCAAATATCGATTTTTAATTGGAAATTCAGAAGTACAATATGTAGAAAGATTGTTTGAAATATTTTGATCTATCAGATTTTGGGCTTTTTTTATACAACGCAAGCTTGGGAAAGCTAGGAATGGACTAGTAGTTTCTGACATCAATGCCCCAAAGTAATTTTTCCCGCAGTGTGCTGAAAAAGCTTTCATGGGGGAGCCTAATGAGATTAATCGTAAATGGAGCCTGTTTAATGGTTAATTTTACAGATGTATCAATGGACTCGTTTTTGGAATCACAGCTAAGGATGTACTGATTACTTCTACTCTCTATTTCCAATTCAAGGGTAAACTGATTTGAGATGACAATGGGTCTCACATTGAGGTTGTGCGGAGAGATGGGGGTAATGACAAAATTGCCACTTTCCGGCATAATAATAGGTCCGCCGCAACTCAATGAATAAGCTGTGGATCCGGTAGGTGTCGCGATAATCAGTCCATCCGCCCAGTATGAATTCAGCAGTTCGCCATTGATGCGTGCATTGACAGTAATCATGGCCGAGCTGTCATAACGAAATACGGTAATATCGTTTAGTGCGTAATGATTGCCCTGAAACAAATTCGTCTGTTCGGATTCAACGGAAAGCAATACACGCTTCTGTATGCTATAACGTTGGTTAAGGATATCGTCCAGTGCGTCTTCAAAGTCGTTTTTATTGATGGAAGCTAAGAAGCCCAGGCGTCCAAAGTTGATACCCGCAATTGGAATTCCAGCGTCTTTTATAAGAGATACTGCAGATAACATTGTTCCGTCGCCGCCCAAACTCAACATAATGTCAATATGATCTTTAATTTCTTGATAGGAATTGTACGTTGAAAAGTTAAAGTCACATTCAAACTGTGTGATCAGAAATTTATGAAATGGATCATATACCCAAATTTCAATATTTTTAGCCACAAGATATTCAAATAAGTGTTTCACATGTGTTATAACAGAGGGCTGAAACTCTCTTCCATATATTGCGATTCTCATATTGTTTTCGATTTTAATGGGGCAAAGATGAGAAAAAAACTAATTCTAATTAAATGTTGATGTAATTCATAAGCTGTTGATAGCGGTCGGCAGTGTCATCGAAGGCTGCGATGGTATTGTGGGTTTCCAGAATTAAATAGTTGTGTCTCAGAAATGAATTGAGCAATGCATTAATATTTGATTTGTCTATTTTCAGCGTAACTTCAATATTGTCACTTTCCAAATTTATTTTGGTTGCGCAATTGAGAATTCTACAATTATCACTTTCCACGAGATGGGCAATTTGCGACAAGGAAAAATCGTGCAGTCCGATGGCGAGGACAATAATGGCACCCGATTCATTTTGCGATTGAATCAAACTGATTGCCTTTAAAATATCTAATTGCGTACACACGCCGATATACTTATTATCCTGATCCAAAATAGGAACAATTGTGCTGTTATATACGGTCATCATCACCAGCGCATCGTAGGGATGTTGATTGAACTTCAATTGGGTCGGAGCGGTATTTATTTTTAGGGAAGAAAGGGGAGCATCTTCATCCTCCGCATCCAATAAGATGGTTTCATTAACCAGGCCAATATAGTCGTTACCATTTAAAACGACTAATTCTTTACAAAGCAAATCTTGCAGCTTTTCTAGCGCTTGTTGTATTGAATCAGCATTTTGAATACTGAAATCCGCATTTGAAAGAAATTGACTTATTAGCATACCCAAACTTAATAAAAAAACTATGTGAAATGAAATTTTCCAGGATCAGATTTCTACCTAATTCTTTGAGTCACTGTTGTGCTTCAGATAGGATCTAAAAGGATCAGGTTGCATATTTGCAAATAAGTGCAATTTTAAAGTTTAAAATTGTACTTTTATTACCATTCTGTTGTTATTTTTGTCAGCGAATAGAGTAAGGCTTGAATGAGAGCCTTAATGAAGATATACTATTTCTAATTGGAAAAATTGGATTGATGGCCACAAGCGAGAGTAAAAAGTTTATTGATATACGTGAAGTTATTCACAAAAAAAATGCGGGGCTTGCTAAATGGATTCCGTCTTTTTTACTTAATTATTTAAAAAGGACAATTCATGAAGACGAGATAAATGATATTATGACGCGCTTTGCAGATCTTCAAGGCTTGGATTTTGTTGATGCATTGATCAACGATCTGGATGTCAAGGTCAATTTGTATGGGGCAGAAAATATTCCCGTATCGGATCCGGTTATTTTTGCGTCCAATCACCCTTTGGGAGGATTGGATGGTATTGCATTTATGCACGCTATAGGTAAGTATAGACGCGATGTGAAGTTTTTGGTTAATGATATTCTTTTAAATATAGGTAATTTGAGGCCTTTGTTTGTCGGTGTCAATAAGTTAGGGGGGCAAGGGAAACAGGCGATCTCTGCGATTGAGGAGGCCTATGGAGCGGACGATGCACTACTGGTATTTCCTGCAGGTTTGGTTTCCAGAAAACAAAACGATGGCCGCATAGAAGACCTAGAATGGAAAAAAAGTTTTATTAGCAAATCAAAAAAATATAAAAAAGATGTCATTCCGGTGTTGATTGACGGTAAAAACTCTAAGTTTTTTTATAATTTTGCAAGGCTTAGACAGAAATTGGGTCTCAAGGTAAACATTGAAATGTTATATTTACCTGATGAAATGTTTGCCCAACGCGGACATACCGTCAATATTATAGTAGGAGAAAGAATCCCTTATACAGCGTTTGATCAATCAAAAAACGAAAAAACTTGGGCTGAGGAAGTGAAAAGAAGGGTTTATGGATTGGCTCAAGAAAAATAGAATTTATGCAAGAAATTATACCTCCAGTTGATAGAGAATTATTGAAGATCGAATTGAATAAAGATGTCTTCTTACGATATACCAACAATGGAAATAACGAGATATATTTAATCAATTATCATAATTCGCCAAATGTCATGCGTGAAATTGGGCGTTTGCGAGAGTTGACTTTTCGTGGAGCAGGGGGAGGTACAGGACTTTCAATTGATATCGATGAAAATGATACATGCGAAGATTGTTACGATCAGTTGATCGCATGGAATCCCGAAGATGAAGAAGTGGTTGCTGGTTATAGGGTAATCAAATGTGCTGAGGCTGGTGAAGTAAATGGTATACCCAATTTATCGACAGCACATTATTTTCAGTTTTCCGAATTGTTCACGAACGAATATCTACCTTACACCATAGAATTGGGAAGATCGTTTGTACAACCTAAATACCAACCGGCCATCGACAATAGAAAAGGAATTTTTTCATTGGACAATCTTTGGGACGGTTTAGGGGCTTTAGTGATGCTTAACCCTGAAATTAAATACCTCTTTGGTAAAGTGACCATGTATCCACATTACAATAAAGATGCACGGGATATGTTGCTTTATTTTATGGATTACTATTTTCCTGATCATGATAAATTGGTGCTTCCTCTTCCGGAATTGGAAATTAAAAATGATTACGACCGTTTTGTAGGGGTTTTTGATGGACTGGATTATAAAGAAGGATATAAGGTGTTAAATAGTCATGTGAGAGCATTGGGCGAGAATATTCCACCGTTGATAAATACATATATGAACCTATCGCCTACGATGAAATCATTTGGCACTGCGCGTAATGACGAATTTGGTACGGTAGAAGAAAAAGGTATACTGATTGTAATTGATGACGTGTATCCTGTGAAAAAGGAACGTCACATGAATACGTTTGATCGGGATCGTGAATACGGTCATAGAAAACCCAAGCGTGGATAACAAAAAAAGGGGATTCAATTATTGAATCCCCCTTTTTTTTGTAGGTACAGCGACCTTGATTAGGCCGGTTTTATACAAGCATAAAGTGCAAAGGCTAAAATAGCGCCCAAGATAGGTCCTAGGATTGGAATCCAGGCATAAGACCAGTCGGAGCTTCCTTTTTCTTTGATTGGCCAAAGGGCATGAAATAAGCGCGGCCCCAAATCCCGGGCAGGATTGATGGCATATCCTGTAGTTCCACCCAGCGAGAGGCCAATCGCCCATACTAGAAATGCAACGGGTATAGCACCAAGAGAGCCCATGCCAATAGGAGCTGTTTTTCCGTCGATGGTCACATCTTGACCTGTTATGAAGAAAATAACAAAAATCAAAACAAAGGTTCCAATAATTTCACTTGCCAGATTTGTTGATGTATTACGAATGTTGGGTATCGTAGCGAAAACACCAAGTTTGGTGGTTGGGTCTGCTGTTGCATCGAAATGGTCTTTGTGCATGATGTAGGTTAACATGGCGCCACAGAAACCGCCGGCAATTTGTGCGAGAATATAGCCAGGCACTTCCATCCAAGGAAGACCATGATTGAGAGCGACGGCAATGGTTACCGCAGGATTGAGGTGGGCTCCGGTATAGGGGCCAGCAAACACAACACCTACGTAGACCGCGAGTGCCCATGCGGTGGTGATTACAATCCATCCTCCATTTTCGCCCTTTGTTCCTTTCAAGATAACGTTGGCCACAACCCCATTGCCTAAAAGAAGGAGAAGGGTTGTGCCGATAAATTCTGCTAAATAGTGGTTCATGCTTGTTGGTTAGTTTTCGGTCCAGTACTGTAATGCTTTGACACCCTTGGTCCAGAGCTTAATGATCTTTTTTGTTTGCTCTTCTTGCTCTGCATCAGGTTCAAATATACGATCCTGAGCCCAAAACTTTGATATCTCGTCCTCATTTTTCCAGAATCCAACGGCCAGTCCTGCGAGGTATGCTGCCCCCAAAGCTGTCGTTTCTGTGATTTTAGGGCGTACAACTTTGCTGTTAAGCACATTGGCCTGAATCTGCATGAGTAGGTTGTTGGCCGTTGCGCCGCCGTCTACACGTAGCTCTTTGATCGGTATGCCACTATCCGCTTCCATTGCTTGCAGCACATCACGTGTCTGGAGGGAGATTGCTTCCAGTGAGGCGCGTGCTATATGCCCATTGGTGGTTGCACGCGTCAGGCCAAATAGCGTCCCTTGTGCACGAGCATTCCAGTACGGCGCTCCCAGTCCAGCAAAGGTGGGGATGAATGTGACGCCGCCGTTATCCTTCTCTGTAAGCGCTAATTGCTCTACGTCCGCCGATTTGTAGATGATGTTGAGATTGTCGCGTAGCCATTGGACCAGTGCGCCACCGATAAAGATACTTCCCTCCAGGGCATATTCTGTTTTTCCGTTGATTTTCCAGGCAACAGTTGTTAAAAGGTTGTTCTTTGAACGGATTGGTTTCTCACCGATGTTCATTAACATAAAACATCCTGTTCCATAGGTGTTTTTGACCATTCCTTTTTCAATACATTGCTGCCCGAAAAGTGCTGCCTGTTGATCGCCGGCAATGCCTGCAATCTTGACTTTGTGGGCAAAAATGGTTGTCCGGGATTCTCCATATATTTCACTGCTTTCTTTTACTTGCGGAAGCATAGCAGCGGGGATGTCAAATAGTTCCAGTAATTCCTTGTCCCACTCCATACTATGGATGTTAAAGAGCAAGGTGCGGGAAGCGTTGGTTACATCGGTGATGTGAGCGTCGCCGCGGGTAAGGTTCCAGACGAGCCAGGTGTCAATAGTTCCACAGATTAATTCTCCGTTTTGTGCTTTTGCCCGTGCACCCTCCACGTTATCCAGAATCCATTTTATTTTGGTGGCGGAAAAATAAGGATCTAATATCAGGCCTGTCTTTTCCTGGATTAGCTCATGTTTTCCTGCGCTGCGTAATTCGTCGCAATAATCTGCTGTGCGTTTATCTTGCCAGACGATGGCATTATAGATGGGCTTTCCGGTTTCTTTGTCCCAAACGACCACCGTTTCGCGTTGATTGGTAATGCCAATGGCGGCAATATTTTTGCCATTTAATCCTGCCTTTGTAGTTGCTTCTGCTGTGACACCTGCCTGCGTTGACCAGATTTCATGTGGGTCATGTTCGACCCATCCCGGTTGTGGGAATATTTGTGTAAATTCCTTCTGGGCAATGGAGACTATATTTCTGTCTTTATCGAAAATGATAGCTCTGGAGCTGGTAGTACCTTGATCCATTGCCAAGATGTATTGCTGTTCCATAATTGAGTATTGCTGGTTATTTTTTGTATTACTTTAAGATATAATTTTTTGCAACTTTTTGAAAATTTTCTATTTGATCTTTTTGCCAATTTTCATCTTTTTCCAGTTCCTGGGCGAGTATTTTTGCAACTTCCGGGGCAGCTTCAATCGCGGCCCTAGCGTCAAGAAATAACATACGTACCCGACGGGATAGCACATCTTCCACCGTCCTGGCCAGCTCATTGCGCGCAGCCCAAACAACCTCTGCTTTTTTGAATTCAAGATGCGCGATTAGTTTTTCGTCCCATTCGCGATTTTCTTGCGCTAGTGCACGGATAGCTTCCTGGTCGGCTCCATAAATGTACATATGATTGCTTCGGTCTGAAGTTGGAATGGCGCTATAAATCTTTTGTGTAGCGGAGCGGCTTTCTTTTTGTGGCAAGCAGCCGATTTTTATTGCTTTATCGATGGTATCTTGTCCCATTCGACGGAATGTTGTCCACTTTCCGCCTGTTAAAGTGAGTAATTTAGAGTCGCTGACGATTACCTTGTGACTGCGGGAGATCTCTTTGGTTTTGTTGGAGTTCCCTGTAGGAGCTGCTAGCGGACGGAGGCCGGCGAATACCGCCAGTGCATCGGCTCTTGTTGGTTGTTTTGTCAGGTAGCGTCCTGCAGTTTTTAAAATAAAATCGATCTCCTGTTCCAGCGCTATAGGTTCAAGACTGTGCTCATCGATCGGTGTGTCTGTTGTTCCTGCAATGACTCTATTGTGCCAAGGTACAAGGAAAAGGACACGCCCATCATCTGTTTTTGGGATCATAATAGCATCGTCTCCGGGAAGAAAAGATTTGTCGAAAACAAGGTGAACACCTTGGCTTGGGCGTACCATTTGTTTGGCTTCCGGTCTGTCCATTTTTAAAATATCATCGACAAATATACCCGTTGCATTAATAACAGCCTTTCCTTGTATGGTAAAGACTTCGCCGGTTTCGGTATCATTGGCGATGACGCCGTTTATTCGTCCATTGCTGTCTTTGGTGAGGTTGTTGACTCTGACGTAATTTAGGGCAACTCCGCCCATTTGTATACAGGTTTGCGCAACGTTGAGTGCAAGTCTTGAGTCGTCAAATTGTCCATCCTGATAGACTACCCCGCCATATAGGCCTTTAGGTCTAACAGTACTTATACGTTCAAGAGTTTCTTCTTTATTGATATGAATGGATTTTCCCAAGCTTAATTTACCCGCCAGAAGATCATATATTTTCATTCCAATGGTATAGAATGGGCCATCGAACCAGCTGTAATTGGGGATGATAAAGGATTGGTTTTTAACAAGGTGTGGGGCGTTTTTTTGAAGCAAACCTCTTTCGTGGAGCGCTTCTTTAACCAGGGAGATATCGCCCTGGGCCAAATAGCGTACACCACCGTGAACAAGCTTCGTTGCTTTGCTTGAAGTGCCTTTTGCAAAATCAACCTGCTCCAACAAAATTGTTTTGAACCCTCGGCTTAAGGCATCTAATGCAACACCTAATCCGCTGGCACCGCCACCTATTACGATCACATCCCATGCGCTCGTATCTCTTATTTTTTCTATCAGTTTTGACCTTTTGAATTCTTGGTGTTTCATTTTGTTTCGTTTTGGATTTTTGTAGTGAATCTTCTGTGCGTACTTTCCTACTTCCTTTATACTAAGTTATGCTATATTTATTGAATTTTAAAGGAAATTAAATAATATTTATGTTAAGATAAGGTGTTTGTTTTTGTTTTGTTTTGTTGTTTATTGTTTTTATTTTCATAAAAAGAAGCCTTTCTGTTTGGTGCACGATGGTCTGTCAATAGGTTGTTACTTTATTGCTCATCAGCGGAGATCTTACTAGGCATAACTATGTTTTGGTCATCTAAGGCTATGTGTACAGCCAGATCGTATTTTTAATAATCTGTTGAAATACCGCCTATTGTGATTCTGGCTGTTTTTTTTCATGGTCAATAGCTATATAATGTTTAACCATTATATGCTGCTTATGTTTTAGTTTAGGAAAATGATTTTGTAATTTTAGATCACTATTTAATTTATTTATGATGAGAAATATAAGATTATTGTTGTGTGGAGTAGCTGTATTTTTGGGATCGGTACTCGTGCAGTCCAAGGCCTTCTCGCAACAGCCTACAGCAACTCAGGAGCTTTCAAAGCCCTACAATCCAGATGCTAATGCGCAAAATGATATTGATCAACTATTGGTTCAGGCAAAGAGAGAAAAGAAAAATATCATCATTCAGGCTGGAGGGAATTGGTGTGTCTGGTGTTTAAGGTTTAATGATTATATCCATAAAACGGCAAGTGTCGACAAGTTGTTAAAGAGTCATTTCCTCTATTATCACCTCAATTATTCGAAAGAGAATAAAAATGAGGCTGTATTTCAAAAGTATGCTCCTGAAGGGAATAAACTAGGTTATCCATTTTTTATTGTTTTGGATAGAAATGGAAAAACATTGCATGTACAGGAGAGTGGGAGCCTGGAAAAAGGGAAGGGGTATGATGAAGAAAAAGTACTTAATTTCTTTACAGCCTGGGTCTCAAAATAGCAATTGTCGACTTTGGGATTTCTAGCTGCGCTAAAGAAGAAATACACCGTACTCCTTTCTTGTACGGCGATATAACATAATCTGAAGGATTAGTATCTCTGCTTCGCCCCAGATTCGTACCTGCTTCGGACGATCAACAGATCTTGTACAGATATTGCACAGCTATTTAACAGTCTCCGAACAGAAAAAGTCTGTACAATACTTGGTCAACAGCTGTAGCCGAATTGTTGAGCTCCGAACGTGTTCCGAAGCAGGTACGAACGCAATATGAATAAAAGCCAGCTGTCGCGGCTATGTTCAGTATTGTTTGCGTAATATCCTTAACGATGTTGTCTTTGTCTGTGGTTTTGGCTTTAATTTACGCCTGATTGTAAATAATGGGGGATAGCCTGGAAATGAAAAGGTCCCGATCGTACGATCGGGACCTTTTTGTATGGACTTAAAACCATTCTTTTTTCGACAAGGATATATTAATCCAACAGTTAAAAAGAGGTCTTGCTCCTGTAGCATATCTTATTGATAGCCTAATAATTTCATGACTTGTTTGGAGTTTTGCTCCTCACCAAACACCTCGTAGTTGAATGTTTCATCTCTATTGCGGCGTACAAGTACATGCTTAGGAGAAGGAAGTAGGCAGTGGTGGATTCCACCATATCCGCTTAATACATCTTGATATGCTCCTGTATGAAAGAAGCCCAAGTACTGTACCTTACGGGTCTTCGGCATAAATACCGAGTTCATGTGCGCCTCCTGATTGTAATAATCCTGTCCATCGCATGTGATTCCACCTAAATTGACGCGTTCATATTCTGAATCCCAGTTATTGATCGGCAGTAGAATGTATTTTTGATTCAATGCCCATACATCTGGTAAATTTGTAATGAATGAGCCGTCAATCATAAACCAACGTTCGCGATCGTTTTGTTGCTTGCGTCCCAAAACTTTATAGAGAATACCTGATGCTTCAGCAACAGTATATTTGCCAAATTCAGTAATAATATCTGGTTCCATGACTTCATGGTGCGCACAGATTTGTTTGATCCGATTGACAATCTCATTGACCATATACTCGTAATCAAAGTCGTGTACCAGTGAATCCTTAAATGGCATGCCACCACCGATATCTAGGGTATCTAAATCTGGGTTTACTTTCTTGAATTTACAATATAAAGTAACGTATTTCTCTAATTCGTTCCAGTAATACGGGGTGTCCGAGATACCTGAATTAATGAAAAAGTGAAGTAACTTTACTTTAAAGTTTGGATTGTCGGCGATCTTGTTGTTATAGAATTCAACGACGTCTTCTTGGCGAATCCCTAGGCGAGATGTATAGAATTGAGAATCAGGCTGCTCTTCGGAAGCAACGCGGATACCTAAAGCACAAGGCTCATCCAATTCGATTTCATCATCATAAAGGTTAAACTCCTCTTTGTTATCCAGTACCGGTATAATGTTTTTATATCCGTCGTGGATCATATCGACAATATATTGTTTGTACTGGTAGGTTTTGAAGCCATTACAGATCACTGTAATGGCTTTCGTTACTGTGCCCTGTCTTTCCAATGAATCGATCATCGGCATATCAAATGCAGATGAAGTTTCCAGGTGGATATCATTTTTCAAAGCTTCCTCTACGATGTGCTTGAAATGGGATGATTTGGTACAATAACAATATTTGTAAGATCCGCGATAGTTGTGTTTCAGAATTGCGGTCTGAAAGAGGATTTTCGCTTGCTGAATTTTTTTGCTGACGATAGGCAAATAGGTAAAACGTAACGGCGTACCGTACGTTTCTATCATTTCCATTAAATTCAAATCGTGGAAATACAATTCGTCGTCGATGATTTCGAATCCGTCTTGCGGAAAACCAACACTTAAGTCAAGAAATTCCTGATAGCTCTGCATTTTTTATTATTTTTGCAAAGATATACTTTAATGGTGAATACCTAAATAAGGAATGTTATTTATTTCCAATTCACTATCAGGAAGTTGTAAAAATTACAAAATCATTAAATGGCAAATTCTATTCAAAAGCGACTTGTTGAAGTCACTGTACAGGCAGTAAAAGAGCTTTACAATGCAGATATTTTAGAAAATCAAATTGCTTTACAAGCTACCCGAAAGGAGTTTGAAGGACAAATTACAATCGTAACTTTTCCCGTAACGCGCTTTTCGAAATCTTCTCCGGAACAAACCGGAAAGGAAATCGGTTCATATTTGCAACAGCATATTGCTGAAATATCGGATTTCAATGTGATAAAAGGCTTTTTGAATATTGTTCTTTCCGATGCGTATTGGATCACGTTGTTGAATCAGACCATAACGGCGAAGGACTTTGGTGTATTTCCTGCGAATGGAAAGAAACTGATGGTTGAATATTCTTCTCCAAATACCAATAAACCGCTGCATTTGGGGCATATCCGTAATAATTTATTAGGTTATTCTGTTGCGGAAATCCTAAAAGCTTATGGTTATGATGTGATCAAAGCAAATTTGGTGAACGATCGCGGTATCCATATTTGTAAGTCGATGTTGGCCTGGCAAAAATTTGGTAACGGTGAGACACCCGAGTCTACTGGACTTAAAGGAGACCACCTTGTCGGAAAATATTACGTTGTCTTTGACAAAGCATATAAACAGGAAATCGAGGCATTGAAGGCTGAAGGGCAGACCGAAGATGAGGCAAAGAAAAATGCACCTTTGATGAAGGAAGCACAAGCGATGTTGCAACAATGGGAAGCGGGGAATGAAGAGGTGATCTCACTGTGGAAAACCATGAACAGCTGGGTGTACGCCGGGTTTGAAAAGACCTATAAACAATTAGGCGTCGATTTCGATAAATACTATTATGAATCCAATACATACTTGCTGGGTAAAGATATTATCCAGGAAGGTTTAGATAAAGGGGTTTTCTTTAAAAAAGAGGATAACTCTGTATGGATTGATCTGACTGCAGAAGGACTGGATCAGAAGCTTGTGCTTCGTGGCGACGGTACCTCTGTCTATATTACACAAGATTTGGGAACAGCACAACTGAAATATGATGAATTCAAGATGAATGATTCTATTTATGTTGTCGGTAACGAACAGGATTACCATTTCAAGGTATTGTTCTTAATCTTGAAAAAACTTGGTAAAGCTTGGGCTGACGGATTGTTCCATTTATCGTATGGGATGGTCGATCTTCCTTCAGGTAAAATGAAATCACGGGAGGGAACAGTTGTTGACGCGGATGATTTAATGGCTGAGATGCTTAAGACCGCTCAGGAACGTACTGAGGAACTTGGCAAGACTGAAGGATTGGACGAGGAATCAAAAGCCGTTCTTTACGATACGATTGGAATGGGCGCACTGAAATATTTTCTGTTGAAAGTGGATCCTAAAAAACGCCTGTTGTTTGATCCAAATGAATCTGTCGATTTTCAAGGTCATACCGGACCGTTTATTCAATACACGCATGCCCGTATCAAATCTGTTTTGAGTAAGGCTGAATTCGATTTTGACAGTGCTGTGTCTGTACCGGCGACGATTTCCTCTTACGAACGTGATTTAATTCAACAGCTGGGTGCATTTCCGGAGATTATTGAAGCTTCTGCGCAAGAGTTCAGTCCTGCACAATTGGCAAATTACATCTATGAGGTCGCTAAGTTTTATAATAAATTCTATCATGAAGAAACCATCTTGAAAGCGGAAGATCATGATGTGAAAAACTTTAGATTGCACCTTTCAGCTTCTGCGGCAAAGGTTATTGCCAAAGGGATGAACTTATTGGGTATTCGGGTACCTGAAAGAATGTAATGCTATGAAGAAAATTCGCGTAGGACTTATTGGCTTTGGAATTTCGGGTCAGGTTTTTCACGCTCCCGTGATGCGTTCAATCGCTGAACTGGATCTTGTTAAAGTGACAGCACGGAAAGCGGATCAGCAAAGTTTATTAAAGGAACGTTATCCACAGGCGGAAATAGCTTTGTCTGCGGATGATATTTTTAATGATGCAACCATTGATTTAGTCGTCGTTGCAACGTCCAATGAAATGCATTATCCTTTCGCAAAACGTGCACTGGAAGCCGGAAAACACGTTGTCGTAGAAAAACCCTTTACCAATAGCGTCGAGCAGGCCGATGAGCTTATCGCTCTGGCTAAGGAGAAAAATCTGATCTTGGCACCTTACCATAATTTAAGGTTCAACTCAGACTATCGGACCCTGGAGAAAGTGGTCAAAAGTGGAAGGTTGGGACGGATTGTAAATTTGGAATCCAGGTTTGATCGTTTCCGTAATTACTTGCGACCTAATGCCTGGCGCGAGGAAAACCTGCCGGGTTCGGGTATATTTTATGACCTGGGACCACATCTCATTGATCAGGCTTTACAGTTATTTGGAAAACCGCATGCTGTCTTTGCCGATTTGGCTGTCCAACGGGATCATGCGAAGACTATTGACAATTTCGACTGCCTATTGTACTATGATAATTTGAGGGTTTCCCTAAAAGGTTCTATGCTTGCAAAGGAGCCTACAGCACGTTACCGTGTTTTCGGAATGAACGGAAATTTTGTAAAATATGGTGTCGACCCACAGGAAGCCTTACTGCGTGATGGTAAATTTCCTGATGAGGATCCAACCTGGGGACAAGAAGACCCAAGTCTATACGGCAAGCTCAATATCGTTGAACAAGGGAATGACATTGAAGAAACGGTTCCTTCTGAAATAGGTTCCTATCCTGATTTTTATCAGAACGTTGCGGATAGTATATTGGGGAAAACTACCTTGATCGCATCGCCAAATCAGGCACGGGATGTCATTAAAATTATTGAATTGGGATATCAGAGTCAATTGGAACGAAGAGTTGTTTCTGTTGAAAATACATTGATTGCTTATTAGATTGTTGCTGTGAGTATAATATACGATGCTATCATTATTGGGGGCGGAGCCTGTGGTTTGATGTGTGCAGCCCAAGCAGGGCTGATTGGAAAGAAGACCTTGGTGCTTGAACGAAACGATAAGGTCGGCGCGAAGATCTTGATTTCCGGAGGTGGACGCTGTAATTATACAAATATCGGTAATAGTCCCGCTAATTTCATTTCTGAAAATCCAGATTTTTTACATGGTATATTCAAACAATGGACAGTGGACGATACCATTACATTTTTTGAACAGTATGGTATTGTAGGGCATGAAAAAACACTGGGCCAGTTGTTTCCAGAGACCAATAAAGCAAAGGATATCGTTGCTGTATTTTCAAAAATTTTATACGAGACAGGGCAGGATATTGCATTGAATACCTTGGTGAAATCGGTAGAAAAAAACGATAAGGACTTTGTGGTAACGGTCGAAAATGCAAAAGGTGAGTCCCGATATCATGCACATAAAGTTGTTATTTCTTCTGGCGGGCTTCCGGTCCAAAAACTCGGCGCCTCGGACTTTGGATTACGCCTAGCCAAACAATTCGGTTTGCATGTCGTCGGTACAGCCCCTGCATTGGTCCCTTTGACAATAACTGGAAAAGATGCCGATTGGTATAGCTCTTTGGCTGGAAATTCGGTGTTCTCGAAAGTGTCTGTTGCGGGAATGTCTTTTGAAGAGAATATTCTCTTTACACACTGGGGATTAAGCGGACCTGCCATTCTTCAGATATCAAGTTATTGGAGACCCGGACAGGAGATTACGATTGATCTACTGCCCAATTTTAATTTAGATAATCTGATTAAACAGGAGCGGCAATATGGAGGTAAAAGATTTGTTTCACAATTGCTAAACGATTATTTCAGCAGAAAATTGGTCGATGCTCTTGGAAAATTTCTAGCATTAGATACCAAAATTGCCTCACTTAGTAAAGCTGATGCGAAATTGATTGTCGATACTATCCATCGCTTCAAGGTAAAACCTGCGGGAGATAAGGGGTATGATAAAGCTGAGGTCATGCGTGGAGGAGTTTCAACGGAAGAACTACACCCCAAGACCTTAATGTCTAAAAAAGTTGAAGGCCTTTATTTTGGAGGGGAGACCGTTGATATTACGGGATGGCTTGGCGGTTATAATTTCCAATGGGCTTGGGCTAGCGGTTATGCCATCGCCCAAGATATTTAAGTGTTTTTGGAGAGGTAGCGAGAGGGGCAATCTATCCTGAAAAAATGGGTTAAGCAGGATTATTGATAGAACTATTATTCGATAGAAATCTTATTCATGTTGTGAATTTGACGTTTTATCGACAGATTTCTCAGCATAGAGTTGTGTGGCAGCAGCCAAGCGCTGTTTTATTCTCGTTTGCAATTTTTTTGGGGAGAGTACTTTAATGGATTCGCCAAAACCTAAAATTTCTCTTTCCAGTTCAAAGTTAAGTACAACATCGATACGAATTAATATTGAACCATCCTCCTTTTTGTCTAAAATCTGCTGTGACGCATGTAAGGGTTTTGTTGCTACATAAGGTGCATTTTTTGCATTGACTTGCAATATCACCCGGTGACCGCGGTCCTTTTGTGTCTTCGTTACGCCTATGGTATCTGAAAAGTGACGTTCGAAATCGACCCCTGTATATTCCCTGTATGAATTTTTGCCCATTTCCTCGATGGCATTGATCCGATCAAGCGCTAGTGTCATCAATCCTTCACTCTTTTTATGCTGACCAATTAGAAACCATCGATTACGATATTCTTTTAGGAGATAGGGCGAGAAAACGATATCCTGCTGTTGTGTTGCTTTGAACGATTGGTAGCTGATCAGGAGTGGTGTTTTTTCACGAATGGCTTGATGCAGTGGACTGATAAAAGAAAGGCCTTTTAGCAGATTGTTGCTTTCCATTTGTATAATAGAAGGTGAATTGTCCTTTTTTGTGTGGATGCTATCTTCAAGTCGTGCGACAATATCGCTCATTTCATCAAAGCTGGAGAAACCGCTCACATGCTTAAGTACCTCTACAGCCTCTTTCATTTTTTGCATGTCACCGACAGAAATCGGTGAATTGCTAATGCTATAGTTGGGATCTTCATAGGTGTAGAATTTGCGGTGCAAGACGACAATAGGCGCATTGTAGCCGAGCTTATTGCTACGCATGAGTTGAATATCACCTTGTATGGTGCGTTTACTTATCCCATTTTTGATTCCTTCAAATTCATAGAGTGCATCGGAAACCTTTTCCATAAGATCTTCCAAGGTCCATTTCCGATGTCGTAAACGAAGGCAATGATCAATCGTTTTATAACGTATAAGAGCTAGTTTATTGAGTGCCATGTTTTTTTTTGATAGATTGAAAATACAAAAACTTTCTTTATCTGCGCAAGGTAATTGCGTAGATTTTTATGCCAGTGATGCAAAATGAATGATCTTTTCGAAATTGAAAAGAAATTCGGGTTTATCCGAGTAAAATAGCTACTTTTGCGCAGAAGCAAACTGGTTCTATCGCTGCTCTTTTTTGGGAGGAGAGGAAAGTCCGGGCAACATAGAGCAACACGCTTCCTAACGGGAAGGCTGCTATGAAAATAGCAGACAGAAAGTGCCACAGAAAATATACCGCTTTTCGGAGTAAGGGTGAAAACGTAAGGTAAGAGCTTACGGTCTTGTATGGTGACATATATTACGGTAAACCTCGTGTGTTGAAAGACCAAATAGGTTGCGAAATTCGAAGGCTGCTCGTCTTCTTTCAATTTATTGGAATTCGTAATGGGTAGGTTGATTGAGTTTGTCAGCGATGGCAAATCTAGATAAATGATAGAAATTCCACTTCGGTGGTCTACAGAACCCGGCTTACAAGGTTTGCTTCTTTTTCGCTAATTGCCAAAAAAAACTTATATTGATTCCCATAATTGAAAAAATAGCATAACTCTCGATTTATGAGTACAATTTTAATCATTGATGATGAGCGCGCCATCAGAAGTTCGTTGCGTGATATCTTGGAATATGAAGATTATACGATTTTGGATGTCGACAATGGCCGGGATGGATTAGATATTTTAAAAAAGGAAAAAATAGATCTTGTCCTTTGTGATATCAAAATGAATACGATGGATGGGATGGAAGTTTTGGCGGAAGCACACCAAAGCAGCCCGGATATCCCGTTTATTATGATCTCCGGACATGGTACGATTGAAACAGCTGTTGAAGCAGCGAAAAAAGGAGCATTTGACTTTTTAGAAAAACCGCTGGACCTGAATAGATTATTGATAACGGTTCGTAATGCACTGGATAAAAGTTCTCTAGTCACAGAAACCAAGGTCCTGAAACGAAAAGTTAGCAGCTCGAAAACAAAAGATATACTGGGTGAATCGGGGGCTATCAAACGTATTAAGGAAACAATTGACCGGGTTGCACCAACAGAAGCCCGTGTATTGATTACCGGGGCGAATGGCTCGGGAAAGGAATTGGTTGCACGCTGGTTACATGAAAAGTCAAATCGTGGACAAGGCCCATTGATCGAAGTGAACTGTGCCGCAATACCATCTGAATTAATCGAATCAGAATTATTCGGGCATGAAAAAGGATCCTTCACGTCGGCGATTAAACAACGTATCGGGAAGTTTGAACAAGCTAGCGGTGGAACATTGTTCTTGGATGAGATCGGAGATATGAGTCTATCCGCGCAAGCTAAAGTGCTAAGGGCATTACAGGAGCATAAAATCACGCGAGTGGGGGGCGACAAAGAAATTGACGTCAATGTCAGGGTAGTAGCTGCGACCAATAAGGATTTATTGAAAGAGATAGAAGATGGTAATTTCAGAATGGACTTGTATCACCGTCTATCTGTCATATTGATCCATGTGCCAGCGTTAACTGATCGTGTCGATGACATTCCTTTATTGTCCACAAACTTCTGTGAAGAGATCTGTATGGAATACGGGATACCTGTAAAGGAAATTACTACTGCTGCAATGCGGGAATTGAGTCATCTTCCTTGGACAGGTAATATTCGGGAATTGCGCAATATGATTGAACGTTTAATCATTTTGAGCGACAGGTCGATTACCGATAAAGATGTTGTTGCCTTTGCTAACCCTTCCCGCGAACCTGTGAATGGTATAGCTCATGAAAAAAGTGCAACGAATTACGGATTAGATATGGACTCCTTTGATTCGTTTCAAGATTATAAAGATCATGCGGAGAAAGAATTTATAAAATATAAATTGGAAAAGAATAATTGGAACGTCTCCAAGACGGCCGATGATCTTGATATTCAACGTAGTCACCTGTATAGTAAAATAGAGAAGTTCGGTCTAAAAAGAGATTAACCGTTTAGTGAAATTTTAGTCTAGTAGCTGTGAGCGAAAATTGCAGTTCGCTTGGACAAAGCGATAAAAAAAGAGATTCCTTAAGGAATCTCTTTTTTTATCGTCGTCAACCCCTCAACCGAGTTATAATTCTTGTGTTTTTAAAATGGCCTTTATATTGGCAACTGATATTTCTGTATAATTATTTATATAATCATTACTTGCAGGTAATTCTTCTTTTTTATGGGTTGAAAGTACGGCAACAACTTTCATTTCAGCATTTTTCGCCGCGGTAATACCCGAAAAAGAATCTTCAAAAACAATACAGCGGTCAACAGGAATTTGCAGATTCTCTGCAGATTTTAGATAAACCTCAGGATGTGGCTTATGTAGTTTTACATCTTCGCTGCTTAGCGTGGAAGAGAATAAATGACGTATGTTCAATTCATCCAAAATTAAGTCCATATTCTCTCGGGGAGCAGATGTCGCCACAGCAAGCTTAAAACCGTTATTTTTTAATTCCGTTAGAAACTCAATTAAGCCCTTAATAGGGGCAACGTGTTCTTTATAGATCACTCTAAAAAGCTGCTCTTTTTCAAATTCAAGCGTTCGCAGTTCCTCAGGGGATATCGGACGCTGAAAGAAATGCTGCATAATGTAACTATTATGCTTACCATACATATGCTGCTCAAATTCCTCTTCTGTAGCCTGTTGTACATTGTGGTTTTTAAAAAAAGCTCTAAAAGCTTCCGCATGGAAAGGGTTGGTGTGGCTTATGACACCGTCCATGTCAAATATCGCTGCGGATTCTGTCATTGAGCTAATATACAATAATTGCCTTATTTGATCGATTTTACTCATTCATATTCTGGTAAATATTTTCTTCCGACTAGAGAAAGCTGAGGTTAAAGCGTCCCTTGTCGCAGCTGCTTACATCATTATGAAATTGGAAAAAGTCTTCATAAGTATTGGCAGGATAGCTGCCTTCAAATAGTTCCAGTTTTCTGTAAGTGAATAGTTTATTGTCTTTTATTTCTGACCTAAATTCATACTTTCCAAATGGTTTCTCAATTATTTTCTTCTCAGGAGTTATGTTTTTGAGCATATTTTCCGGGAGGGCAATGCTAATGCTATCGATATCAGCGTAACCCCTTTCAATGAAAATATCTTCCGTTCTATTTCTACTTTCTGCAATATTGGAATGTATGTTGAATAAATTAGGCTGGATCAAAAGTTTATTACCATTTTTCACAGCGTAGTTTTTGATAAAAATATTCAGGTTCTCCTCAATAAATGGATTTTCCTCCTTGTGTTCAATATAGTTTACCTGATTGAAATTGATATTGTCGATATTGTAATATTCTGTGAGAAGCTTATTCTTATCATTATTGCTGGCTAAAAGCACGTCCATATGGTTCTCGTATTGAGTTCCATAGAACTTGGTGTTTAGGGTGCCCTGAATGCTTCCGTCTTCCGAAAGTTTTAGGTCGGCATGGCGAAGTTGAAGGTTGGTCGAGTTAATGTATTTCGGTGTATGCATAATAACTCCACCATTTTCCGTGCAGGCGACAACATCTCGATCGTCGGTAAAGTCGCTGAGAAAGCCAAATGGAAGGTTTTGGCTGGTGCATTCCAGCCAGGTTGTATCGTTTTTAAATGGAATACATAAAATGACGTGATTTCCGTCCTGGGCGTTTGCAAAGGTTTTGCGAAAACTTTCTTTGCGTCTGCCTGCTTCGACAATACAGTAATAGGAAGGGATATTGACGGCCGACAACATGCTTCGCATGTAATTCGCCAGTGCTTTACAATCTCCGTAGCCCAAGCGGTCAACCTCAGAAGCCGGAAATGGTTCTAAGCCTCCAATGCCGATCTGAATACTGATGTAACGTGTGTTTTTTTGTAAATAATTGTATAGAATTTTTGCTTTGTCTTTATCTGAGCTTGCGTCTTTTGTTAATGCAATAAACTTTTGTTTAGAGGCTTCTGTCAGATCTTCTTTTTTGTTCAATAGGCTATTGGATACCCATTGGCCAAATTCTTTCCAATCCCCGAAATTTCCAGTCTTACCATAATAAATAAAATTTTTGGGAACGATGAGTACATTTATTCTTTTCAGGTTAGGATTGGGGCTATAAGATTCATCCTTTTTTGCAGCGATCTGTTCCGTATTCCATGTCTTACTTTCAGTCTTGTCATTTTTCTCTTCCTTGATACTTCCTTTATAGTTCGTTGTTTCAATTCGGCATTCAGTGCCAATTGGTGCAATAAATTGAAAGCTGCTTTTCTCTACAGATACATTGTTCGATACTTCGGGAGTCCAAGATGGAATGATCAAGTTTTGTTTACTTCTAACTTCGTATTGGTATTCGACGGTATAGGGATAGCTGTGATAGTCGGGAACATATAATTTTACCCGAGAATCGGCAAACATCGTACTGTTGTCAACAGCGCTTATATCTTTGAAATCTTTGGTTGCAATTTTCTTTTGTAATATCCCCATTTCGTTATAGATGGCTCCCTTAAGGCTCTTGATTTCGCTAGATTTATTATAATAGACCGGAAGTGAAGCATAGCGGTCCCCATTTTTATTGTAAACTGTGATAGCACACGTTATGGTTGTGATGACCTGTTCGGGAGACTTCATTTCTACCACAGTTTTATCATTGCGTACAGTTGCTACTGCTCTGCTCTTTAATGCACTTGGAATATTGGCGACGTCGTAGTTATCTTGTCCAATTGCGAGGATTGGAAGCAGGAAGTATAGTAAGTTGATGAATACGATTTTCATTTTTTACCGATTAATTTTATGTCTAGCTTTTGTTGTTGAATAATACGTGAATACAATTCTTTGAGCGAAAAATATTCATCGACGGAAAAGATGGGTTTGTTAAACGCAAGGCTTTGTAGTATTTCAAGTTGGTTGCCATTGACCTGCGTTACATATCTATATTTTGCAGTTGACTCCGGGAGTGCTAACGATGCATTCTGAGGCTTCTCGGCAACTTCATAATGGTCAGGGATGGTCAATTTGACGGCGTACATTGTTTTGGATTTAAACCCCATATCAACGGGATAAGTTCTTTCCTGTGCTTTAAATGGATTGTAGGAAATCCTGTCAATAATATTGGGTGCCAGTAATAATACGTCTTGGTCCAACTGTTTGGAAACATCTACGATAACATCAAACTCCTCTATCAATATTTGATCAATTTCTTCAAGGTTTTGGATACTTGATTTTGTTAAAGTTACATTGGGCATTTCTTCGTCCAGTTTTTCCCAGTATTCTTCCAGCGAATTGAATTTGGCGATATGTTGGCGTTTTAAAAAGGCTTTGTTACCCCTGCTACTTATGGTGAGTTTTCCCTTAATTTTAGCTTGTTCATCTAAAGCTCCTTCCAATACGTAGTTCACATCGGAAGATTCCTCTACCGTAAGGGGAAACCAGTCCGAGCTCTTTTTGGAGTAAATAATTCTTCCCCGTTCATTTAGACATTGTAAGGGCAGCTCCCCAAAAGGTAAGTATGAATTGGAGGCATCAAGTTTATATTTTACGCCATCTACATCTACGCAAGCGATGACATAGTCGAAGTCAGATAATACGGGAAATAAGGCATTGGGAGTCCCATTCCGTCGTGTTGAAAGAATAATAGGGTAGGCCTCCAGATCTGCCGCTAATAGCGCGGTTACTAGCGCTAAATTGATGTCGCCAATATTACCGGTCCGTTTTTCCAACGCTTTTTCAATGCCAGATTCTGCGTATTTGCCTAAATACTTATTCCATTTTATTTGTTTGTTGATATAGTTATAGATCTTCTTTGCTTTTTCTAATTTGGTGTCAGTAGGGGATACAATTGCTGCTAAGCTGGTTTTGAATAAGTCTGTTTTTTTTAATTGGCCACCAAAAGCCTTTTCATTCATTAAGTCTGTGTCTACATCTTTCCAGGTTTTGCTGAATGTCTTCTTGCTACCAGTGCTTGGATAAAAGATGGATTCAAGCTCATAATAAATAGCAGATTTAAAATTAGTGGGAGAAGTCATGTAGTCCTCTTCAATAAACGCTGGAATATTTTTCATTGTATAGGTCAATTTTGAACAATCCATTCGTAGTCCATCCAGAAATATATATTCTCTCAATGCTTCTGCTTTTTGATCGGTAAGCTTGTACGGGCCGCGTAAGACTACATTGTAGGTGAAAGAAGCTGGTATGATCGCAACATATTGGCTTTGTATTTTGGGAATATCATCCTGAAATTCCCATGTCTTGAAGTTAAATAAATCCTGCTCTAGCGTCCGATAAGACACTTCTATAATAGATCCTTCTTTAATATTCGGAAGAGTGAATTTATTTAGATCCAGATTGGCCGAATAATTTTCTCTGAAAACTTTCTTACTTTCAAGCTCCGTTTTCTCGATCCTGCCATTTTCTAAGTTATAGGTAACAGCCTTGAGTTCGTCAAAATAGTCTCGTATATAACTTCCGCGTTTATACGAGGGAATTTCAAAATTAGCTTTTTTAAATCCTTCTTTGTTATTGATCCGGATAAGTACATGGTATTCATGTTGAAGTTTTATTCGATTATCGTAATCATCAACAAAAACAGAACTCCGTCCAAACTCATTGAGCACGATAGCATTGGCGTTACTATCCAGATCTGTTCGTGAAAAATCCGAAATAGAAACTTGACCAAAATCAAAAGTTTGGGCTATACTATTTGTATAAATAGAAAATATTAAAAATAGCGTTAAAAACTGGCGCATAACTATAGGTGTAATAATTCACGAATATAAGTTTTTAGCCAAAATTAAACGATACTTCAGAATAATTATTTGTCGAGTTGCAAAAGATTATTGATGATCTCGGTAATGGTATCGACATCTTCGCCATCTTCCAGCATAGAGAATGCGAGATAGGTGGCGTAGATCTCTGGACTGAATTTTACGTGCTTATCGGCGATAAACCTATCGATCTGCTCTTCATTACAGTCAAAATGGATGCTCTGTAATTCATTGAAAAGATTGGTCGAAATGGTCTGATGATTTTCACCACAGGCAAATCCTGCAATAATATGGAATAGAAACTTATCGGTTATTTCGTCATCTTCCTTTTTGAACATAGCACGAATATGCTTATAATCGAATTTAGTTTTTGCGCTATTCACAATAGTGTCCCAAATCTGATACTCTGCTTTTGTCTCCATAGCTCGCTTTAAATTTATATTGGTATAAGCAATATAGCAAAAATAATTTGATTTTTGGCAAGGATAATGAAACTTATTGGCCTACTCAAAAGCGCTACAATAGCGGATTATCCGGGATTATCTGTAGGCATAAAATTCATCGGATCGTTAGGTAGATGACAGGATGTCAATCATGATGAAGAACTTAGGCTTGTAATAAGGTGAAAACAATCTCTCCTAAGAAGCAGCCTAATATAACGCCAAATAAAATCGACAAAATCACTTTTAACCAGACTGGGCTTGTTGCTAAAATCAGTTTCATGTCGCAAAATTGCTTTAAAAATATCCTGGAATGAAGACTTTTCTCTTATTTAAAGCTAGCTGTGGCGATACGATGACATGAATTTTTGGCTTTGTGGTATGATAATTGAAAATTAATAGTTGAATTCGATTTTTTTAGTAATTTAAGTCGGAAAATGAAATTGTTGAAATAGCCTGATTTATAATTATGATAACACGAATAGTATTGACAATTGCTCTATTTACTTTAACAAAAGTTGGGCTTGGCCAACAGGTGAATATTGATAAAATTCGAAAAGAATATGCGGAGGCCGTGAAGGACGAAGATCTATGTGAACATAATTTGGAGGTGCTGACGGAAGGTGCCAAATCACCGACCGAGAAAGTATACCTGGCCGCCTATCAGATACTTTTAGCGAAACATATCGGCAATCCTTTTAAGAAAGTTGGGCAGTTCAAAGAGGGCAAAAAGCATTTGGAAGAAGTGATTAAGGAAAATCCAAATCATATTGAAGCACGGTTTATACGTTGGAGCGTACAGGTCCATGCGCCTTCTTTTTTGGGATATAACAATAATATCCTTGAGGATAAAAATTTTCTTGTTAAAAATCTTTACAAATTACCCAATGAAGAGGCTAAATCAATTATTTATAATTATCTCAAAGGCGCAAATCCCTATCTTAAAGGTGCGCAAGTATTTAGCGCCACAGAGCTGAAGGAGCTAGCCCAATAGGACGTTAAAGGTTGTTAATTTGACAAGGCTGTGGGGCATTTTGGCGAGAATATTGCGTATCTTGTTCTATGAATTAATTCAACATCTACAAAAAGAGTATATCATGAAGAATTTAGTTTTTCCAATGACTGTATTAACGGCCAGTTTGTTTGTTATCGGATGTGGTGTTAGCAAAAAGCAATATGCTGGTTTACAGTCTGACTATAGTAAATTACAAACGGAGCACAGTCAATTGACCAAACAATATCAGGATGGACAGCTTCAATTGGCTGAAGGTCGGACACGGATCAAGAGTTTAGAAGATCAGTTGGCCTCTGAACGGCAAAATAATGCGGATCTCCGATCGGCTTATGCTGCTTTGCAGAAATCGCTCGATAACAGTATTAATCAGAATTCACAGGGAAATATTAATATTTCCAAGTTGGTTGATGAAATTAACGCTTCAAATAAATATATTAAGCATCTCGTTGAGACGAAAAACAAATCCGATTCCTTGAATCTGGTATTGACCAATAATTTGACAAGATCGCTTAGCCGTGAGGAATTGCAGGAAGTTGATGTACAGGTATTAAAAGGGGTAGTTTATATCTCACTTGCTGATAATATGCTTTACAAATCCGGCAGCTATGAAATTAATGATAGAGCCGACCAGACATTAAGTAAAATTGCGAAAATTATCCAAGATTACAGAGATTATGAAGTATTGATTGAAGGTAATACCGATACCGATCCAATTTCTAAACCTAATATTCGGAATAACTGGGATTTAAGTACATTACGGGCTTCTTCTGTGGTACAGGCTTTACAAAATAAATATGGTGTGGATCCTAAACGCTTAACTGCAGGTGGTAGGGGAGAATATAATCCAATTGCAGATAACACAACGGCTCTAGGTAAGCAACGGAATAGAAGAACGCAGATTATTATCACCCCTAAATTGGATCAATTTATGGAGTTGATTGATAAGGCTCCGGAGGCTACTGAGGTACCATCGGCACAATAGATTTTAATGAGGTAAATAAAAAAATCCTTTCCGTTTTCGGAAAGGATTTTTTTATTATCCAAAGAATTTAGTCGGGTCAAAACCGTGCTCTTTCAACACATCATCTGGTACACCATTCCAGACTCCAGGTTTATTTCCGGCATAGCCGATATCTTTCACACCCATTTCACTCGTGTAAAATCCCGAGGAAGTCAGGTTGCGCATCAATGAAAAGAAGGCTGCACCTTGTTTCATTTCCGGTTTTGCCAAATCAGGGTAGGCAATATCATCTACCAATGCAAGTTGATCTTTTGCACTGCATTTGATAAATACTGTTCCGTAACGCTTTTTGGATTGGAGGTCAAGCCAACGAAGTCCGCCACGCATAGGGATTTTATTATCAGGCAAATCTTTTACGATAAATTCGATGAAATCGGGCACTCCCGCTTCCGAAGCACTTCCTGAAATGTTATCCTTAGGAATAATAATATCTGCCAAAACAGTGATTGTAGCCATTTCATGTTCGTCAAAAAACTTTTCGGCATATAATTGTTCCGTGCGTTCGTATTCAAAATCCTGGACTCCAGGTAATTTTTTGCTATTGTCTGCTACTGCATTTTTAGCATCTTTTGAATTGCAAGCTGCGGTTAAAAGACCAGATCCAGCTGCAATTAATCCTAATGCTCTTAAAGATTCTCTTCTATTCATGCTTTTAACCGTTTAATTTTTTCTTTTCTTGAAGTATATATTCTGCTGTCCGCATTGATAAGGCGAGTATTGTCCAGGTTAGATTTTTGTCACCTTGTTGTACAAATGGTCCCGCATCCACGACGTAGAGATTTTTACAATCGTGCGCTTGTCCCCATTTGTTCAAAACGGAGGTTTTAGGGTCATTTCCCATTCTTGTGGTACCACCTTCATGAATAATTTTTCCGGGAGCTTCCAGGCCATACAATGTATCTGCTCCTGGTATTTTAGAAGTAATTACAGCGCCCATTTCGTGCATAATAGACTGAAATGTCTCTTGCATATGTTTGGCTTGTGCTATTTCTTCATTAGCCCATTTGTAGTTGAAACGTAGCACAGGAATTCCGAATTTGTCGACTTTATCGGGGTCAATTTCACAGTAATTGTCTTTTCTTGCCAATGCCGTTCCCCGGCCTGCCATACCTACATTTGCACCATAATAGCTACGGAAATCTTCTTTTAATGCAGTACCATAGCCGCCTTTGGCTTTTGACTTCCCATCCGAATTTTTTGCCAGGTCATTTACTTTCGGTACCCAATTCAAAAATCCATAAGAGGGCATATGTAAACCACCGCCATATTCGATGTGGTAACCTCTTGGGAAATTCAACTTGGCATTATCTTCCCACCATGGTGAATAAATATGGACACTTCCAACGCCATCCTCATTATAACGCTTCCGGTCAAGTAGTTGTGGTAAAAAGCCCGATAAACTGGCCCCTGTAGAATCGTGGAGATATTTTCCGACTAAACCGCTGCTATTACCAACACCCCCAGGATGCGATTTTGATTTGGAATTTAACATGATCCGCGCGCTTTCACAGGCACTAGCACCCAAAATAACGGTTTTCCCTTTAACGGTATATTCCTGCAAATCCTTGGTGTTTACATAAGAAACACCAACTGCAATTCCTTCATCATTTGTAATGACTTCCCTTACCATTGCATTGTCTATCACCTTTAGGTTACCTGTTTTCATCGCTGGAATAACCAGACAAGATGAAGAAGAAAAGTCCCCATAAACTTTACATGCACGACCACATTGGCCACAGTAGAAACAGGTACCTCGATCTTTAATATCTTTTGATACTTCGGTTAGCACGGCTCCTCTTCCAGGAATCACTGGAACTCCAGCTTTTTTGGCGCCTTTTGCAATATATAATTCGTTTAAGCGTGGCTTAGGTGGTTTCATAAAAATACCATCGGGTTCGTTATGAATACCTTCTGCCGTGCCATATATTCCGATCATTCGATCGACACGGTCATAAAATGGCTTAACTTCTTCATAAGTGATAGGCCATTCGTCTGTTACTCCATCCTTTGGCTTGAAATCGTCAGGTCCCATACGTAATGAAATTCGACCCCAGTGGTTGGTTCTGCCGCCCAGCATACGTGCTCTAAACCATTCAAATTCAGTTCCCGCTACCTTGCTGTAGGGTTCACCTTCGATTTGCCAGCCACCGAAGGCTGCGTCAAAATCCCCGAATGGTCTTGTGGTACCGGCTCCTCTTCTTGGAGATTCCCAAGGCCAGCGTAGTTGTAACGAATCTTTTGCTGGGTCATAAAAAGGACCTGCTTCCAGCATCAATACTTTAAGCCCCGCATGTGCAAGTATATAACCTGCCATACCACCACCTGCGCCGGAACCAACTACGATGGCGTCAAATAATTCGGGATTTTCTTTAATTTGATAATCTGACATAATTAAATGAAGTAATTAATTGAGAGGCCTGTGCGATACATCTGCCCTAAGGCTGCTATGTAAATGAGAAGGTTCAATTAATTTAATGGTTATTGTTTCATGTTTAAAATCATCGTGAATATATCGATAAAAATTCGTTTTTTTTAAATTAATTTATCGATTTAGCAGATTTTAAATAAAGAATATGGGATTGTTACAAAAAATACCGTGTTTTATTAAAATTTTATAGGAAGCAGTCATTGAATACTGCGTTTATTCCGTTGCAACGAAATAAACGCAGTTGTCATTTACAGGTCTTTTAGTTTGATGACTTTGTTGATATGGATCTCCTGTAGAAAGACCGCATCATGTGAAATGACGAGTAGCGTACCTTTATAAAGCTGAATCGCTCGGGTTAGAATCCGGATATTTTGAAGATCTAAATTGTTTGTTGGTTCATCAAGGATAATTAGATCCGGCGACTGTTGCTGAATGGTGAGACAACATAATATCAGACGCATTTTTTCACCACCACTCAACAATTGGCAAGGCTTGTCCCAATCGTCTTTTCCAAATAAGAACCGATTGAGCCTAATTTTGATCTCATGTTCAGGTAGTGCGTCGCTATTGAATTGCTGGGCCTGTTCATAAATACTTAGATGCGAAGACAAAATGGAGTATGTTTGATCTAAATAGATCGAACGAAATGATTGACGTTCAATTTTTCCTTGTACAGGTGTCAATTGGCCGAGTAGAAGTCTGACCAATGTCGTTTTACCAGATCCATTCTGTCCTTGTAGTGCGATACGATCTCCACTGAATAATTGAAAGTTGATATTAGCTGGCCAGAGTCCTTGTGAGTCATACTTGAAATTGACATTTTCGACTTTGACCATACTCTTTCCGTTTGGAAAAGCACTGTTTCCTAAATCTATTTTAATCTCGTCCAGTGCAGATTGTGAACCTCGGAGTTCCTGTAGATCGGATTTGATATCTCCAATTTTGTCCTGATGCACACTTTTTATTTTGGCGGTACTTTTTTCAGCATTGTTGCGCAGTGTATTCATCATAATACGCGCTACACCTGCCTTTTCCTGTTTTTTTTGACCGCGGTTGTTTAATCTATTTTGGCGTTCGATTGTTTCTCTTTCTTTCTCCTTTGCAATTTTAATCGCCCTTTCCTTGTGGTGAATATCTTGTTGTAACGCATGGCGCTCGGTCTCTTTTTGAGTTTCGTAAAAGGCATAGTTCCCCCCATACCGCTTGATACCTTTTGGGGTCATTTCGGCCATGTCATCCAATAAATTAAGCAGGGCTCTATCGTGGCTAACAATAATCACTGTGTTTTTGCTTGATTGAATCCAATCGTATAGTAGCGTTTTGCTATCCATATCCAAATGGTTGCTGGGTTCATCAAGAAGAATAAGTTCGGATCGGTGAATGTGGATTCCGGCCAATAGGACTTTTGTTTTTTGTCCACCACTAAGGGAAGACATCTTCTGTGTCAACTGGATGTGGGGCAGATCCCATTGCGCGAAAGCTTCTTGGCATCGTTCCTCCAAGGTCCAATCATCTTGAAGTCTATTGAAATTTTCTTCAGACGCATCGCCAGCTAATATCGCGTGGAGTGCATCTAATTTTTTGGCAATGCCAAGTGCTTCGGCGACTGTGTTATCCTCAAATTGTCCCACAACTTGAGGAACATAATAGGTGCTGGTACTGACTTGTACGCTGCCACTGGAAGGCGATAGTTCTTTGGCAATCAGTCGCAATAAAGTTGATTTACCGATACCATTGTGGCCGATGAGCGCTATTTTCTCTTGCGCATTGATGTGTAGATTTATGTTCCCAAACAATAAATCTTTATTCGGATGTATATAAGAAAGTTGTTGTAATGAAAGCATGTTGAAATTCTTTAAATGTTAGAAAAGACCATTTGGACAGGTATTGTCAATGGATGGTATTTATTTCGTTCTAAAGAATTTTAATCTTACATGCAGTTTTAAGGATGTTGAGAGAAGCAAATATAGCGTTTTTATTTTGATGATGGGAAAGTTTTTGAGAAATAGTCAAATTGTTTATTTTTCTACTATTTGCTTCGGACAAATTGTACTTTTGAAAAAACGAATATTGTGAATAGAATTCTCCTTATAGATGACGAAGAGAAACTTCGGAAATTGATGGCCAAAATTATTAGCCTGGAAGGTTTTGATGTGATTGAAGCAGCTGATATTAAATCGGGGTTGAAAAAGCTTGAAGTCAGTGATGTAGACGTTGTACTTTGTGATGTCAAACTGCCTGACGGTAATGGGGTAGAAACGGCCAAATTAATTAAAGAACGGTATCCAATTGTAGAGATTATTCTATTGACGGCATACGGGAATATCCCGGATGGTGTTCGGGCGATAAAAAATGGTGCTTTTGAATATATTACCAAAGGAGATGACAATAATCGCATTATACCCCTGCTTTATAAAGCCAGTGAAAAGGTTGCATTGGCAAGAAGGGTACAGCAGTTAGAAAAGCGATTGGGAGATAGACTTTCTTTCGATAAGATTATTGGAAAATCTAGTGCAATAAAGGCCGCCATCGGCATGGCACAAAAGGTTGCTGTTACAAATACGACGGTCTTACTAACAGGCGAGACGGGGACCGGCAAAGAGGTTTTTGCGCAGGCGATCCATCAGGCAAGTGCGCGAAGAGATCGTGGTTTTGTGGCTATTAACTGTGCCGCATTTACGAAAGATCTGTTGGAAAACGAGCTGTTTGGCCATAAATCCGGAGCCTTTACCGGTGCTACTAAAGATCAGCGGGGCCTGTTTGAAGAAGCGCATTTGGGGACTATTTTTCTGGATGAAGTCGGAGAGATGGCTTTGGAACTTCAGGCCAAAATTCTCCGTGTTTTGGAAACGGGCGAGTTTTTGAAAGTAGGGGATTCCAAACCAACTAAAGTGGACGTACGTATCATAGCCGCGACCAACAGAAACCTCGAATCCGAAATTGCTTCTGACCATTTTAGGAGTGACCTATTTTATAGGTTGTCTGTTTTTACGGTTGAATTACCGCCATTGCGCGAACGTACTCAAGATATAGCGACTTTGGCACAATATTACGCTGATATCTTTGCTTTAAAATCCAACTTGAAACCTCTGCAGATGACCCCTGAGTTTGTGCAGGCATTGGAAAGTAACCCATGGCGAGGGAATATACGCGAATTGAAAAATGTAATTGAACGCAGTGTGATTTTGAGTGAGGGCGGTGTACTGGATGTTCAGAGTCTTCCTTTCGGTGAGCGTGATGTTAGGGAAGGTTCGGGTGTCTTGTCAAACTTTTCGATGGCTAACATGGAAAGACAGCATATACAACGTGTATTGAAACATACGAATGGAAATAAAGCTGAGGCCGCTCGACTGCTAGAAATCGGTGTGGCTACTTTGTATCGAAAAATCGAAGAATATAAAATCCAATAATTTGATTGTTAGTTTTCTCAACATGATTAATTCTTTGCGTCAGTATTCGGTTCGTTTGGGATTGAAAGATCCTGCAGCTTGCTACGCAGAGGCTGCAGGATCGGCACCCGCTAAAGTTTTATTTCATTGTCATCGATAAGTTTTGCATCACGTGTATTTTTTTGTACTGCGATAGCTGAAAAAATACTCAATGAGAAGGACATTGCATAGAATCCTTTTTCACTTAACAGCAGGTCCGCGTTCCATAGGCCTACAGTTAATAGCACGACGGCAGCAATTGTGGCAAACCAGCTTAAACCGTAGTACAATTCGGTAACAGCTAGTCCTTCTGCTTTATCTCTTACACTTTTTTGAACGGAGATAACCGCAAATAGCGCAAATAGTAAAATTGTAAAATAATACCCTTTTTCATTTAATGCCATTGTTGCATTCCATAAGCCTACACAATAGCCAACGGTGCCAACCAATAATGCAGTCCATGAGGCTCCAATAAATGCTCCTGTTGGTTTAAATGGGTTTCTTTTGTCTAAATTTCTTTCAGCCTTTTTTTCTTCGATCATGTTTTTTAGCGGTTCCATAATTTTCTTGTTTTAGTTTTAATTTGTTGTTGTTTTATGATTCAAATATCGATAGGAACTAATTATTTTAAAACTTGAATTTATAAGAATACTGACGATATAATTTTGTTTAATATATTTGTTTAATTCTAAATTTAAGCTATGGCGGACGCGATATCGGATCTCCTATTATTATTGAATAAAGATGATATTAGGGATTTTAAGACCTTTTTGAAACAAAAGAATAAGCGAAATGATGTGAAAAATATCAAGTTACTTGAGATTATAGAAACTGATGATATAAATAAGCTAAAAAAGTTATATAATCCTATTAAAAACCGGGATGCTTATCACGCATTGAGGAAGAGGCTTCATGATAGTCTTTTGTTTTTTCTCTCAAATAAGGTTTTTGAACGAGACAACAGTGAAGCCCACGAAGCGTTGAGATTATTTGTTGTGGGCCGTTTTCTATTGGAAAGTCAGTTCATTAAGATTGGATTCAAATGCCTTCAACGGGCTGAGGACAAGGCTCTTGTTCTGGAACAGTTTAGTCTGCTGAACGAAATCTTGCAAATCAGACTACAATATGCACATTTAGATCTCAATGTCAATTTGGAATTACTTATCGATCGTTTTACCGAAAATCAGCAAAAACTGCAACAAGAAGCAAAATTTCAGATTGCTTATGCGCTATTGCGTTCAGCATTGCAGGATATTCATTTGAAAGCAAAAATAATTGATATCAATAAGTTGATTTTGAGTGTGCTGAGTAAATACAGTATTTCTTTGGATGATCTCTTATCATTTAAATCACTTTATCAACTTCTGTATATTGCAAATGAGTATGCAGCAATACATCAAAACTATACACTGGTTCGTTCTTTTTTAAAAACAGCAGATAATTTTTTGATGAAGTACGATGAACAATCAGCGCATCAGCTATTTTACTATCTTCATATTT
Source organism: Sphingobacterium sp. UGAL515B_05 (assembly GCF_033097525.1). Classification (NCBI taxonomy): domain Bacteria; kingdom Pseudomonadati; phylum Bacteroidota; class Sphingobacteriia; order Sphingobacteriales; family Sphingobacteriaceae; genus Sphingobacterium; species Sphingobacterium sp. UGAL515B_05. The sequence continues at coordinate 6,211,382 of NZ_CP109907.1, read as the reverse complement.
TGTATTATCTGGCCAATTTTAATTTGAGGAACGGATTCTTTAATGAGAGCATCGGGTACTTAGAACGCTTGAATGAAGTTTTATCTCAAGGAAATGCGGTTTTTCGAGTCCAGTTTCAGCTGCGGTGCCATTTGTTGATGGCATTGAATTTCCATTACCTTGGCGATGGAGTAAAAGGTCTTTCCGTGTTAAGGGCGGGGATTAAACAAGCTTCACCAAAATCAAGTGAGGTTGATCTTGCGGATCTACAGTTGTGTTTGGTGATGTTTTTAACGCAAATTGAAGATAAAACAGCATTGATTGAGCTTCGACAGTTGATTCGAACAGATGCTTGGTACGAGAAGAAAATGGGCATGTTGTGGACGATTCGGAAGAGTCTGCTTGAAATCTTGATCCATATTCAATTCGATCACATCGATTTGGCAACCTTGAAATTAAAAAGCTTTGTCGGTAGGTATAAAAAATACTTGCTGAATGTCAAGGAAAACAGAGTGATTGATTTTGCCAAATTGGTAGAGAAATATCTTTTAAATCCAGCAGTTATTCAAGGGAAATCCTTTCGGGCAGCTGTTCAAACTATGGCGGAGGACAAAGAAAATAAAGATTTATTTATCATGGGATTTATTGCTTGGTTGAAAGCTCTTACTGTTTCTCAAAGTCCGTATCAGGTTTTATTGAATTTGATCAAAGAAGATAGCCAGTGATCAAAGAAGATAGCCGGTGATCAATAATAAAGGTGATCAATAGTAAATATGTAAGACGATTTGTTTCTTTGAGGAGTCAATCAGGTTCTGTAGTCTTTTGTAGAATTCGACGTTTACCATAGGACAGCCTTCACTGAGACATACTGGATCTACTTGTTCATCGTAAGGCATGCGGTCATATTTGTGTAGAACGATGTTTCTAGCATATGCATTGCTATTGGAGCTATCTAAGCCATATAATTTATATGCTTTTCCAAATTTACCGTTATACGAGCTGCCGATAGCGTAACTACCTAGCGATGTCGCATGAGAGTTATCTGTATTGCTAAATTGCAAAAGATTCTTTTTTCCGGTTTCGGAGCCGGATCCATGCGCCACTAGCCCTTGATCTAGAATCCGATCTGTTTTTAGATCTACGACAAAAAAACGATTTCTTCCCGAGGGTCTTTTCATATCCAAGAGAAAGGATATGTCACTATTATACTTTTTGTTGTTTATGATGCGTTTTTTTACGTTCTTTATTGCCATCGTATAACGAAAGGCGTCTGAAGGAGCATTTTCTTCCTTATCAACAACAGCTAAAAGCGTGTTTTTTTGAATGGTTTTGTATGTAATAAAGCCAATTCCAAGGATAATAACCAAAAGAATGATTTTATTCATGTAAATAAAGTATATTTCATAAAGTACTTTTATTAAATTTATGTCTGCTGTTTGAGAGACCTATTCTATTTGTTTATAAAATCGCTCGAAAGTTTTCCAGTATTTATCTTTGTAGATGCTATAATCAATTTGAAGATTGTCCCTGTATTCTTCGATTAATTGATCAACCGTTCGTGAGGCTTTTCGGAATTCTGTACAAGCCAAGTAAATTTCCCTGAGGTTATCAGCAGTTTCTCTACCGATATTAAGAAATCCAATATCATTTGGAAGACTGTCCATTAATTCTTCTTCAAATTTATCCATTAAATCGTAAGTCTCCTGATCGGGCATGCCATTGGTTGCTGTTCCGTCATAATTAATCTTTAATGTAACTATCCAAGGGTGAGAAGCTTTTCCGTCCCAGTCTAATAACGTCGTATTGATGATAGCAAAGATAGGTAAGTCGTTCTCCAGGATACCCTCAAAAGCAGTGTATGTGTCATCTGCGGCCCAGTGTCTAACGTCGGTGTATTTTTCCACAAATTCCTTTTCCCGCCAGATCAAATAGTCTTTTAATTTAAGTAGAGGAATCAGCTCTTCTGTTGCAAGCTCTTTTGAGGTTACATTCAAGTTATCTATGGCTATGATCGAGTTCAATTCACCAATGTAATTGTCGAGAAATATTTCTATCCCATGGGAAATATTGGCTTTGTTCTCTTCTGTAAAATCGGGGTGAACAATAACAATATCGACTTCATCCGGATGGTATTTATGTTGAATGGGGTAAAAAAACATATCCTTGATGTCAAAAGTGAATCCATACATCGTGATTTTGAATTTTTCCATATCCGCAATAGCGGGTTTTAATGCAGTAAATTTCCAATGTGCTAATACTGGAGCAGAAGCGATCAGATGTTCTACGAACGCAACATTTTTGATGACACCATCTGGGGTAACAACAAGTTCTGCGGTGTCATCATCGTACATTCCCGTTAAGAAATACAGTTCCTTGCGAAGAGCATCGATCTTCGGCGAAAGTTTGCTGAAAAAATTCTGATCAATTTGTTCTCCAGTCTTGACGATTTGAAAAAATGCGTGTTCGTTTTTTGTAAACCAATCCCAAAAATCCGCTATACTGTCCTTTTTAATTTCTTTTTTACCAAAAATATTGTTCAAAAATCCCATAATTAATAGCTGTTTGATTGAATCATCAAAGTGCGTATCTGTTACTTAAAGCGTTTTTATAACCACAGAGGATTAAATGATCCGAATGAAACAATCATGAATACCTCTGTTCCTAAATTTAATTATATAATTACGATCCGGCAAGGGAATTTAAGTTTAAAAATAATTGGACAAACAATTGCGTATGGAGTTTGTTAGGATTATTGTTGGAATTATAAATTAAAATTGGTCTTATGAAATTTAGCAAATTAACATTTTGTCTATTGGCAACTACAGTTGTGCTTTCCTTTACGGCTTGCAAATCAGGTTTATCTGATGAGAAGTTGGAAGAAAAGATCGAAAATGCACTTACCGGTCGTAAAACCGTGGACGTAGACGTTAAAAAAGGGGAAGTTATCTTAAGTGGTACGGTTGCTTCCGAAGAAGAAAAGCAACAAGTGGAGTCTATTGCTAAAACAGCAGGCGATAAGGACATCAAGTCTCTTCAAAACAATATTATCGTTAGCGCCCCAGTGTCGTCGACTCCAGCTCCTATTGAGGTATCCAATAATGATGCGGTACTTGGAGCAGCAGTAAATACGTTTATGAAGGATTTTCCTACGGTACAGGCAAGTGTAAAGGACGGTGTGATCGCTGTTACAGGTACTTTGGAGCAGCCTAAGATAATCACCTTAAAACAAGGTTTGGATAACTTAAATCCAAAAAAAGTGGATCTAAGCGGTATTGTTGTCAAAAAATAAAATAGTGAAATTATGTCATTGCAGGAAAAATATAAGGTTCTTTTAGATACGGCACAATCTTCAGGTGTAAATGACCTGAACTACGCCGAAATGGATGGAGTATTGCAAATTCGTGGTACAGCACCAACAGCAGATGTGAAAAATAAGCTCTGGGAAATCTACGGTAATATAGATCCTAATTTCCAAACTGGAGATGTGGTCTTAAATGTAGATGTGGCCACGGAAGTGCCCGGAAGCCAGGTGAAAGTTATAACAGAAAATAGCAATTTGAACATTCGAAAAGGCCCCGGTACAGACCAGCCTATCGTGGGAAAAGCAGCTAAAGGAGAAATCATCACATTGATTAGTAAGGCTAATGATCAATGGTGGTTGGTGAGAACCAAAGATAATGAAGAAGGGTATTGTTATGCACAATATTTAGAGTCTGTTTAGTTCTCGAATGTTATTCGCATGATGGGTACCCGTACCAATTGGCTTTGAAAAAAGGGGAGTTATGGATAAATAACTCCCTTTTTTCATTTCACGCTTAAGCTTGTCTGTTCTGTAATATGGAGGTACTACAGTATCTATCGTATTGGGGAATTATTTGGAAAATCAACCGTATTTTAATTTTTGGTGTAATAATTGTATTATTACAATTGCAACAATTTTATTACATTATGTCGAAATCACGTTTTATCCTATTATTATGCTTGTGTTTAGCTGTTCAGTTGGGAGTTGCGCAAGAGTATGTTCGCTTGGACAAAGATCGTTATCAATTGCATTTGTCAGAATATCCAAAAGATACAATCCGGGTACTTGAAAAAGGTAAAGAAACGAAGTTGAAACAGGGGAAATATATTCTGCAAAAGAATCAATTTATGGGACTTTCCAATGCATTTATAACGATTAATCAGGATGGCATTGTCGATGGTGATTTTAAAATTGAAAAAGATGGGCGTACCGGTGATGTTATCGTAAGACATGGTGTATTGCAGCAAATGACTGTGAAATCTGCTGCATTGCCAGACTTTCAATACACCATAACGGATAGTTCAAGTGTGCAGCGTAATTTTAAGAATGGGAAAATCAGTCAGGAAAAAACGGTATTCTACCGAGCTGCAAATAGTGGTAAAAAAGTGACAAAAGTCTTCTTTGATAATTATTATACGGTTGAAAATGATTTTGACCATACCCGAGCTGACTATCGATTAGACAATACCTTAATGTATAGCGCCAAATTGAATTGTGGTGGGCAGATACAGGAATCAAAGTCATTTGATACCAATGGTCAATTACTAAAACATACCTATCGGAAAGCTAAAATTGATTACACTGATCTGTATCAGAATAATAATCTCGTTGAGCGGAAATATAACCTTAATAACTGCTTTTACCATGAGTATTTTAAGAATTCATTGTTAGTGCAAAAGGTCGTGGAGAAAAAGGATAAAGGGAATACAGAAAAGTATGTTTACAATGGAGCCGGAAAATTGATAAACAAAAATACCGGCGGATAATTTAAAAATGCATATCGAATCAAGTATGGATGCCAATATTTTTGCATTTTAAAAATATAGCACTACCTTTGTCAAGCAATGAAGAAAATGAACAACATATTACGTCTTCCATTTTTCTTTAATTATTATCGCCCGATAATCGTTCGGGACCCCTATGCCTATTAAATTAAGAAATTCAAATTATTATTTATAGCTAAGCCCGAACATAACGTTCGGGCTTTTTTTATTTTATATAACATCATGTTAAAAGAGTTAGAAGAAAATATCGAAATTATTTTACCGAAGGAGGGGCTTGCATCGAAGCTGAAGGAGGCTGAAGAAAAGAACAGACCATTGATTATAAAACTTGGTTTTGATCCAACAGCGCCGGACCTTCATTTAGGGCACGCTGTAGTGTTAAAGAAACTACGGCAGTTTCAGCGGCTGGGGCACGAAGTCGTGATCCTCGTTGGTAGTTTTACAGCCCGGATCGGCGATCCTACAGGAAAAAATAAAGCCCGTAAACCTTTGTGCAAGGATGCGATAGCGCACAATGCGGCAACTTACATTGCGCAGTTGTCTAAAATTATTGATGTTTCAAAAGCGAAAGTTGTTTTTAATGGAGACTGGTTGGATCAACTAAATTTTACAGAAGTTATCCAGCTGGTATCGAAAGTCACCGTCGCTCAATTGATGCAGCGGCATGATTTTAATAAGCGTTTTAACGAAAACCAATCAATAGCCATGCATGAATTGCTTTACCCGATATTGCAGGGCTTTGACTCTGTACATGTCAATAGTGATATCGAAATGGGGGGAACGGACCAACTGTTTAATTGCACGATGGGCCGGCAGCTACAGGAATCTTTTGGACAGGATCCACAAATAGTACTGTGTATGCCCTTGTTGCGCGGGCTGGACGGAAAAGAAAAAATGAGCAAATCATTAAACAACACGATCGGTCTTTTGGATGAACCGAATGAAATGTTTGGTAAAACGATGTCTATTCCTGATCATTTAATTCCAGAATATATTGACTTGACAACTGATTTCAATCAGGAAACCAAACTTGGCATGAAGACCCGTATTGAAATGGGCGAAAATCCAATGGAAATTAAGAAACTTATTGCACATAATCTAGTTGCTCAATACCATGGCGAAGAGTTTGCGACCAGTGCGGTTGATTTTTTTGTTAAGCAATTTCAGAGCAAGAAATTAGAAGAAAAGGCATTTGAGGAGGTGTCGGGTCAAATATTGCGCGAACAGTTTGGTAAACAGATTAAACTGGTCGATCTATGTCATTTCCTAAAGGGGACAACAAAGTCAGCGATGCGAAGATTGATTATAGGCGGTGCAGTGCAGATCGATTCAATAAAACAGCTGAATCCGGATCTGATGCTTGACTTAAATACGTGTTTTAAAATTAAATTAGGTAAAAGAGCTTATTTTAGAGTTATCTAGTAAGGTTTGCGAGGGTATACTTTTTTAATATTTTGCTAAAAGTAGTAAAATAATATCTTGGTTCTTTCTTAAACCATAAATAATTTCTACCTTCATATAGGAGTCTCATACTTTATTTTCATACCAATTATAGATGGAAACATATAATAACATTGTTTTGGAGCGGTTGCCCAAACATTTGAAACGCTATGTAGTAGCCCAACGATATGAACGTTACACCGCGCTGGATCAGGCATTGTGGCGTTATGTCATGCGTCAGAATTATTCTTTTTTGAAAGATGTAGCCTATTACCCTTATATTCCGGGATTGAAGAAAGCAGGATTATCCATCGCGACCATCCCGAACCTACAGGACATGAACGATAGTCTAAAATTAATTGGCTGGGGAGCTGTGACTGTGGATGGATTTATTCCGCCGGCTGCTTTTATGGAATTTCAGGCGCACCGCGTACTAGTTATTGCTGCAGACATACGTCAATTGGAACATATCGAATATACACCGGCACCAGATATTATTCACGAATCTTCTGGACATGCACCTATAATCGGTGAGCCAGATTACGCTACATATTTGCAGTACTTTGGGGAGGTTGGTACGAAAGCACTTTCTTCGGGCAAAGATTTTGAACTCTACGAAGCTATTCGCCACCTATCTATTTTAAAAGAACACGCTACAACAACGGCAGCGGAGTTGGCGGAAGCAGAAAAAAATTTGCAGATCATTCAAGATAATATGGGCGAGCCTTCGGAGATGGCATTGTTGAGTAGGTTGCATTGGTGGACTGTGGAATACGGACTTATTGGAGATCTTCATAACCCCAAAATTTATGGAGCTGGTTTACTGTCTTCCATTGGAGAAAGCGCAAGCTGCATGCAGGAAGATGTGCCTAAGTTGGCGTATGGTTTAAATGCAATCGAATATCCTTATGATATTACCAAACCACAACCACAGCTATTTGTTACACCGGATTTTGAATACCTAAAGCTAGTATTGGATAAATTTGCTGATACCATGGCTTTTCGCGTAGGGGGCAAACAGAGCCTTGACAAGGCAATAGACTGTAAAGCTGTTTGCACGGTGGAATATAGTTCCGGTTTACAGGTGTCGGGCGTTTTTAAGTTGGCCAACGCGGATAAAGATCTCTCTTATATTCAAACACAAGGACCTACAGCTTTGGCGGTAGCAGGTAAACAGCTTGAAGGCCACGGTATCATTTATCATAGCGAAGGGTTTGGCTCTCCAGTAGGACACTTGTGCGGTGCAGATCGTAACTTAGCCGATTTTGATGAAGCAACATTGATTCAATATGGTATAGTGGAAGGGCAGCAGTGTTCGTTAAACTTTGCTTCAGGGATTATTGTATCGGGAATTGTTCAAAAGATTGTACGTCAATTTGGCAAGATTGTTTTGATTTCATTTATAGGATGTGAGGTATACCGTAGCGCTAAGGAAGAGGTGTATTTTAAACCTGAATGGGGAACATACGATATGGCTGTCGGAGCAGAAATAGTATCTGTATTTGCGGGTGCTGCAGATAAAGATGCCTATGATGCGCTGGAGGGGCATTTAGATCAGGATCTATCTTCAATATCTACCCAAACGGAAGATGTAAAACTAGTGAATTGTCATGCTGCGATACGGAATTTGCGGGACAACGGTTTTGATCAAAAAGTCTGGCTGGAGATTTTCAGTCAATTGGGACCGGAAAATGCAGATCATTGGTTAGGTTTGGTTGAATTATTTGAAATTGCCCGGGCTAATGACGGAGCGGAATTAACGACTCAGGCCGAACAGAGGCTCTTGGAATTTATTATCCGATATCCAAATTTGAAAAAACTGATTGATGATGGATTACGTGTTGCTAAGGAGGAAGATTTAAATAACCACTAAAAAGTATTATATGTGAAATTGGCTTTAAAAAAGCGATATAAAAAGAGAGCTATTAAACCTAAGTATAGCTCTCTTTTTTACGGTCTATTTAAGCTATACCTGCAAAAGTATTTGCCAGGCTTCATTAAGTTTGCCCGCGTCTAATAGTTGGGCAGCATATTCGTGAATTTTTTGTGTGAACTTTGATGGGCTGTCTTCAAAGTTTAGCTTCAAATAGTTGAAGTACTTATCTTCTTGTTGTGGGTCTTTTAATGTTGGTCGTGTTTCTACATTAGCCAGCAACCCCAGGTGATTTCCGGTTAATACATTCGAAAATCTAATTTTTTCTGGAAGTTGGTCTATGCCAATTCCCAGGCTACGGAGGGGCTTCGGTACAATAAATAAGTTTTCGTCGGTTACGCGACAATACCAATCACCACCGAGCCGGGCTACCAGATCCAAATCTTTTTGTTGAATGGTATTGTTTTTGCCCAACAAGTGTTTATGGATATGCATATAGAGGATCTCGGCGATAACGAGATTTCCAGCTCCTGGCTCATCGCTTAATGCGACAACCTCTCTGACCCGACATTCCAGCTGGACTGGAGATTCGGCTACACGAGGTGGTGCAACTCGAATAGAGGGAATGGGCGTAAAACCCGACTTATCAAATTCATTTATTTCCTTGCCATATTCGGTACTGGCAAGTGATTGTTGCTGGACCATATCGTAGTTAACAATATTGATGACAACTTCATTAACCTCCTGTATATTATCCAATGTATGTTTGGTACTACCATCACGCATGCGCCGCAATGGAGAGAAAACACAGATTGGCGGCTGATGGGACATCAGGTTAAAATAGCTGAAGGGGCTTAAATTTATGTTTCCATTGCTATCGATCGTGCTTGCAAAGCAAATTGGCCGCGGTGCAACAGCATACTTAATTAAATTATCAATAATAGCTTTGTCTTTAACAGATTCAAAGGTGATGGTTTCAAAGGAAGAGGTCATATCCGTAGATTTATGAATGGTATAATACAATAGAATTGGAAAGTTTTCCGAGCGCCGTGATTTCTAGTTCAATCTCATCGCCAAGGTCGAGCCATTGGTCTTTATGATTAGGATCGGCTATGCGTGCCGTGCCATTGAGCTCAAGAAAGCAGCCTGTTCCAACTGTCCCAGAACCGATTATATCACCAGGGAAAATTTGCACACCATAGGAAACACGTTCAATAATTTCTGCAAAAGTCCAGTGCATACTCGCAAAATTACCCGCTGAGACTTGCCTGCCGTTTACTTTACAAGTCATATTGAGCTCATAACAGTCGCCAATATGTCCTGCTGCAGGTTGAACCTTATAAGGTTCCAATTCATCCTTTGTCACCAAGTAAGGTCCAATTGCTGTTGCAAAATCTTTGCCCTTGGCCGGGCCCAAACTCAATTTCATTTCCTCCATTTGAAGTTTTCTGGCACTAAAATCATTCATAATCATATAGCCAGCAATATACTCATCCGCTTGAGCGGCGGGGATATTGATTCCTGGTTTGTTGATGACTATTGCAATTTCTAGTTCGAAATCCAGTTGATTTAAATGTAGGGGCATGCATTGAACGGGACCAGGTCCCTGTATGGACTGATGGTTGGAGAAATAGAAAACGGGAAATTCATCAAATTCAGGGATCATAGCTAATCCGCGGTTTCTTCTCGAGGTTGCGACATGCTGTCGAAAAGCGTAAGCATCACGAAAAGATGTTGGCTGTGGCACAGGGGCGATGAGTTGGATATCGTCTAGTAGACGATAGGGCCTGTTCATAGCTCCTTGACGCAAAGCTGTTTCAAGGATTTGTAGCTGATTCATGGTCTCTTCGCCACCTTTGAGGAAGTCCGACATCGTTGTGGGAAGGTTTTGATCGATGACTGAGCAACTATAAAAGCGGTCGTCTATAACAATGCCCAATTCTTGTTGACCATTTTTAGTGCTAGTGACAATTCTCATATATGAAGTGTTCTATTTGGTTATTCAATGTTGTTAGCATTCGACACAAATATATTGTATAAGATTTGAAAAAAATATTTCTTCTCTTGAAAATAGAAAAATATTCTTACCTTTATTAAAGCATTATAAACTATAAAAAATGATCAATCGTGGTGTACATCGCTTTGCGTCCTCCATGCCCTATGTTGCTTTTAATAAAGCAATCATAGCTGATATCGTTTTTGCACAATACTAATCTTCTCTTTTACTACTTGCCGATCGTTCTATTGGCAATTTGGATATTCATTTAATTTTATAACCGTTTAAATCGTAGAATTATGCCATTTTATGTTAAACAAGGGCAAATTCCAATGCAGCGACATACTGTTTTTAGAAAGCCCGATAACACGCTTTATGCCGAGGAATTAGTATCCACACATGGTTTTTCCAGTCTTTATTCCTTAGTGTACCATTGTCATCCACCCACACTCGTTAAACAAATAAGAGCGCCTTATGATGTGTCTCCCCGGATTGCCCGCGACAAACATCTTAAACATACCAGTCTAAAGGGATTTCAGGTACAGGCAAAAGATGACTACCTCGAAAGCAGGACACCTGTGTTGGTTAATCAGGACTTACATATATCCTTAGCAGCTCCCCGTCGGTCGATGGGTGACTATTTTTATAAAAATAGCCAGGCAGATGAGATTGTCTTCATCCATCAGGGGATGGGAAAACTCAAGACTGGATATGGGAGTATCCCCTTCAAGTATGGAGATTATTTGGTAATCCCCCGAGGAACGATTTATCAAATGGAATTTGAACAGGAAGATAATCGACTGTTTATTGTTGAATCATTCTCTCCAGTACGTACGCCCAAACGTTATCGCAATGAATTTGGTCAATTGATGGAACACGCGCCCTTTTTTGAGCGGGACATTCGGGTACCTCAAAATTTGGAAACTTTTGATGAACTGGGTGACTTTGAAGTGAAGATCAAGAAGCAAGGGATGATTTATCCGTATGTTTATGGGAGCCATCCATTTGATTTTGTGGGTTGGGATGGCTATCATTTTCCCTGGGCATTTTCGATTCATGATTTCATGCCGATAACAGGTAAATTGCATCAACCACCACCCGTTCACCAGACCTTTGAAACAGACAATTTTGTGTTATGCAGTTTTTGCCCGCGTATGTATGATTACCATCCGCATTCGATTCCGGCACCATATAACCATAGTAATGTAGATTCAGATGAAGTCCTATATTATGTGGATGGCGATTTTATGAGTCGAAAATCCGTGGAAAGGGGACAGATAACGTTACATCCAGGTGGTATACCGCATGGACCTCATCCAGGGACGGTGGAAAAAAGCATTGGGCAAGTGAAAACCGAGGAGTTGGCCGTGATGATCGATCCTTTTCGACCACTGATGTTGACCCAAGAAGCACTCGATATAGAAGATCCAGACTATTATAAATCTTGGATGAGTTAGGAAAAATAAAAGAATAACCTTTATATAAATTATGGCAAATACATTTGCAGAAAAGATTGCCCAAGCGCAAGATTTTCTACCTATTAATGGCACAGATTATATTGAATTTTATGTTGGCAATGCCAAACAGGCCGCACATTATTACAAAACAGCTTTTGGTTTCCAGTCGGATGCGTATGCCGGACCAGAGACAGGTGTTCGAGACCGGGTATCTTACGTGTTAAAACAAAATAAAATACGTTTAGTGCTTACCACAGCGTTGAAATCTGACCACCCTATAACAGAACATGTTAAAAAACATGGTGATGGTGTCAAAATATTGGCGCTTTGGGTAGACGATGCACGAAAATCATTTGAAGAAACAACAAATAGAGGGGCGAAAGTCTATCAGAAACCACAACTGCTGAAGGATGAAAATGGAGAAGTTTGGACAGCAGGCATTTATACCTATGGCGAAACGGTCCACATGTTTGTTGAACGCCGCAATTATTCTGGCCCGTTTATGCCAGGATATGAAAAATGGGAAAGCGATTACAATCCAACGGAAACTGGACTGCTTTATGTTGATCATTGTGTGGGTAATGTTGGCTGGAATAAGATGAATGAAACCGTAAAATGGTATCAGGATGTGATGGGGTTTGTCAATATTTTATCTTTTGATGACAAGCAAATTAATACAGAATATTCAGCTTTGATGAGTAAAGTGATGAGCAATGGAAATGGCTTTGTTAAGTTTCCAATTAATGAGCCTGCCGAAGGAAAGAAAAAATCGCAGATAGAAGAATACCTTGAATTTTATGAGGGTGAAGGTGTACAGCATGCGGCTCTAGCAACCAAAGATATTGTGGCCACCGTGCGGGAACTTAAAGCAAGGGGAGTAGAATTTTTGGGTGCTCCTCCCGAAGCATATTACGATATGTTGCCTGAACGAGTTGGAAAAATTGATGAAGAGATCCGGATCATCCAAGAACTGGGTATTCTAGTTGATCGTGATGAAGAAGGTTATTTGCTGCAAATTTTTACAAAACCGGTAGAGGATCGACCAACTTTATTTTATGAAATCATCCAACGTAAGGGGGCACAAAGTTTTGGAGCAGGAAATTTTAAGGCTCTTTTTGAAGCAATAGAACGTGAACAAGAACGTCGAGGAAATTTATAGGAGTATGGAAGGGATGAAGGAATTATTGCGGGCTTTTGAGCACAAAAGTCCGGAAATTGTTTTCGAATGGAAAGATAGTGAAACTGATGCCAGGGGATGGATTGTTATCAATTCCTTACGTGGAGGTGCAGCTGGCGGGGGGACCCGAATGCGGGCTGGATTGGATAGGCATGAGGTAGAATCCTTGGCAAAAACAATGGAGGTCAAATTTACGGTATCTGGCCCTGCAATAGGAGGAGCAAAATCTGGAATTGATTTCGACCCACATGACCCAAGGAAAAATGAAGTCTTGGAACGTTGGTTTAAAGTTGTCACACCGCTATTGAAAAACTATTACGGGACAGGTGGAGATTTGAATATCGATGAAATTCATGATGTAATCCCGTTGACGGAAGAATATGGACTATGGCATCCGCAAGAAGGCATTTTGAATGGTCACTTTAAGGTGAATGAAAGCAATCGTATTCATCAAATTGGACAATTGCGTTATGGGGTTTCTAAAGTATTGGAAGATAGCTCCTACAGCCCGGATCTGAAGCGCAAGTACAAAGTGGCAGATATGATCACGGGATATGGCGTGTCAGAGTCAATTCGTCATTATTATGAACTTTTTGGCGAAAATTGCTTTGGGAAGCGAGCGGTAATTCAAGGTTGGGGTAATGTTGCTGCCGCAGCGGCATTTTATCTGTCTAAACTTGGTGTAAAAATAGTTGGTATAATTGATCGAGTTGGCGGACTGATCAATCCGGAAGGATTTGGAGAGGAAGATATTACCCGTTTGTTTTTAGAGCGCAAAGGCAATGAGCTTTGTTCTCCGGACCTGATTCCTTTTGATCAGATACAAAAAGAAATATGGAGTTTGGAAACAGATATTTTTGTGCCTGCTGCGGCCTCCCGCTTAGTGTCAAAAGATCAGATCCAACACATGATAAATCATGGGCTTGAGGTGATCGCTTCAGGTGCCAATGTACCATTTGCAGATCAAGAAATATTTTATGGGCCTGTTATGGAATTCGCAGATCAGCATGTTGCAGTTATACCTGACTTTATTGCGAATTGTGGTATGGCGAGAGTATTTGCTTATTTAATGCAACGTAATATCGAAATTAGTGATGACGCAATTTTTTCGGATGTTTCCAGTGTGATTTTTGAAGCATTAAAGAAAATTAGGACCGTTTCTTCTAAAAAGACACATATATCATCGCGAGCATATGAAATTGCATTGAAACAGTTGGTGGAAATCGGTAACGAAGAATAAGAGGCTAAACGCTAATTTACTTCTGCTATAATGCTATAAAAAAAACACTTGAAGCGGGGAACTTCAAGTGTTTTAACTAACCAATTATTAACCTAAATTTATGAATGCTTAAAACAGTGCAATACCTATGCCAAAACTTATTTTCTTAGCATGAACATATTGTCATTTTTTTGTTATTAAAATTTCTGCCTGAAATTTGATTTTTTTGAAGTTTTGTTGAAAGATCAAAACAGCATAGGCTAAAAACAAATTTCATCCTGCAGTTTTCAAATACTGGTCCTCTTGATGAAATATTTTGTCTTTTTATAGTTTTAAGATGTTGATAAACAGAAACTCCTGAAGCGGGGAGCAACAGGAGTTTTCCTAACCAATTATTAACCTAAATTTATGAAAAGTACCTATATAACGTAGTAAGTTCAAGAAATGTTTCAACTGATTGGAGTTTTTTTTACTTTTTAACATTTTTTGACTATTTGCTATTGATTTCCAATAAAATATACTACTATTTATTTTGTTTTCTTTTTAGGGGAAATAAAAAACCTGTTAGCGGGGACTAACAGGTTTTTTATAAACTAACTAAATTATTAACCTAAATTTATGAAACTACAAAATAATATTCAAGAAGGATGCCAATGTACTCAACCCGTTAGCTGTTTAACGATTTTTAACAGCCTCTTTTCGGATAAGAAGGGGGAGCCCCTAATTCTAAGACAATCCAGTTAATTTTCAAACCTTTTGTTGCTCATAAGCGTTTATCTAAACAAAAAGGTCAGCAATCAATGCTGTCTATTTGACGTAAACTGTTTAAAAAAAGGTACATGTCTTTAACATATCGCTATCAATTTGAAAATTACGATAGCCCATTTTGGGCTTTTGCCATTCATGATGGCCATCAGGTCGATGCGCATTTGATGCCCTACATAAATATTTCAGACGAGGAACGATTACGCGAAGAGGATCCTTATACGGCTATTTTGGCCGAATTACCCTGTAATCGATTTGTATCGGGAACTTCCAGGTTTCAACTGGATCTTAATCGAAAACGAGAAGATGCTATTTATCTTACACCCGAGCAATCTTGGGGGATGCGGGTATGGCGAACGGATCTACCCAATGAACTAAAAGATCAGCTGTATGCAGCCTATGATCGCATATATGAGGAAATAAGCCAAGCAATTCAGCGCACGATTGATCGTTATGGCTATTTTATCGTGTATGATATTCATAGTTATAATATGCGTCGCGGTGGGGCTGACACTAGTTTAAATAATGAAACCGACCCTCAGATCAATATTGGTACGCAACATAATCACAAAAAATGGCGAACGCTGACTGATCAGGTTTTGGAAGCGCTACAGACTGGAAAAGATGGACAAGTTTACGACGTACGTGAGAATGTCAAGTTTAAGGGCGGATTCCTTTCTGCGTATTTGAATGATAAGTTTGGTGATAAAGGCTGTATTTTTTCTATCGAATTTCGGAAAGACTTTATGGACGAATGGACTGGGGAAGTATATCCGCAAAAGCTTCAGGAGTATAAACAACTTCTCTTGCACAGCATTGGAACACTGGAAAATTATTTTGCCTATGAAAGATAATGCGAAACAACTTGCTGGCATTTTAAAAATGATCAAAAATAAGGAGGTTTTCCACGTACAGATTCCGCCAAAAAACAAACTGGTATTTAATCAAGTTGTTCCTTATCTGTTTTTATACAGACAGTTTTTTAGTCAAGACCCTATGCTGGCAGAGTTGGTTAAATCAGAACCAGCTTATTTTAGGGTAAGAGATCCGCAGATGAATGTTTCTGAATGGATCGCTCCAATCCTCAATCAACTTGTCGAAGAGTTTGGTGCTTGTTTGATTATTGAAGCTTGGGCATCAGATTCAGCACAGGAGGAAGATATCCAAATTCATATTGCGCGGAAAAATGTACAGGCTATCGCTCAGTATCTAGGTAAGCAACTGACAACAGAGGAATCGATTTCCAAAGTGGAGATACTGACAGATTCCAAAACAAATGCAACGCAAAGTTTATCCCCTTCGAGTGTACAGTTGGATAATCTGAACACCAATATATTTTACATGGGGCTAGAGATAAAACCGAAATACCTTTTAGGGGTAGACCAGCAAATTTTACCGATCGATCTGCGTCATTTCCGTGAAGCCATATCTAGGAGTCTGTCGAAAACATTCTTCGAATTCATTCGTATACATACCTTATCTAAACCTACGGCATTTAAAATAAGCCAGCCTAAAAAGATGATTCCTTTAGCTTGGGAGATTGATCAGAAATTAGCACGGGAAAGTCAACGATTTGATTTTTTATTATTGGTAACACCAACAAATTCTTATGATGCCTGGCAGCAATTTAAAAAGGGAAATTACCGAAAGACTCCTGTTTTTCGATATAGGCCCATGCCGATTGATCCAGATATTATCAAGAGAAACCTCTATAACTTGCATATCGAAGATTTATTTGATCCTTCCATTGCTTATTTGTTTCGTGATAAACGCAAGGAGCTTGATCAGATGATGACCATGTTGAGTGAGCGGGGAAAAGAAGGATTTTTGTTGGGCAGTATGCAGGTTTTTGGTACTGTCAATGAAAAATTGTTGGAAAAGGCTCAGGCAATTTTGACAATTACGACAACGGATCGAGAAGTGAGAACGAAAGAAGAGGATATTGTCTATGCCGAAGAGTTCGCTAAGCTCGCCCAGGAAGAATTGGATTATCTGAAAAACCAAGATCCAAGCTTTGGCACCACAGTGAGGCTGCGGGATGATATTTATGGCGTGATGGTAAATCAAGGCGTACTCAATATAAGTAAGCAGTATAGTTTGCCAAGGAATAGGGTAAAGGCATTGATTCAACATGAGGTCGGTACACATATTGTTACTTACTATAATGGGAAGCAACAGCCGTTCAGTCTCTTTAGATTGGGGGTTCCCGGTTATGAAAAACTTCAGGAAGGCCTCGCTGTACTTGCTGAGTATTTGGTGGGGGGGCTCACAAATAATAGACTACGTATTCTGGCAGGAAGAGTTATCGCTGTCCATCACATGCAGCAGGGCAGTTCATTTATTGATACATTTTCAGTATTGGTAGACAAGTACCAATTTTTGACCGAAACAGCTTTTCAAATGACGATGCGGGTCTATCGAAGTGGTGGGCTTACCAAAGATGCATTATACTTGAGTGGTTTAATCGAATTGACTAATTATATCAAGAGTGGGCGAGATCTATCCCTGTTGACGATGGGCAAAATCCGCGAAGATTATATACCAATCGTTGAAGAACTCATGTTAAAGGGCGTCTTGAAGGCTCCGGTCCTGACACCAAGGTATCTAATGGATCCATACAAGGATGCCTTGTTACATCTCAAAAAAAGTAATGGAATATTTCAAATGATTCAGTAATCAGATATTTTATATGAAGATAGCATTCGTGATCAACCAAACCCATAAGGAAACTGCTCGTTTCACGACGACTGTTTTGGCATTGAAAGCCCATCAAATGGGACATGAAATTTATTATATTGGCTTGGCCGATTTCTACTATGAGTCGGCCCATATCGCCGCCCATGTGCGAAAAGTACTCCCTGATCAGATGCTTACTTCTACCAATAGCCTCATGGAAGTATTGCGCGCAACAGAAAAAACGAAGATGATGTTGGAAGAAATGGATGTGGTCTGGCTACGATTTGATCCAGTCCTGGATATGGTTAACCGACCTTGGGCTGCCGCTTCAGCTCTACAATTTGCCGCTCTCCTAAAAGAAAAAGGTGTATTGGTTATCAATGATCCCGATAGCCTTAGTCGGGCTAGTAATAAGTTATATCTCGAGGGATTTGATGAATCTATTCGACCTAAAACAATTGTAACCCGAAACTATGCCGATGTCATTGAATTTTTTGAACAACAGAATAAGCTTATTATTTTGAAACCCTTGAAGGGGTCCGGTGGTAAAAACGTATTTTTAATCAACAAGGATAATCAGCAAAACCTCAAGCAAACGGTAGAAGCTATTGCCCGAGATGGTTATGTAATTGGCCAGGAATATCTTCCGGAAGCTGCCCGCGGTGATATAAGATTCTTTTTACTAAATGGAGAGCCTATTTCGATCAATGGAAAATATGCTGCTGTTCATCGCGTGCAACAAGGGGATGAGATTCGGAGCAATGTGCATCAAGGTGCAAAGACCCAAGCAGCTATTATTTCACCGGAGTTATTGCTTATGGTCGATAAGATCCGGAATAAATTAGTTCAAGACGGAATGTATTTTGTCGGTTTGGATGTGGTAGGAGATCGTATTATGGAAATCAACGTATTTAGTCCGGGAGCATTATGCCAGACGGAAGAAATTGTAAAAGAGGATTTTTCTGCGCTTATTATTGAAAAATTAGCGGAGAAGGTTGCTTTCAGAAAACGAGGTTGATGACAGTTGTATCGATGAAAAATGATGTTGTTGAAATCGCTGCGGGATTGCTAAGCTAATGATTTGCAGTAATTATGAATTTGAAATGAATTACAGGAATTAAATTCTTGTTACTTTTGAAAAAAGAAAAATATGCTAATTATCGATTCTCCATCCAGCAACGCCTATTTTAACATCGCTTCAGAGGAGTATTTGTTGGGTAAATTTCCGGAAGAGGATATTTTCTTACTCTATGTAAATGACCCTTCAATTATCGTGGGTAAATTTCAGAATACCTTGGCCGAAATCAATCTTGATTATGTCAACGAGCATCAGATTAAGGTTGTGCGACGAATGTCTGGCGGTGGTGCTGTTTATCATGATGCTGGAAACTTAAATTTTTCTTTTCATACCTTATTGGGAAATCATGATTTTATGGATTTTTCGACCTTTACCCAGCCGATTGTGCATATTTTGAACAAATTGGATATCCCTGCAAAATTAGAGGGAAGAAATGACCTCCTGGTAGATGGGAAGAAGTTTAGTGGAAATGCCAAGCTTGCAAAAAATGGGAAGATGATTCAACATGGTACGATATTGATTGATTCGCAGATGCAGGTATTAAGTGATGCTTTAAAGGTTAATCCATTGAAGTTTGTAGATAAGGCGGTAAAATCGAATCGCGCACGTGTCGCAAATTTAATTGAATATCTACCTGCTGGTTTTACGACTGGAGATTTTAAGGAATTGCTGATTGAAGAAATAAAACGTGAGAATCCGGCAGCCAAAATGATTGAGTTTACGGCTTCGGACATTGAAAATATAGAAAAATTGGTCGAAGAGAAGTATGAAACATGGGATTGGAACTTCGGTTTTTCACCAAATTATAACTTTAAAAAAGCAATTAAGATCCCTGCAGGATTCATCGAGTTGCATTTGGATGTACACAAAGGATACATTGAAAGGGCTAAAATTTTCGGTGATTTTTTTGCATCCCGATCAATTCATGAACTTGAAAATTTATTGATTGGTGAAAAGCATGAAGTAGGAGCGATTGATGCCTTACTGAAATCAATTGATTTGACGACGTATTTTGGTAAAGTTGAACCCGCAGAAATTCTTACCTTGTTTAACTAGAAAATGTAGTATTGCCCGATATGGGTGTTAATTAATAAATATATGCCTTGGAATCCAGTTATATACAATCAATTTAAAGATATCCGTTTTAAACCGTTTTATGATTTATCTGAGCTAATCACTGCCGATAAAATGGAGCATGCAGTCGATTTAGGTTGCGGTACAGGTGAACAGACAGCTATCTTAAGTGAACAATTTTCTCAAGCGACCTTTCTTGGGATAGATTCTTCTGCTGAAATGCTTTCTAAAAGCCATAAGTTGGAAACGGAGCGTCTAAAATTTAGGCAAAGTTCCGTCGAGGCCTTCCTTGCAGAGCCAAAAACCTGGGATCTTATATTCAGTAATGCTGCTTTACAATGGCTGGAAGATCATCAGGTTCTTTTCCCTCAAATTATTTCTAAGCTTAATGTTGGCGGACAATTGGCGATACAAATGCCTTATCAGCCCGAAAATATACTCAATAAAATTTTATTTGAATTGGCGACGGAAGAACCCTATCGAACCTATTTAGGGGGCTGGAATAGGCCTTCTTCGGTATTGGATATGGATACTTATGCGCAATTGCTATTTGATAATGGCCTGGATCAATTAAACCTTTCTCTTCGTGTATATCCACTCATTGCTGCTGATGCAGAAATGCTTTACAATTTTATCGCTGGGTCTGCTTTGATTCCTTACATGGAACAATTGGAGGAAGATAAGAAGTCTGTGTTTATAACTGAATATAAAACACGCATCAAAGAACAGTTTACTAAATTTCCGGCGATCTATTCTTTCAAGCGTATTTTATTATACGGACGTAAAATGTAATCTACATGCCGATTAGGTCCGACCAACTGGCATCTATAATTGTGACTAAGTCCGCTGGGTCTAAAATAATCTGAAGCCCCCTTTTTCCCGCGCTGACGGAAATCGCTGATTCCAATTGTGCGGCTTCTTCAATAAAGGTTGGGAACTGTTTTTTCATGCCAATAGGTGAACAGCCACCACGAATATAGCCGGTCACCGTTAAAAGGTCTTTCATTGGAAGCATTTCGCAGTTTTTATTCCCAGAGGCCTTCGCTATTTTTTTAAGGTCGAGCTGTGCGTTTCCGGGAATTACGGCAACAATATAAGGGTCTTTGTTGCCTTTTAAGACCAGGGTTTTATAAAGCGTCTCGGGTGCCAAACCTAGGGTTTCAGCGACATGCTCAGCACTGACGTCCTGTTCGTCTACCTCGTATGCTCTGAGTTCATACTTAATTTTTGCTGTGTCCAACAGCCGAACAGCATTTGTTTTACTCGACATATCCTAGCCTTGTTTTTTTCTTATTAAAATAGGTCGTTATAGCATCTAGCGCGTATGCATTCAAGCAGTTGCTTGCTTGCAGACCACCCTTTTGAGCCACCAATACACCATATTGCATATCGTGCAATCCCTCTGTACGATGGGCATCGGGATTGATGGAAAGCAAAACTCCTTTCTCTACTGCATAACGGTGCCATCTCCAATCCAGATCTAATCGTAAAGGATTGGCATTTATCTCAATGACAACGCCATTTGCCGCACAAGCATCGATTACCCGTTTAAAATCTAAGGGATATCCGGCCCTACTTAATAATAGTCTTCCTGTCGGATGGCCTAAGATTGTTGTATACGGATTTTCGATCGCTTTGATTAGTCTTGTTGTGGCTTTGTCTTCGTCCATTTTCAGATTGGAGTGTACGGAGGCGACAACGAAGTCAAACTTAGCCAATACCTCATCGGGATAGTCTAATGAACCGTCACCTAGAATATCGGATTCAATTCCCCTGAAAATCTTGAAAGGAGCCAATTTTTCGTTTAATGTAGCAATCTCATTCCACTGCTGTTCCAATCGCTCAATGGAGAGGCCGTTGGCATAGACTGCAGTTCGCGAGTGATCGCATATACCCAAATATTCTAGCCCCAGGACATCTTTACAATGTAATGCCATTTGCTCGAGGCTATGTACGCCGTCACTATAGGTGGAGTGATTGTGGAGTGTTCCCCTGAGGTCTTTGTATTGAATCAGCTTTGGCAGTGTATGTGTTTGAGCCTGCACTATTTCATTCAACCCCTCTCGTAATTCGGGTTCAATATAATCTAAACCCAAGTTACGGTAAATGGCCTCTTCACTGGAAAGTGAAGGGAGATCCGGTAGAATATTAAATAGATGATCGAGATGTGCAGTGGATCCGGTACTAAGAATCAGGTCGCGATAAAAATCATTGATATTACTGCTGAATACTTTGAAAGTAAACCCCAATTCATCGGTCAGTTCTATGGAGTTTTCTGTTTTTTCCACTAAAGTAAATCCATCAAGGAATTTTTCGACATTGTCTATACTTTCCGATATTAAAAGATCTACGGTACTCAAAACCTCGCATTTTCTTCTGAAATCTCCTGTATATGACAGCAGTGAAGAAGGAAAATGCAATTTCAAGTCGTTGAAAAATTTTTCTGCCAGTGGAAGTACTTTTGCATATAAAAACCATCCTTTGTTGGAAATAGAAAACTCAATGGATTT
The DNA here is from genome assembly GCF_033097525.1 of Sphingobacterium sp. UGAL515B_05. Classification (NCBI taxonomy): domain Bacteria; kingdom Pseudomonadati; phylum Bacteroidota; class Sphingobacteriia; order Sphingobacteriales; family Sphingobacteriaceae; genus Sphingobacterium; species Sphingobacterium sp. UGAL515B_05. The sequence goes on along the minus strand of NZ_CP109907.1, from coordinate 6,189,332 downwards.
TTTGATGTCTTCCTGTGTCTTAAGACCAAACCCTTTTGCTTCTACGAGACGGTTTTCATTACAGGCGTACAGTAATTCGCCCACACTTTCAATCTCGAGTTCTTTCCAGATAATTTGAATCTTTTTAGGGCCAAGGCCCTTAATATTTAACATTTCAATAATACCGGATGGTGTGTTTTCAATAAGATCCTCAAGCTCTTTGAAAGTTCCTGTAGCGGCAACTTCTTTGGCTTTTTCAGCCGTGCTTTTTCCGATTCCAGGCTGTGCACTCAAATCTTCAAGACTGGCCTCTTCAATACGGAAAGGTAGCTTATCCAACTTAAAAGAGGCACTTGCAATGGATTTTGTTCGAAAAGGATTTTCGTTGTGAAGCTCCATCAATTGGCTACATAATTTGAAAATTTTTGAGATCGCTTTATTGTCCATCGTATTTGAATTGTTAAGCTACAAATATCTTAAATTTTAGGTCAAAATAACAATTCAAACGCGGATATTATGGCGTTAAATAATGTAAAAAATCGACTTTGAATGCCTATTTTTCTCTATTTCTTGAAATTAACAACAAAGTGACAAATGCATGTGCGCTTAACCAAACATTTTGGCTATGTTTGCCGTTTTTGGGTGTTAAAATTGCAGCGATTTTGTGAATATCTTATAAAAACAACCCTATTAAATAGTAAAATATCATGATAGCAGACATTAGTGACAAAGAAATCAGTGGGCTTTATAAAACAGGTATTATTCAACAAACTGCTTACTGGTCTGCAGTAAAAAAAATGCAAGGTATACAATCGAAGGCATTTAATTTTAAATCCAAACAATCCGATCTGTATGTCGGAGTCGACGACGATACCTATTTTATCGGTGATCTATTAATTATTATACAAGCCATAGATCAGGAACATAGCATAGCCTATGTACCTTATGGACCTGAGATTGAACCTTCAGATGAAAACCAGGGCTATTTTTTAGAACAGTTATCGGAAAGTTTACGTTCCCATCTGCCACCAAATTGTATAATGATACGCTATGATTTATCTTGGGAATCACATTGGGCTAAAGAGGACGATTGTTACGATCTTCATGGTAACTGGCTAGGGGTGCCGGAGAAACGGATTCAGGAAATGCGCTTTAATTTTAACACAGAAAACTGGAACTTTCATAAAGCCAATACGGACATACTTCCTTCAAATACTATTTTTATGGATCTTAGAAAGGGGGAGGATATGTTGCTTGGAAATATGAAATCTAAGACTCGATATAATATCAATTTAGCAGAGCGAAAAGGAGTACGTGTGCGTTCGCTGGGGCTTGAAAGTTTGGCGGTTTGGTATGAGCTTTATCGGCAGACAGCTCTTCGAAATAACTTTTTCTTACATGATATAAGCTATTTTAAGATCGTTCTTTCTGCAAGGGCAAGTGATACATTATCTCCCGCAGATGTATATCTTTTAGTAGCCGAAGTGGATAGCCAGCCTTTGGCCGCGATGTTTTTGGTAATTGCAGCAAATCGGGGGACTTATCTATATGGAGCTTCTGCTTCCGAAAATCGTAATTATATGGCGACATACGCTTTGCAATGGCGTGCGATGCAGCTTGCGAAAGAAAAAGGCTGTACAGAATATGATTTCTTTGGAGTATCGCCACAGGCAGATCCTTCACACCCTTTATATGGACTTTATCGTTTCAAAACAGGATTTGGTGGTGAAATCTACCACCGTATGGGCTGTTGGGATTATCCCTTGGACAATAGGAAATATCAGTACTATGCGTCAATGGAGTTTAAAAACCAGCGCTATCATTTAAGTTAGAAACTAGAAGACCTCACCCAAGGTGAGTCTAACGCCACGGTGATTCTTACTGATACCATAGTCGATTCCAATGTTGGTGCCCGAGTTTTTGTTAAACTTAATTCGTGCACCAGCACCAGTGCCGACGTTCCAGTCTTCGAACATGGAATTCTTTGGCCCGTTTAATGTCGTAAAGTTCATAAATGCAACAAATCCAAATAAGCCATTTTGGGTGATATCACGACGATATTCCGTTTCTAAATAGTAAAGTGATTTACCACGAAAACGACTGACTGGAAAGCCTCTTCCCGAACTATTGTATGGATCCCATCCTAAATTCGGAAGATCAAGATAGGGCGCTTTACTATTAAATACCGTCCAGAAGAAACTCCTTATGGCAATCATATTTTGGCGATTTCTGTCTTGGGTAAGCCTATGGTATCGTCTAACTTCGAGAAATAGCGATTTCCAGTTCTGATCGCTTCCTAAAAATGTCGGATTTACACGGAACTGTAAATTGGCATAGTTACCCGACCAGGTATTGATCGAATTGGCGCGCGTATCGTAAATTAAATTGAAGCTGACTCCTGAAGACATGGTATTGTCTTTTAAATCTGTTCCATAAGGGTAGGACGTGTAGTCTTCGAGCTTGGTATTGCTCGTAGACTTAATATTCATTCTATAATCCAGATCATAACCAATGCCCATAAAAAGGCCTCCATGAATTCTTTTTAATGCATGTTGGTATAAACGAAAGTAGGTGTAATCTAAATTAATCTGCTGATCACCATGATGCTCTTTGCCAATTCCCCAAGTTTCGTGCGGATATTTTAGTAGACGGATATCCCCATCAATCACCCATGTATTATCTTTTAACCAGATGTAAGAACGTATTGGCAGACCAAATCGTTTGCCAAAATTTGTGTAAGGCGTAAATGTCATTTTAGACATATAGGTGTCGGAACGATCTCCTAAATAAAATCCTGCGGTTGTACTTGTAATTAGAGCATGCCCCCCTCCGGGAACATTTGTCGAAAAGGGTAAAAAGGAAAAATAGATTTTCTTTCCTGTACTATCGACAGTTTGGGGTGGCTTGATATTTAATATTTCTTTTCCAATATCAATCAGATCACGTTGTTTACTTGTATCAGCAAGATGTTTGGTGGTTTCTATTTCATTGACGGGACGTTGTGCATATACAGTATCGCCAAGTACAAGTAGAACCATCAAAATAGACCATTTAATATAAAAAATATATGCGCTATCGTAGTGTGTCATGAAAGAATGCAATCTAGCAGGAAATAGATAGAATAACAATATTCAAACCAATAATTTATTCATTCTGTCACGTTTTGGCTATAAAGAGAATTGATTGGAAATTTCATTCGCCTAGAAAAAAAGAGCATTTACCGATTTTAATGTAATGTTAATCTAAATGTAATGAAATCAATATATGAGTTGTCTTAACTTTGAATCAGAAAATAAATAAAAAAAGTACGCAACAAATTTATATAGTAAGCGACAGTAGAATAAGAAAATATACTAATACATTATAAAATTGAAAAAGATATGAAAACTTTAGTAAAAACATTTGTAGCAGCGGCAATGATTGCAATCTCTACTTGCTCAATGGCTTCAGTTAAACCAGAAGAACGCAATTTAATTACTGCTGATTTAGCCATCGATGAATACGTTGGAGCAATGACCGAAGGTCAGGTAGCTAATTTAGATAAGCTTTTTACAGCTGATTTTAACCAAAAAGTTTGTGGCAAACAAGATTTGAAATTTAGCCGTCTTGAGATGGTGGAGTTTTTGAAAAAACAAAAAGGAATCAAGATGAACTGCAAAACAACAACACAGATCGTTGAAGAATTACCTGATTATGCAATAGCGAAAGTTACGATGCAATTTGATGGTTTTGCTAAAACAGATCTGATCACACTTGTTAAAGAAAACGGAACTTGGAAAATTTCTAAATCTGTAAACTCTTATAAATAGAGGTTTTTTAGAAAAAAAGCTGATTAAAAATAAAAAAAGGGTACTTAAGTACCCTTTTTTTGTGGAGCATATCAGATTCGAACTGATCACCTCTTCGCTGCCAGCGAAGCGCTCTAGCCAAATGAGCTAATGCCCCTGCTTTATTTGGTGTCGCTAAGATAGCACTTTTTTGGATAAACAAAGCCTCTTTTTTATTTTTCTACATATTTTCTACGTATGTCATCTAGTCGTTTTTTTTGATACACAAATACGCTCGAGCTGACCACTCTATTTTTCTATTTGGATATCTTAAGGTGTTTTTATCTCGTTGAAAAACAAGAGAGTTTACCGGCGTAAAGGAGGACATGAACAATGTATTAGTGTCCCTCAGTAAGCAGCGCTTCGGTTCGCTTTATCTGACCTTTATCTTTCCAGGCATCATGCCCAGGAATAACCATATTAATTTCGGGATATTTTGCCAATAACCTCGCTAGGGATGGTTTCCAGGATTTTATATCCCCATCTGCCGTAAATCCTAGATCTTGGGCTTCGGAGCTTTTTATAAAACAACCACCGTCTAGGATCTTATATTGGGGAAACCAGACAACAACATTGTCCATGGAGTGTCCGGCACCAAAAAAGTTCAAAACAAAAGATTGTCCGCCGACGGTGTAGGTTTTATTGGTGGAAACAAGATGAGTGGCCTGGGCTTTGTGATTTACCTTTAGCAGGTCGTTCGTCATTTTTGTTGCGTAGGTTGGAATACCAATACCGTTGTAATAAGCAAAGCCACCTGCCCGATCTTCGTGCCAGTGTGTCGCGTAAACAGCAATGACGGGTAAATTATGTTTCTGTTTGATGCTGTCCAATAAGGGTTGATATTGTGTGGAATCCCATGGTGTATCAAAAAGGATAACGCCTTTTTTTGTAATTAGGTATACCGCATTAGCAGCATATTTGGCACCTCCAAAGGTGTTAAAGGTCGTGTAAAGGTACAGATGCGGATTTATCTTTTCTATTAAAAGAGGTTTTTCTTGCGCTTGTAGAGATGGAGAAAGACCGAATAAACTAATGCTCATGCATACGGCAGCAAATGTTGCGCGAATATAAGGAGAAAGAAGTGAGATCATATTTTTGAATGTTATTGCATTAACGTTAGAACAAAATGATTATTATTTTTTCAAAACCTGATTAATACATTTTTTAGGTAGATTGAACAAAATCTTCACGATATGGGGTGAACGAATCGATCAGTTCTCCTTCCTCTAAACATTCACATCCATGAATCAATTGCGAATAGATGATACAAGAATCGCCAGCGGTTAAGATGCGATCAACACCATCAATATGGTATCTGAATGTTCCTGCACTAACATAAGAAATCTGTGTGTGGGGGTGTTGATGAAGTGCACCGATAGCCCCTTTTTTAAAACGAACTTTCATGAGCATGAGTTCATCATTAAAAACGAGTATTTTTCGCATAACACCTTCGCCCAGGTCTGTCCATTGCTGCTCGCTGTCGTGTAAGAATATTTCGCTCATCTAATTGTTGATTTATGGAGCTTCGATTGGAAAACGCTCTCTTTTCCAATTATAGTAAAAAAATATGAATTTACGGTTAGATCCAATGCTTCTTTTGGAACATATCAATTTGCTTTACAAAATTTGACTACATATGAGATGAATTAAAAACCAAATGGTCCAAATAAGTAAAAAAACAGTTATTTTGCGCCTGAGCAATTTGTATATTACACGATGAATTATTTCGACGAGCTTATTACTTTATTACGTCAGGAGCACCAATTTGATCGATTACAACATGAAAATTTGTTGTTGAAAAGTAGTTTGAATGAACGAAGAATGCAAGGTGTCACCTGGTTTCCGATTCAGATAACAGATACGGAGCTTGGGAGAGGAGACTATTTATCCGTTAATTTAAATCGAACAAATTATTATGAGGTCGAACATAAGTTTCGCTTTGGTATGCCAGTTTGTCTGTTCTCAAATCACGATCCCGACCGAGATCGAATAGAGGGCATCATATCTTCGATCAATAGGGATGGGATGCGAATTTCATTTCGTGTCGATGAACTTCCAGAATGGAGCAGAAGAGGGAAGCTTGGTGTTGATTTGTTATTTGATGAGTATTCCTATCGGGAGATGTTCAATGCCTTGGAGAAAGGAAAGGAATTGAGCCGTGATGCAAAGCAAGGTAGTTTTGTGAGAAGATTAATCGGTGAAGAGTTGATTCCAACTGAATCTATTGCAGAATTCTTTGAGCATCCCAACTTAAATACGGGGCAAAATAAAGCGGTCCAACAGCTATTGGAAGCAAGTACTGTAGCTCTTTTGCATGGGCCGCCGGGGACAGGGAAAACAACAACATTGGTTCAGGCCGTGAAGGCATTGCTAAAACAATACAACAAGCAAGTGTTGGTTGTTGCACCGAGCAATACTGCCGTTGATTTGTTAACTGAACGTCTAGATGCTGCTGGAATTGCAGTAACAAGAATAGGAAACCCTGTGAAGGTTTCGGAGCATCTCCAGGAATTGACACTCGATGCAAAGATTGATCGACATCCTGCAAATAAGGATATTAAAACACTTCAAAAGCAAGTGCGGACGTATACAGAGATGGCTCAAAAATATAAACGTAATTTTGGAAAAGCTGAGCGGGAGCAAAGAAAAGCGTTGTTTGATGAAGCTCATCGAATCAGAAAAGATGTCGATAAGATTCAAGATTTTATCAGTGCAGATGTTTTGGATAAATCGCAGGTAATTACTGCAACTTTGGTTGGATCGAATCATGAGGTTATTCGCAATCGCAGCTATGAAACAGTCATTATTGATGAGGCCGCACAAGCATTGGAGCCTGCTTGCTGGATCCCGATATTAAAGGCACATCGAGTTATTTTGGCGGGAGACCACAATCAATTGCCTCCTACTGTAAAATCCAGTAATGTACCTCACCATGGCCTGAGCCATACATTATTCGAAAAATTGGTAGATCATAATCCGCAATTGGTTTCTTTGTTAGATGTACAGTATCGCATGAATGAACAAATTATGCAATACCCGTCCACAGCCTTGTATAATGGTTTGTTGAGAGCAGATAGTACAGTGGCACAGTGGAGCTTAGCAGTGGATACCGAACCGGTCTTATTTATCGATACAGCGGGAGCGGGGTTTGAAGAAACCGAAAGCGACGGCGCAATCTTTAATCTAGGAGAAGCTCATTTTATTAAAGCTCATCTGAACGACCATATTGGAGCTTGGACAGCGTCTTTGAGCCTCGATGAAAGCCTGAGCGTCGGGGTGATTGCTCCCTATCGAAAGCAGGCCACTTTATTGAAGGAGGTATTGGATGGGGAAGAAGTGCTACGACCTTTTAACGACTTGATTAAAATACAGACAATAGACAGTTTTCAAGGGCAGGAGAAGGATGTTATTTATATCAGTTTGACCAGAAGTAACGCTGAACAGCAGATTGGTTTTTTGTCTGATGTTCGCCGGATGAATGTGGCAATGACTAGGGCTAAGAAGAAATTGGTTGTTATTGGAGATAGTGCTACAATAGGTTCACATCCGTTTTACCGAGAATTTATTGCCTATACCGAGTCGATAGGGCACTATCATAGTGTGTGGGAATGGGATATTTCAGCAATATAATGGAAGAGGCCACTTCATAGGAAGTAGCCTCTTGCTTTTATTGAAACTTACTGACCAGATTGATTCCTGTAATGTCTCCTTATTAAGAAGTGAACTTCATCCAATCTGTGTTTTCGTCGTAGTTCATAAGTGGTTCGGCATTATTGTTATTTGATAACTGGCCTACCAACATATAAATATCCATGCTCACATGTTGACGTGTTATTTCTGTCATCTTATCATTGAACCCGGCGTTGTTAATTTGTAAAACATACTGAAAACAGATGACGCGGGCGATTATCTTTCCAAGTGTAACCAGTTCACGTTGTTTGGGCTGTAGCGGAAAGTCAAAACTCAAGATTGATGAGAAAAATGGTGCTGCAAATTCAGTTGAGCTATATTTTTTTAAGAAAGACAACAAGTTACTTTCTTTGGTTTTGCGCATAAGTTTACCGATCGCTTCAGCAACTTGAGAATAAAGCATTTCATTTGATCCCTCAAAGATTTGAAAAGGTCTACTGTCTACGAGGCCACGACCGGCAACATGGTCTAACCTATAGCCATTTGCACCGGATAATTGCACACATGTTTGCGCGGCTTCATGCATTAAGTCTGTCACAAATGCTTTCACACTATTGGCATCTACACCATAGGCCGAAAGGTCATTATGGATAGAGCTGATCGAGACACTGTATGAACACATTGCAGAGCATAAGGTAAATGCAGCCTGTATGCGCGACAACTGAAATTTAACAGCGTCTAATTCATTTAAACTAATACCCGCTACACGGCGTTCGGAACAATGTGTCATGGCCTCATCCAACATCCGTTTTATGAAACCCATGCCCATTCCAGGGAATTGTAATCTGCTGCGGTGGAGGGTGTCTAACATCAATTTAATTCCTGTACTTTCCGGATTTAATTTGTGATCCATGGGAACATTGATGTCGATGTCGTTCACTCCATAAGGAATTGCATAAAGACCAAGGCTATTGTATTTCTTTGTAACAGTAATCTTTTGTTCTTCGACGGCGTTCTCTGTGACAAAGAAATCTATATCCCGCACCAGTTCTCCGTTTTCATTTTTCTTGCGTGCTGTCACGAGCCAAAAGTCAGCAGCTCCAGTGAGACCTTGCCAGTGTTTTTCACCTTTTATATAGTACTTATCGTCCTTTTGTTCGTAAGATGTTCGCATATTGAGGGCGTCACTGCCGTAAGCCTGTTCGGTAATCATTAATCCTCCCATTGCCTGGTTTTCCAAAAATTGATGGAATATCTTCTCTTGAAGTAAGGTATCGCCGTATTTGGCAAAGGGCTCCAAAAATAGCGCAATATTAATCCCGAAAATGAGCGATAAAGATAGTGATTCATAAGAAGCTGCCGCCAGTACACCCAAGCATTCTTTCACATGAAGGCCCCGACCACCGTGGTGTTCTGGGATAGCAACCGACAAGGGCTGCATTTTCATGATCTCAGCTAAAAACTCAGGCGGTAGCCCACGCGTTAAACTGAGCGAGTTGTAATCATACTCTTTATTAAATAAGCTTGATAGCCTAGTTTTAAAATCCGCAATAAACAAATCGAAATCTTGGGTTATATTGTTGTGTTCTGAAACCTTAAGCATCTTTAAATATGTGATTAAATGATGGAACAATGTAAATCGAAACATGAAGAAGAACTGCCCGTTGACCAAAAAATTCTCTTTTGCTTCAATCACTTACACAAAAATAACTCCAATCAATTTGATTCTCTTGTGTACTTCAGCATAAAAGATAGGACAAATCGTGCATATTGAAAATCTAAGTTGCTCTGTTTCGATAAGAAGTAGGAGAAACACCAACTATTTTTTTGAAAAGCCGTGAGAAGTAAGAAGGATCGGAAAAATCCAATTCATAACAAATGTCTGCAATGCTTTTAGTGGATTCAAACAATAGAAATTGACTGTGCATAATCAGTACTTCAAGAATGAGTTCCTTCGACGATTTCTTGAATACAGAAAATACGCACCGATTAAGGTAGTTTGTAGATACCGCGAGTTTATCCGCGTAGAATGAAATATTTTTTTGCTTTTTGAAGTTTTTGTGCACAAGCTGTTTGAACATCATTGCAATTTCCTGTCTCCGATTGAGCGCAAGGTTGGATGAAGATAGCTTGATAATTTTTAGAATTGCAGATTTTAATAAATTTTCAAATAGTTCTTTATAAGGTGATTCGGAAAGCAATTCATCATAAAGTAATCTGAAAAGTTCTTGAAGATCGCCGCTGTCTCGCGCAGTTAAGTTTAGTAAGGGCGAGATATTAAAAATATTCAAAATCTCCTGTTCCCTGAAGATGGAAGTCATCGCATTGTCGTTGATCAAAACGCAATGTCCTTTCGCGGATTTATCGACCGACTTTATTGTTGAGATATTGCCGTAGTTGCTGATAAGAATTGCCGGAGCTGTTACAACATATTCCTTGGCACCAATCTGATGTTTAAAATAACCTTCCGTGATGTGAACAAGAAGATTATAGCCTAAGAAAATAGGTGGGGTCGGAAATTTAATGTAGGGTGCGATTTCACTGAGCTGGAAGATCTTGATCGGGGATTGTTGATAACGCAGATGCTCCAGACTACCTGTCATAAAACGATCTACAAATTCACCTGCATTTACCTGCTTTTCCATGATTAATAATTATAAAAATTTAGCACGCTAAAGCTTCCTCATGCCATCCATTGTTCATTTGGAAATCATGCTCAATAATATTCCAAAGGTAGTGTGATAAAACTTGTTTGTCAATTTTAACAAACGATTTGTGAAAATAAAGCTTTATCCTTAGTTTAGTTTTTTGTTATCGTGTGAATAGCCTGATGCTCAGTGGGTATTTTTTAAATATAAACCGAACGAATATGAAACCAGTGCTCATTTTTATATTAACGCTATTCCTGTTCAACGATGTGAAAGCGCAGACCTTTTTGGATTATTGTAATGATCGTATACGGACAGGAGCCGAACAGACCGAGCGTTATGTACCTTATTTATTGAATAAGCGCATTGGTATATTGGGCAATCCATCTACGGTTATTAAGGGAAGTCACCTTGTTGACAGTCTGCTGGCAAGAGGAGTTCAGATTGTGAGGATCTTTGGACCTGAGCACGGATTTCGAGGCAATGCAAGTAACGGCACTGAAGTGGGCGACGAAATCGATCCAAGAACTAAAATTCCTATTGTCTCTCTATATGGTAATAAGAAAAAGCCGACAGCGGAGGAGTTAAAAGATATCGATCTGTTTATTTATGATGTGCAGGATATGGGGGTGAGATTTTATACCAATATTAATACACTTCGGGATATTATGGAAGCCTGCGCTGAAAATGATAAGGAGCTCTTGATCTTAGACAGGCCCAATCCCAATGCCTATCTAATTGATGGCCCTATTTTGGAGGAAAAATATAAGTCGGGTATTGGGCAATTTCCTGTTCCTATTGCACATGGGATGACTACAGCTGAATTTGCCCAGATGATCAATGGAGAAGGTTGGATGAATACCAAAAAGAAATGTAAATTGAAGATTATTCCTGTAGCAAATTATGACCACAGTATGCTTTATAAATTACCAGTCAATCCCTCACCCAATTTAAATACGGAACAAAGCATACTATTATATCCGAGTACCTGCCTCTTTGAAGGTGTGAAAGTGAATCATGGCAGAGGCACCGATTATCCCTTTGTTGTGATCGGTAGTCCAATCTATAAGGGTATATATGATTTCTCATTTGTCCCCGTCAGTAAAAAAGGGATGAGTGAATCGCCACTGTTTATGAATGAAGAATGCTATGGAATAGACCTGCGTAAATATGATCTAAAGCAGCTTGTAGATAATAAAAAAATAAACTTATCCTGGATGATAGCACTTTATCAGAACTCTCCGGAAAAAGACAAGTTTTTTGATCAATCATTTTCGAAACAGATTGGCAGTATCGAAAGGCTCGTGGGCGTAGGTTTATTTCGCAAGCAAATCGAAGCTGGTGTTTCGGAAGAAGAAATCCGAAAAAGCTGGGAACCGAGATTAAAGAGTTATAGAAAGGTTAGGGAAAAATACCTTATCTATCCATAATATGATAAGGACACTTAGCGACCGAGAGATAATAGTCGATAGCTCAGCTATTTTTTGAGCGCGACAGCATAACCTATAACCTTAAAAAAACATCGATGTTTAGACTAAAATATGATTGGCGCCCCATTATTATCCTATTTATTGCGGTGGGATGTTTTTATCAATTAAGAGGGCAGCATCTGGCTCTCGCTAGAAGCCTAGATCGTCAAAATTATGCAGCTTCCTCCAATGTCGGTTTAAAGCCATCATTGAAATGGAAATTCCAAACAAAAGGAAAATTGTTTTCTTCACCCATTATTTGGGGTGATGTCGTCTTTGTGGGTTCTTGTGACAGTAATTTATATGCGTTGAACAAAACTAGCGGAGATGTACTTTGGACGTATAAAACTGCTGGTGAAATTCGGTCAACTGTTGCTGTAGATGCTGGAATAGTGTATTTTTTAAGCGCAGATGGCTACTTGTATGCCCTGGATGCTCAAACTGGACGAAAATTATGGCAGTTTTCAACCAATGGTGAGAAGAGCTATGATGTATGGGATTATTTTCTTTCATCTCCCGCAGTGGTCGATGGCGTAGTGTATTTTGGGTCTGGAGATCATCATATTTACGCTGTAGGTGCTAAATCGGGGAAACTTGTTTGGAAATTCCTGACCGGAGGAATTGTGCATGCAGCCCCAACGTTGACACGAGAGCATGTTTTTATTGGTAGTTTTGATGGTTATTTCTATTGTTTGAAAAAAGATGGCACCTTAGATTGGAGGTTTAAAACAATTGGCGAACGTTATTTTCCCAAAGGTGAGATCCAATTCAACGCAGTTGTTGCTGATAGTACAGTCTATTTTGGTGCGCGTGACTTTAATGTATATGCGCTAAATACCACGAATGGAAGTGGATTTTGGGTATATCATCAACCGGGAAGCTGGACAAGTGTTCCTAGTATTTTTGACGATAAGCTTGTTGTAACCATGTCGGATTCCTATAGTATACTTGTTTTAAATAGAATTGACGGAATGAAAATAGCCGAACCCAAGGTGCCTTTAAACACATTTAGTAGTGCCACAATTGCTGGCGATGCGGCTTTTTTTGGGACACTGGATGGTGTAATTTATAGATTGAATATAAAAAAAGGAGAAGTTGTACCAATATTCCAAACGGAGTCGAGTAAAAAGAACAGACAATTGTTTCTCAATGGTGAAAATATGCTCCATGCCGATCTGCAGCAAAAATACAAAAACGATATTACGCGATTGTTTGCAGATTATTTACAGATGGGAAGTGTTTTTTCAACGCTATGGATCGAAGATAATAGGCTTTATTTTGGTTCCGCTGATGGAGCCATCTATGCGTTGGAATAGCAAGTACGCGCTATTTACAAATCGTAGCAGGGCTTACTTTCTTAAAATTTTTTCCATGGATCTACCTTTGGCCAGTTCATCAATTAATTTATCGAGATAACGAACTTTCTGAACCAGCGGATCTTCAATATCCTCAATGCGATAACCACAGATTACGCCTGTGATCTTGGAAACATTCGGGTTTAAGCAAGGTGCTTGTTTAAAGAAATGTTCAAAGTCAATTTTATCGTCAATTGTTTGTTGTAAGGATACCGGATTATAGCCAGTTAGCCAAAAAATAATTGCGTCGACCTCTTCTTTTGTACGTCCTTTTCTTTCAGCCTTTTGTATATAAAGCGGGTACACACCAGCAAATGACATACGATATATTCTTGTATTATCCATTTTACAAGTTAATTTCATTAAAGGTATTCATTTTGAACGAAAATAAAAACAAGCGATAGCTGACTAATATCGTGGATTTTAGATTCTTTACTAGTTGTAATGTTTATTTTGAATAATTTACTTTTCATGCGCGGTAACTTATATTTGAAAATAAGGAAAATCATGGTTAATTGACCCGAGGTGAATGTGAAAAAATGCTTAGCAATTTCTTTAATAATAATATAAATTATAATTCTATCTTTATGTGATACAAAATTATTGAAATATTATTACATGGATTTGAGGTATATTCGGAATAACATACATATTACAGAAGAAGAACAACAACGTATCAAGGATTTCCCCGTGTTGATAGGAGGATGTGGAATAGGAAGTTACATTGCCGAATGCCTGTTGCGCATGGGATTCGAAAATTTGACAATTGCTGATGGGGATATTGTCGAATTATCAAATTTAAATAGACAAAATTATACCAGTAAAGATATCGGTGTAAAGAAAGTATTTGCTTTGCAGGATCGCTTACGGACAATTAATCCAGAAGCCAAAATAACGGTATTTCCGGAATTTATTAACAAAGATAATCTATACGGTATTGGTATCGACCATAAGGTTGCTATTAATGCTTTGGATTTTTCTTCCGATATTCCCTTTGTTTTTGATCAATATATGGCAAAAAAAAATATACCCGTAGTACATCCCTATAATTTGGGTTGGGCTGGGTTTTTAACGGTCCTCCCGCCCGAGGGGCTCAATCTGCATTCATTGGAAAAAGCCCACGAGACCTTCGAATTAAATGTCGGTAAATTTATTGTGGACAGTTTAAAAACAAAGGGTATAGAAACGAAATGGCTTGAGGAGTTTTTGGTAGAATATGGTAAAATAGCGTTAACGTCTCCACCACCACAGTTATCTTTGGGGTTATACCTCTTATCTGGGATGGTAAGTCATATTGTGTTTAATTTGGCAACAACAAAACCAGTGAAATTCTTTCCAGATTCCTATTATTTGTCCATGATGAGTTGAACAAAATATAACTGAAAAAACATTCCTTCCATTACACTTTTATGTAGTAAATTTGTTACTGTGGGAATTTAAACGAAAAGTCTTTATTTTTATAATTGCATATCGAATAACATTTGCATGAACTGGACGCCTGAAAACTATTATTTTACCAAGCTTAATAAAAACGAACTTCCTGAACTTATTCATTTTTATTTAGTAACGACTCAAGAGCACTACAAACTGGATAGCTATTCCGAAGAGGAGTATAAGTTTGATTTCGAGTCATTAATAGGAGAGGATCAGATTTTTTTTGATCGTTCCATTTATTATGTCCTTCGAAGTAAGCTTGATGGTGGTATTCAGGCCTCTATTAGAATTACATTTTGGGATAAGGAAACAAGTTTGCCGATTCAGAAATTATTTGATATTGAAACAGAAAGCTTGTTAATTCCGCATATAAAGAACTTTTGGCACATTGGGCGTTTTGTGATTTCAGGAAAGATAATTGGTAATCGGATCAATATTCTGAAAAAAATGCTTTTTGACGCATTTTATGGACCCTACAGTCTTGGGAGTGGATTAGTCATCGCTGAATGTGATCGAAAAGTCGTCAATACGCTCCGGAAATTAGAAATCGAATCTTTTGAACTTGGAGATCCAATTATATACCTCTATTCTGAGACACTTCCGATCTATATCAAATCGGAATGGCTGGAGACTTTTATTGAGAAAAATAAATATTCTCAGTTTAGTATGGGAAACCAGGTCGATATTCAAAAATTTGTTGAGATGTCTAAGTTAATGCTGTTATGTTCAAAAAATAGTGAATAACATTAGAAAAGAGATAGTTCAATTGCTAGTGCTGTAGCTTCTGTAATGCTTTTGACTTTTAGTTTTGAAAATATTTGTTTTTTATGAAATTTAACCGTGTCAATTGATACATAAAGCTGATCTGCTATTTGATCCATGGTAAGACCTTGTGCGGAAAAAAGAAGAATGTCCTTTTCACGGGGTTTCAATTTAATACGAGGGGTTTCTACCCAAATATCTTTAGCCAAATCATATTCAAACTGTTTTCCGTCCTCATCCGATTTATATCTAATGTTTCCTGAGTTTGCATGCGAGGAAATAGAAACCAGGCAGAGCGCGATCCAAGGATTGGAAAACTTGTCCAATAGCAGGGGTTTTAGCTTATGGTTTACTAAAAGCGGTTTATTCCCTGGTTGTTTTAAATGGAAATCATAAGATATAGAGAATTTTAGACGATCTTCGGCATCTAAATTTCCAAAAAAGTCAAAACCAACGTCGTTTATTTTTTTTAGTAAATGTAAATCGTTCTCAGGGACATTATTCACATAATGATAATAACCTTCACGCATTACTTCAGTAGGGGTACTTCCACATAAAAAGATTGGGTTATCAGAAACAAATAGAAAGCTTTTCTTTGAATAATCAATTAAATATATACTTTGATAGGTTAATCTGCTTAAGGATTTAGCGAAATTTATAAAGGCTTCGACAATCTCATAATCATCTTTGCTAAAGTCGTCTTTAACTTGTACCGGCTTGAAAAAATCTTCAATCTTAATTTTCATAGTGTAAATTACAAAGATGATCCGTAATCGCTTTTGAATACCACGTAAAATCGATGTTGTCTTGGCTTGCAAGTTACAAAAATAAGCACATAATGTCAATTTATGCACTAGAAACAAGCTTTTTTACGTTCCTATCCTTACAATGTAATCGTTGTCAAAGCTAATAGTTGAACTTGTTCAAAATATTAAATCTCTATCCAGCAATGAAATAAGGCTCTACACAAATGGGTAGAATATTGTTTATAATGATAATACTAAAGATAATACTCTTATCTTTATGGTTTCAAAGCAAATAATTGTATAAATATAACTTTTTGAATCCAAATTGCCAATAGTAATTATTGCTTTACCTGAGTTTTTGACAAAGTTAGAGTGCAAGAATATTAAACTTTCGGGAAATTATTTCAATTTGTACATTCTTATTAAAGCTTTGTTTATCTTAAATAGCCTTCAGCAACACTTTTGTAGGTTAATCAGACTTGTTTCCCAATTCAGGAAAAAATCCAATATGAAAGAAATTATCCATTGATCTAACACTTCTCTCTAAGAATCAAAACCTTTCATCGCTCCAAATTTGTGTGTTTATATCGAAATCATTTTCCTCTGTTTTTACTTTGTATGTATATACATTTGATTTTATTCGTTTGATATTTGTGATTTTTATAGTAATATTGTGTTTATTGTTTTGTTTATCATAGGTTTTTGGTTAATCTGTTATGTATGTACAATTGAATAAGTCTAACGAATAATTTTGACCAATTTATGGAAAATGAAACTGATGTAATTAAAAATTATAAAATCTGATACTTATGAAATTACGTTTCTCACTTTCTTTTGCCGCCGGTCTGTTGCTTCTATGTGTACAGTCTGTAGTTGGCCAGGAGCACGCAATTTGGCAATTGGGGAATTCAGACGGTTCAAGCAGCGAATTTGCCTTGTCCCCGAATGGATATAAGAAATTTTTGGAACATGATTTTGGTTATGAAGACAATGCGTTTATCATCGGTCAATCTTCTTTAACAAAGGATCTACCCTATGTATTGCCCGGTCCGGCCAATGAATGGGGCGGGACTGGAGGAACCTCTGGTCTGAGAACACATTTTTTGAATTTATACTATGTGTTAAACAATAGTATAAAAAATGGTCAGTGCACACTTCAGGTTAAATTGGCCAATAGTGACCCTAAAAATAAACCTACACTACAGATCGTAATCAATGGCAAGCCCTATAATTTTGAGGTGGAGCGGGGAGCAGGAAATGGTGAGCCGCTAGAGAATCCTTTAAAATCTGGAAATTCTACGATAAATATACCGGTATCAGCTGATCTCATTAAGAAAGGCGGAAATCAGATTACCCTAACTGTCATAAAGGGAGGTTGGGTTGAATTTGATTCCTTTAAACTGCTTGGTCCACAGCAAGTAAAGTTAATAGCCAATCGATCTGTAATTGTTAAAAATGTACAGCAAGCTGATTTTGAGATCCTAAATGCAGGAAAACCCGTCCAAAATATGCTGGTTGATCTCTTGAAATTGAAAGATGATGAACAGTTGAAAGTAGTCTTGGATGGAAAGAAAATTTATGAGAAAACACTTGAAAAAGGTGCAGCGAAATTGGAAATACCAATGCCCTATGTCGCTAAGGATATCTGGAGTAAGTATGAAATTTATAATAATGGGCAATTAATACAGTCTTCAACAATCAAGCGGGGCCCAAAAAGACTTGGTGGAGTTTCAGATTATGTGAACACGATGATGGGTGCAGCACATTCCAGATGGATGATAGCCCCGGGACCATGGATGCCTTTTGGCATGGTAAAGATCAGTCCAGATAACCAAAATATTGGCTGGCAGGCAGGTTATGAACCTTCTATCGAATCTATTGGTACTTTTAGCCATATTCACGAATGGACAATGGCTGGATTGGGAACATTTCCGACAGCAGGTCAATTGAAAACTCGGGTCGGAGATCAGTACAGTACAAATTCAGGATATCGATCTGCAATAGATAAAACCAGCGAAAAGGCTCCATTGGGATATTATGCTGTTCATCTCCTTGATCACGATATCGACGTAAAATTGACGGCTGGTACACGTTCCAGTTTTCAACAATATACCTATCATAAGTCGGATACAGGACGTATCATGATTGATCTTAAGGTTAACGGAGAATATGATTATAAAATTAAAGATTTCTCGCTGAAAAAGGTTTCTGACTATAAGGTTGTGGGATACAGTAATCAATTAT
This sequence comes from Sphingobacterium sp. UGAL515B_05, assembly GCF_033097525.1. Lineage (NCBI taxonomy): Bacteria > Pseudomonadati > Bacteroidota > Sphingobacteriia > Sphingobacteriales > Sphingobacteriaceae > Sphingobacterium > Sphingobacterium sp. UGAL515B_05. The sequence continues at coordinate 6,171,238 of NZ_CP109907.1, read as the reverse complement.
CTGAAAACGTTTGGTCCACGGATGCAAAACAGGATTATGTCGTATACTTTGTGATGGAGTTTGATAAACCTATCATAAACTATGGCACATGGCATAATGATCGGTTGACTGAACGGGCTGATTTGGTTGCTGATAGCGCTCAATTTGCGGGAATGTACGTGGAATTTGATGTGCATAAAGATAAGGCTGTACAACTGCGCACTGGGATTTCTTATGTGAGCTTAGCCAATGCAGAGGAGAATTTAAAAACGGAACTTTCGGAGCCATTCGGATGGTCCATTGATCGGGTCGTGGAAAATCAGCATAAAGTTTGGGATGAACTTTTAAGTAGATTGGCGATAAAGTCTTCAGACTATTTTGAAAAAGAGAAATTCTATACCAATATGTATCGCACTTTGGCAAGCCGAAACACATTTAGTGATGTGAACGGTCAATGGAGGTCTTCGGATGAAGTGATACGAACTTTAGCCCATAAAGGGGATCTCGCTTTAGGCTGTGATGCTTTCTGGAATACCTTTTGGAATTTAAATCAGTTTTGGAACTTGGTTACGCCGGAGTGGTCCAATAAATGGGTTAGATCGCAACTTGCGATGTATGACGCAAATGGCTGGCTGGCGAAAGGGCCGGCCGGAATGGAGTATATTCCGGTCATGGTTGCTGAACATGAAATACCGTTAATTGTTGGGGCATACCAGATGGGGATTAGAGACTACGATGCTGAAAAGGCATTTGAAGCTGTTAAAAAAATGCAGACAACAAGTCCATTGAAATTTGAAGGCGGTTTTGCGGGTAATAGGGATTTGGATGTCTATTTAAAATATAAGTACGTTCCTTATGATTTGGGGCGGTTTTCCAATTCTATGGAATATAGTTTTGACGATTGGACAGTTGGGCAGTTTGCAAAATCGTTAGGAAAGGAACAGGAATATCGCTATTTCAATGATCGCGGAAACTGGTGGAAAAATGCGATAGATGTCAGTAGTGGCTATGCTCGGATGAAGGATTCAAAAGGAGAATGGTATAAAGATTTTGACCCTTTTAAATCGGGGGCTAACCATCATTATGTAGAAGGAAATGCATGGCAATTGACCTTTTTTGTGCCACAGGATATTCCTGGACTAGCTAAAATGATCGGACAGGATGTGTTTTTAAAACGATTGGAATGGGGATTTCCAGAAAGTGAAAAATGGCGTTATAATGGCCCTAATGATCAATATTGGGATTATCCTGTTGTTCAGGGAAATCAGCAATCAATGCATTTCGCCTATATTTTTAATTGGTTGAATAAGCCCTGGTTGACACAAAAATGGAGCCGCTCCATAGGTGAACGCTATTATGGCCAAGGGGTTTCGAATGCTTATCTCGGCGATGAAGACCAAGGGCAAATGAGTGCTTGGTATATCATGAATGCTATTGGTTTATTTCAGATCGATGGCGGAACAAGGGTCAAACCAATTTATGAAATAGGAAGCCCACTCTTTGAGGAGGTTAAGATTAGATTGGATGGTAAATATGGAAGAGGTGAACAGTTTATTATCAAAGCGAAAAATGCAAATAAGAAAAATATGTATGTACAACGCGCAACGTTAAATGGAAAACCGCTCAATACCTTTTATTTTGATGCTTCCGAACTGCTAAAAGGAGGAGAGCTTGTCTTAGAAATGGGCGCTACACCGAATAAACAATGGGGACTGTATCAATAAAAAATATGTTTACTGCTGGATTAAAATAGAGCGAGTTGAACGATAACAATGATTTGTTAAAATTTGGTTAAACTTAGCGGCCCGATATAAGAAACTCGTTTTTGATGACGTTATATCAGTAGTTTCATAATTTAGGTTAATAATTGGTTAGTTAGTAAAAGCCTGAAGTTCCCCACTTCAGGCTTTTGTTGTTATTGGTCATCATAAATCTCTTTGCTTAACATGTATAGTTTTGCTAAATCCTATTAACAAACGTAAAATCATCGATATAACCAGTTGTAAGATTTGTAAATCTTTGCGATTATCTGTAGTATTGTAGGTACACGCTAAAATGAGCGGCCTATGGTGTTTGCTTGAATGAAAGCAATTAACAATGTCGTCTATCAAGATTATATGATCAAATCTATTCGTTTTTTACTTTTAGGATTATTTCTTTGGGAGAACGTTTCTGCCCAAAAGCTTCCTACAGACTATGTCAACCCGTTTATCGGTACCAGCAATTATGGAACAACTAATCCGGGTGCTCAGGTTCCCAACGGCTTGATGAATGTTTCTCCGTTTAATGTAATGGGATCATCACTTAATGCATTTGATAAGGATGCAAGATGGTGGTCTACCCCCTATGAACATAGCAACAGTTATTTTACAGGTTTTTCTCATGTTAATTTAAGTGGGGTAGGATGTCCAGACATGGGAAGTCTGTTGTTGATGCCAACCTCAGGTAAATTAGAGGTTGATTATCATCAATATGGAAGTACCTATACGCAGGAGGTTGCCCATCCGGGGTATTATAGCAATGTGTTAAAGAAATACGGTATCAAGACCGAAGTTTCAGCGACAACCCGTGTAGGTGTTTCTAAATTTACTTTTCCAAAAGGACAGGCAAATATCCTGCTTAATTTGGGCGAAGGTTTAACAAATGAAACGGGAGCAACAGTTCGTTATGTAAGTGATACCGAAATAGAAGGATCTAAATTGTTGGGCTCCTTCTGTTACACGAACAATCAGGCTGTTTACCCGATCTTTTTTGTTATGCGTGTCAATAAAAAACCATCAAAAAGAGGATATTGGAAATTCCAGCGTGCCGGAGAAAAATGGGAAAACGATTGGAATAGAGATGCCGGAAAATATAAAATTTTTACGGACTATACCGATCAGCTTTCCGGCGATGATCTTGGCGCATATTTTAGTTTTGATGTCAAAGAAAATGAAAGCTTAGAAGTACAGCTTGCCGTATCATTTGTGAGCGTTGAGAATGCGCGTAAAAATCTAGATGCTGAACAAGCAGACTTTAGCTTTGAAAAAACACAAAAGCACGCAGCTTCGCTTTGGAACAATGCATTGTCAAAGATACAGGTAGAAGGCGGTACAGAGGACCAAAAAACAGTGTTCTATACGGCTTTATATCATGCTATGATTCATCCAAATATCTTGCAGGATGTAAACGGAGAATATCCGGCAATGGAAAGTCGGAAAACACTTGTTGCAGATCACAAGCGTTACACCGTGTTTTCGCTATGGGATACGTACCGAAATGTTCAGCCTTTAATGTCACTGGTTTATCCCGATAAGCAGGTGGGCATGATACGTTCCATGATCGATATTTATAAGGAAAGTGGTTGGATGCCCAAATGGGAGTTGTATAGCCGAGAAAGCTATACCATGGATGGCGATCCGGCAGTTCCAGTGATCGTTGATGCATGGATGAAAGGCATTCGGGATTTTGATATCAATACAGCTTATGAAGCGTTTCTGAAATCGGCAACGACTACGGACTCCACGAATAAAATTAGACCCGACAATGCGGACTATGTGAAGTATGGGTATGTTCCACTGCGCGATTCATTCGATAATTCGGTATCTCATGCCATAGAATATTATGTTGCCGATTGGAACTTAGCCCAACTGGCCGGTTCATTGGGGAAAACCAAAGATGCCCAGCTTTTTGCTAAGCGAGCGCAGGGATATAAACATTATTATTCTTCGGAGTATGGGACTTTCAGACCTATTCTTCCTAACGGCGAGTTTTTAAGTCCATTTAGCCCATTGATGGGCGCCAATTTTGAACCTAATCATGGTTTCCATGAAGGTAACGCTTGGAACTATAGTTTTGCCATACCATTTGATATACCTGGTTTGGTGAAATTGATAGGTGGAAAGCAAAAATTTGTGGATAGACTGCAGGCAACGTTTGATAAAGGGTATTTTGATGTTACCAACGAACCAGATATGCTGTATCCACATGTGTTTTCAGAAATCAAAGGAGAAGAGTGGCGTACCCAAAAACTGGTTAAAGAAATTCTGGAGAAACATTTTACAAACAGTCCCGGAGGTATACCAGGAAATGACGATACGGGAACAATGTCTACATGGGCTTTAATGAACATGATTGGAATCTATCCTTTTTGTCCAGGTAGACCAGATTATACCGTTGTAACACCTGTATTCGACAAAGTGACCATCCAACTCGATAAGAAATATTATCCAAACGGCGACAAAGTGACGATAAGACGTCAAAAAGCGGGTGCTGGTGATTATATCAAAAAGATCGTTATCGATGGAAAACCATTCAATGGATTTAAAATCAACCATCAGACTTTGGTCAACAGTAAAGATATTCTAATCGTTACTGGAAATAGATAATTAGGCAAACTAAATTGAAAAACTGATCTACACGATGAAATATATTAATTATGCGGTCTGTGCAGGCCTTTTGTCCTTAATTGGTTGCGCTTCAATAAAAAAGTCCAATGAGACTTCTTATGTAGAATATGTAAATCCTTTTATCGGAACGGATTTTACGGGCAATACATATCCTGGAGCACAGTCGCCTTTTGGGATGGTGCAGCTCAGCCCAGATAATGGACTACCTGGCTGGGACCGTATTTCCGGATACTTTTATCCCGACAGTACGATTTCCGGCTTTAGCCATACACATCTAAGTGGAACTGGTGCCGGCGACTTGTACGACATATCTTTCATGCCGGTTACCTTACCATATCATGAAGCTGCTGCTCCCTTAGGTATACATTCCAAATTTTCGCATAAAGACGAAAAGGCTCACGCCGGATACTATCAGGTAAAACTTACTGATTACGATATAAATGTGGAGCTGACAGCAACGGCACGCTGTGGTATTCAACGTTATACCTTTCCAAAAGCCGAGTCTGCTGTATTTTTAGACTTAAAGAAAGCAATGAATTGGGATGCTACCACGGATTCACACATCGAAGTAGTTGATTCTGTCACTATTCGTGGTTATCGTTTTTCGGAGGGCTGGGCAAGAGGCCAACGCGTTTATTTTGAAACTCGGTTTTCTAAGCCTTTTATGGCCGTTCATATCGATAGTTCAGCAATATTATCCAGCGCTGATACAACGGCAAAAGGCGCAAAACGAATTGGTACAGCATTCAAAGCACGTTTTGATTTCAAGACAGCAGCTGGAGAACAAGTGACTTTAAGTACGGCCCTTTCGGGAGTAAGTATGGAAGGCGCTTCCAAGAACTTAAAGGCAGAAGTTCCAAAAGATGACTTTGATTATTATTTAAAGGAGGCCGAGCAAAATTGGAATCATGAATTGGGTAGGGTATCGATCGAGACCAAAGACAAAGAGGAGCAGGTTAAGTTCTATACAGCGTTATATCATTCCATGTTAGCACCGACGATTTTCGGTGATGTTGATGGTGCGTATATGGGGGCTGACCGGAAGGTACATCAGGCCGAAGGTTGGACTAATTATAGCACATTCTCACTTTGGGACACTTATAGAGCTTCCCATCCGTTATTTACCTATATCGACCCTAGCCGAGTAAATGATATGATTAAGTCCTTCATAGCCTTTTATGAACAGCACGGCCGATTACCGGTATGGAATATTTACGGAAGTGAAACGGATATGATGATTGGGAATCATGCCATTCCTGTCATTGTAGATGCATATTTAAAAGGAATTGGTGATTTTGATGCATCAAAAGCGTTAGAAGCCTGTGTTGCCACAGCTAATATTGACAATTACCGGGGTATAGGTCTGTATAAAAAGCTAGGCTATGTGCCTTATGATGTCAAAGATGAATACAATGCCGAAAACTGGTCCCTATCAAGAACACTTGAATATGCCTATGACGATCATTGCATCGCAATGATGGCCGATAAGATGGGAAAGAAAGAGATTGCGGGAACATTTTTTGCAAGAGCTCAAAATTATAAAAATGTGTATAATCCGGCTACTTCATTTATGCAACCTCGAGATAGCCATGGTAAGTTTATTACCCCATTTGATGCGGAGGAATATAGCGCGCATATCTGTGAAAGTAATGCATGGCAATATTTTTGGTCTGTACAACATGATATCCCTGGATTGATTAAACTCGTTGGTGGACAAGAGCGCTTTGGACAGAAGTTAGATAGCATGTTTACATTTCATCCTTCTGACACCAGCAAACTACCAATTTTTAGTACAGGAATGATTGGCCAATATGCACACGGTAACGAGCCAAGCCATCATGCAATCTATTTATTTAATGCGGTTGGACAGCCTTGGAAAACGCAGCAATATGCAGCGGAGGTAATGAACAAGCTTTACTTGAATACACCTTCTGGATTAAGTGGAAATGATGACTGCGGGCAGATGTCGGCTTGGTATGTATTCAGCTCATTGGGATTTTATCCTGTAGATCCCATCAGTGGAAAATACGAAATCGGTACACCTTTATTTGAAAAAGCTGAATTGAAATTGTCCAATGGAAAGAAATTTACCGTGAAAGCTAAGCATGTCAGTAAATCCAATATTTATATACAAGCCATTACGATCGATGGTAAGCCTCTTGAAACAAGTTATATCACACATGAACAAATTATGTCCGGAGCGACATTGGTGCTAGAAATGGGCGAAAAACCGGGACCGGTATGGTACAAAAATAGATAGGGTCTATAGGTAGATGGAGTTTCTTATGTGAAACGCCCAAATAATTAAGAGAAGCCTCCAAATGAATATTTAATTATTTTGGAGGCTTTTTTATTTTGCCGGCAGAATTAAGCTTTTGTAAAAGTATGTCGTACTACACCATGTTCCATTGGGGAAGAGCGCATAATTTGGGATATCTCCGACTATCGTCCAGCCACATTTTTGATACATAATATAAGCCGGGCTATCGGTTACAGTATCTAGTACCAGTAGTGTCTTATTTAGATCAATGGCTATATTTTCAATGTGTTGAAGTAAATTTTGTGCAATACCCATTCTTCGAAATTCAGTATGGACTAACATTTTGGCAACATCTGCACGATGTGTCTGATTTGATGGGAGGTCTATTTGCAGTTGAACAGTGCCTGCGATTCGATTTGTAAAAGTATTTTTAGCGACAATTAATACTGTTTTCTGTAGTTTGACTTTGCTCAGTACCTCAGTCCAAAATTTTCTTGCCTGCTTAACTGTTAGATCTTCCATAAAACCTACGGAGGCACCTCCTTGGACAATATTAAATGTCAGGTCTACTAGTTCGGAAATTAAGTTAATGCTAGATTCTTTGACTTCTTCAATGACAAAATCTGTATGGGAAATAGGTGAGGAACTCATGTGTTTGATTGGGGACGAGATATAGAAAAGGAATTGATCGCGATGTTATTAAGAAAAGACATTTTGGTCATGATCGGCTTGGCTCTTCTGGTGAGAATTATATTTAATAATCGTTACTCGTTGCGGGTGAAGGCATAATAGATGACGTATAACCAACCTAGTATTCCATGAATTAAAGCCCAAAGTATAGATTTGTTGCGATCCCATGAGGTGACAACGGCAATTACGGAACCGAGTCCAATACCCGATTGTGTGATCGTCTGTGTCGTCGATTTACTTATCTCTTGACTAAATGCGATATCCGCGATGAGAATAAAGAATATGAATAATGAGAGGTGCTTCATGACGACGCTATTGAGCTCCTCTTATTTTGAGTTCTTCATTGATTTCTTTTATTCTTTTAAAATTCAGAATAACAATGGGAGATAAGGCGAAAGGAATAGCCATTAATGCACTGAATCCTTTGCTAATTGAGGTGTAGATTCCCATGCCTAATAAGATCAAGAGCATGGCTGTGAGCATCCAAGTAATTACCTGAGCATTTTTTTTGTTGGTTTGAAGCTCTTCGTTGGTCATTCCGTTTAAAGGTCTATTATTCATATTTCGGTGGTTTATTCGCTCTAAGTTCCGTAATTCTTTTTAAGAAACAAAGTTTTCTGCGTTAAATGATGTGTGAATCTTGTTAAATATAGTCTTTTTCTTGTTTTTTTTTAAAAACGGTTAATTAAATGCTAAAATAGTCGGTTTCGAAGGGTCTTTTTTCTTAATAACACAGCATAAGGTGATTTTTATGGATTCCGTTTTTTAAAAGAGCAACCTTTTCATCTTTCAGGGTAACGAACATTTTGTACAAAGTAGGTATAAGCGTATTGTTTTGAGCAAGTAGATTGTGCGGGAAATAACGAATCTTAAAACAAAGACCACGAATATTAAACGAAACGGAAAGACTGTTTTAAAAAGCTTTTTTTTGTAAAAAAAATCAAGAAATGAGAATGCTAGCTTTAATCTTTATGATATTTACCATGTGTTCCTGTAGGGGTAATTTGGAATCGGGGTACAACGAGAAAATGGCTAAGCTATTGCATAGCTGTCGAGAAAAAATGGATGAGAGCTATGGAAAATTGCTGGAAGGTGAATATGATGTCGATAAATCAGACTATTCTTATCCTATGAAATTGAATGAGGCACGCGCTTTGAGTAGTTACATAAAAGGAATAAAATGTGAAGCCTCTCAATTGGAATACAGTAAAACTGCCGAAAGTTTTCACATCGCTACAGTTGGTTACATGACAGAGATCGTTGATGGATATGGTGTTTTATTAATTAAATATATTGATGAACAGAAAAAAGGGGGTCGGAAAAGTCTGTTGCGGGAGATTACTGATGAAAAAGAGAAAATTGCAGCCTTAGCTGAGTCGTGTTTAGGACATCAAATAGCCTTCATGAATCAAGCTGGAATAAAAGTAGATAGTCAAACAGGAAAGTAGTTGAAATATATTTTAATTTTATAACAATGTTAACACTAAAAAATAAGTGGTATTTGCTTATCATTTTACCCATGATGGCATTGTCCTGTAAGAGCAAAATAGCTGCGCATCAGTCAATACCCCCGTATTCATTAGCTGATACTGTGAAACCCGATTGGTATCGCGAATACTATGGTCAGGTTGTGATGATCGACAATGATTTTGTGACTCAGAAAAATGGCAGTTATTTAATAGATCTTCCTTTGCAGATCGTCCCAGATTCCACTTACGTTTTCTTTTTGAGTACTAGAATTCCAGTGGAGTTACTAAAGAGGTCAACTGAATTCTATCCCGATCTTCAGCATTTTGTACTGATTGTCCCCGATTGGAGGTATTATGATGAGGTTGCCAAAGAAGCCTCGAAAAACGGAATGTGTATAGAACCTGCGACGACCAATTTTTATTATTCCATAAAAAGAGAGGATGGTGGGGTTAAAGTCGACAGCATCCGGCTTTCTGGCGAAGATAACGCGAGGTTCGATTTTGTTAAACCAATTTCCCCAAAAGGCATGCTTACCGTTTATCGAAGAGAAAGTTACGGATCGGTTTGTTGCCCACGTGACCCCAAATGGGATAATGTCGATAAAGATGAGCTCTTTCTACGTGATTTTGAACACCGCAGTCACCTGAATGTGACCAAAGGGAGGTATGTGCAGATGGAAGGGAAAGAAGGCGAAAAAAGTATCTATTATACCTTACCAGGATTATCTTCAGCACAGCGATTACAATTTTTAGTAGATAAATATGCGCAATGGATTGTCAATAAAGATATGGAGGCAGGGGCGTTTATGCCACAGTTATTTACACCGCAAATTGTACCTATGGTAACCGAAGGTTTTAACAAAATGAAAGAATTACCATAAAGTTAGCGATACCGCAATTTGGATGTTTCTGGAACAATATGTTGTTTTTTTAATGGAGATAAAGCTATTCTGTTAGCTTTATCTCGAACATTTTATCCCAGTTTTTACCGGTAACAAAGAAAGTGTTTGATCTTTTATTGTAGGCGATACCATTTAATACATCTAAATCCTCATGTTGTGTTACATGTTCACGTAATTTAGATAGATCGACTAAAGCTTCCACTGTACCAGTTTTAGGGTCGATCCGTCCAATGACATCCTCCATAAAGAAATTTGCATAGATTTTTCCTTTTACCCATTCCATTTCATTGATTTGATCCACCATGGCTGTGTTCGTTGCTGCACGGATATAGTCCATTTTTGAGAAGTCATTTGGATTAAGCGTATAGATATAATCAGAACCATTGGACATGTATAAGTTTTTACCGTCAGAAGTTAAACCCCAGCCTTCCATTGGCTGAAAGTAAGGAAGTGTCTTAATAACAGAAAGGCTGTTTATATCGTATAGGTAGGCTAGATTGTTTTTATAAGTCAACTGATATAATTTTCCATTTAGTACGGTGGCACCTTCGCCAAAAATTGAATCATCCAATTCAATTTTTTTGGTGGGCTGACCCGTTTTTGGATTAACAATACGAACACTCGATTTACCCTTATTTCCGCTTGGACCAACCCCATTCCCAGTACTTTCGATCAAATTATCCCCATAAAACTCCAATCCTTGTGTGAAAGCTTTGATATCATGGGGGTAAATATTCACAATGCTATAGCTTAGCAAAAGCGGAGGAGTGGACGCGAATAGATCGATGTTGACTGAATTTTCTTCTCGTTTTCCATCACTAAATACGACAGCTTTAATAATCTGCTTGCCAAATTTCTCCTGTTTTAATGAAAAATGGAAAGGTTCATTTCCGATTACTTGACCAATCTTTTTATCGTTTATAGTGTAAATAACAGAGTCTATTTTCGGCGTTTTTTCGCTGTCCATCTTTAAGATCAGATCCTCGCCCTGCGAATAGCTCTGTTTAATGTTGTCAAAGGTAAATGTCGGATTTTCATCGGCATATTCGGGCTGAGAGCTTGAAGTTGTATTTGTATTGTTACTTTTATTTCCGGTACAACTGCCCAAAATGGTGCCAATAACGAAACAAATGAGGTAAGATTTTTTGTGCATTGATAGAGAGTGATTGATTAATTATCCGCTAATAAACTAGAAAACGAGTTGATTATAAATAGCTGTTGCTAATACTCGTTTCTCAAACTTAGATAAATTGTTTTTTATATGCAATTCAATTGCTGATCAATACAAAAGATAATTTGTCTTTGAAAAAAAAATGAACAATTATATGCTAGCCGATTGTTATAAAGGTATGGAAAGATTATATTTTACTGGAACGAGCGGTATCCTTTTGCCTTACAAGAATAAAAGCTACTATCCTGAGGAGTTTCAGGATAAAAGTCGATTGGCTGTATATAGCTTATTATTTAATTCATTGGAAGTAAACAGCTCTTTTTATAAAATTCCCAGAGAAGAAACCGTCAGAAGATGGTCCGAAGAAACGACCGATAATTTTCGTTTTACGTTTAAACTATGGAAAGGAATTACACATCAAAAAGAACTCAAATTTGATCCACAGGATGTCGCCAGATTTCTATCCGTTATTGACGCTGTCGGCCAAAAGAAAGGGTGTTTGCTCATACAATTACCACCATCTTTTAAATTTGCTTCTATTGGATTGCTTGCTGAATTGCTGGATTGTATTGCTCAGAACAATAGAAGTGAAGGGTGGTCGATCTGTGTAGAATTTAGGGATCCCGTTTGGTATAGGGAAGAAACTTCTGAACTGTTAAAATCTTTTAATATGAATCTGGTTATTCATGATAAGAATATGCAAGGTATGCGTCTTCAATACGCAGATGCAAATGCAAACATAATCTATATGCGATTCCATGGCCCAAATGGTGACTATAAAGGTAGCTATACGGACAACATATTGTTTGAATACAGCACCTATATTAACGACTGGATTGCAGAGGGAAAAGAAGTCTATACTTATTTTAATAATACAATCGGAGCGGCACTTTCTAATCTGAATACATTAGCCAAGTATATCACAGCGAGTAAAATATTTCCTGCTTAAAAAGTGTCTTTTTTAAAGTGCACTGCCACGGATATATTCAGTTCCCATGTAGCCGTCCCAGCCTTCATGTTCACGCATAATCCGCTGATAAGCTGCGGTCAATGCCTGAACCTTCGTAAATAAGGGAATACCTCTCCGGATGCAGTCGTGATCAGCGTAAGTCCCGGTATTATCGTACCATTGTAGCCACGCAAGTAATTCTTGTCTCTTCATAAGCGTTAATCTATCGAATAGTGTCTTATCTTTTAAGCTCATAAGCTGATAACGCCAATCCTTGCGATGCGATTCCATGGTTAGAATTTTTGGAAGTTGATGCGCTATGATCTGTTTAATAAGATATTCCATAATCTGAGATTTTAATTGTTAAAGATGAGTTGTGCGTGCGTATTCGAAAAGTCATTATATTTTCTTTTCATGTGGATGCGCAGGATTTCTTTATGTACATACGCGACAGCCTTTAATTTGGAAAGCTGCTGCACGCCATTTTCAATACATTTGCGATCTGTATAGTTTCCTTTTGGATCATGCCATTGCAGCCAATCAAGGAGTATTTCTCTTTCTAATTTCTCGAGTCTCTGATGTAAGCCGACTAATTCACTTTCCCGAAGTTGTTCGCGCCAGTCAGACCAGATCGGACCTGACACTATACCTCGCTTCTCTTTGAATTTGTTTTCCATATTTTACGTCGAATTTGAAGATCTAAAATTTGTTAGATGACTAGCTTACTGATAATAGCATTACCAAGTTTACTTTTCATAAATAGCTCAATTTGTTTCAGCAATTCTGGACTTACTTCGGGAACTCTTTCTAAATCTCGTATAAACCACTTCTGAATAACAGGCGTTTGTTTGGAACTTTGGTCAAATTTAACTAGTTCCGCTCGTGAGGATTTTCCAGCGGGATCGTAATATGACCACAGTACAATGAAAATCGTATTCGGATCTTCATCGGGATAGGGGGTATGAAAGCGAACGATGTCACCTACGTGTAAATCCTTATTGTCATATGCTGCGCTGTGTTCCATAAAAAGCGTTGTCTAAAACTGATATTCAAATATACTAAAAATATTAGTATTACAAATTTTTTGCTAAAAATTTTATACTTTATCTAAGAGGCCTTTGTTTTTTATAATTGGAGGCATGTCTTGGTGATTTGTGCTTTTACTCCGATTTAATTGTTTTTATGGCGTTGAATTTCAGTGTCTTATCTTGTAAGTGGAAAGGGTGGATAAATAGAAAGGGGAACTATTCGAAGGGAATTTTGTTAAGGCTTCGCACGGGATAATACCTAGGTAAAAAGTAGATGTGTTAGCGCGAGTTTTATGCTTCAGAACTTCACTTGTTGTAACATTCTTCTCAAAATTTCGGTAATTTGACTTTAAAGACATAATATGGCAACTCTACCTTATCAACTCCTTTATTCCATTGTGGGTCTTTAAAGAGTTGTGCACAAGAGAAATAAAGGTATCCGTCTCCGCCGATGCCCATAGAATCGGGCCAAAGTATTCGGGAGTCCTGTACCAGGGTATTCACATTTCCATCAGGATTTAAATATTTAATACTATAATCTATTGACGATGTTAGGTAAATATTTCCATCAATGTCTGCTAGTAAGCCATGCGTGATTCCCACTTCTCCTTTGTCTTCCACTTTTGCCTCCAATTCTTGATCCGTCAGCCTTTTGTTTGCTAAAAATTCTGTTGCAATACAATACAGATGGGTTTGATTGATCGGTTTGAAATATAAATATTTAAAATCGGGACTCAATGCTATGCCATTCACGTTGGAAGAAAAAGGCTTTCCATTTTCACTGCGCATTTCAATACCATTATAGCTTAATATTATATCAGGATCAGCCAGCGTAAAACGGCTTCCAGTTAAAGCCTTTCTAGTCTGTCCAGTTTTGAGGTCTAAAATAATGATGGCCGCTTGGCCGGGATCGGAGAGATAGGCTAAATTTCGCTTCTGGTCAATGCGCATATCATTTAGACCTGATTTGGTTTTATCAAGGTCGTCGAAACGATAAATATGCTCAATTTTATTTTTTTTTGTATCGATTTTTAACAATTTAAATTGGCCTTGAGTCGATTTTTCATCTTTTCCAAAAATTGATCCGGCAGAAGATGGTTTAGAATCCAATACCCAGAGATTGTCCTCGGTATCGACAAATATATCTTGGACATTTACAAAGTGGGAACTCTCTTTTCCTTTTAAATTCCATTCTTCATTTGGATAAGGAACAGGTTTTCCATTGATGATTTCAGTAAGTGCATACTGATAATTTTTCGCTTGTTTTGGGAAGGAAACAAATAATCGATTGTTGGATGTAACGCTCACACCGATCGGACGGTACGGACCCAAGGCTGCTGCTACCTCCAGTTTCGGGGCTGTAGTATTATTGATTTGTGCCAGCATAGTGAGAAAAAAGATGTGACAGAATAAAAAACTTAATATGAGCCGTGTTCGCATATTCTTGTTATAATTTAACCTAACTATATCGCTTTTGACTGTTCCCACTAAGTAATAAAGTGAGACTTTTAGCTTCCATATAGAGACCGCGCTCTCATAGAAGAACCTTCTATTCTCAATTATTGTTTGTCCTTTTCTCCAAATAATAATTTTTTACACTGATCAGCATGTCGTGCGACTAATGCCGATACGAATCCACGTGGATTTAATTTTCTGAGCGACTAGAAAAGTTGGGATAGGTCTCGGTGATTAAAAGTTGGTGATTTACGAACAAATTTCTTGCAAGAGTTTTTCAACTTCCTGGGCATGAGTGACCGTCATAAAATGTCCCGCACCCTTGATGATAAAGTTGGGCTTTACATTTTTGATGGGGATAATACGATCGCTACTACCGTGTATATGAATTAAATTGTCCGGAACCGAATTGTTTTTCCATTGTAGAATTTGATGTATTGCCCAGGCCATAAAGATTGGATCTGTATCCTTTAGGATTTGTTTTAGCAGTAAAGAATCTTCCTTGCGGCGTATACCAAAAAAATAATCCGACAGAAAGCTATGGGTCTTGAGCAATGAATTAGGGACAAACACGTTCAGCTTGAGTCTACCCGCTAATCGATACAGTATGGGTAATTCATGTCGTCCTTTGGCCGAAGCTAGCAGAATAACCCGTTGAACAGTTATAATTTTGGCAATTTCCATTGCAAGCATTCCGCCGAAAGAAAGCCCAATAAGGATGGGTTGCTCTGCGGTAATTTTAGCAGATATTCTTTTTGCATAAATAGATAGTGGTTCATTAGGATTTGGTGTAATCCAATCCAGATAGGTTATATCAAGCGAGCCAAAGTCTATCTTGCTGAATACACGTTGATCTACACCCAAACCGCTGATGACATATACTTTGGTTGCAGTGATTTTCATTTAAGCAAGTGTTTGTATCCATTTTTGGAGACAAGTTACTGAATTATCGCTATAAAACAGGGGCAAAAAATTGATTTTCGAATCAATTTTTTGCCCCTGTTTTATAATATTGAATAACGTAATTTTAATCCACCTAATCGCGCGAGCTTACTAAGATAAGCTCGCCAAGCTCTTAGCTTCAAAAGTCGATAATTCGTTGTATTTTTCGGCTTGCACTTTCTTCACCCAATTGGGGTCTTGTAAGATGGCTCTGCCTACTGCTACATGGTCGAAATCGCCACGTTCATAACGACGAACCAGTTCGTCCAGTGAGGCGGGAGAGGACCTGAACTCAGAATTGGTAAATACTTCACCAAAGTCTTTGTCAAGACCTACAGATCCAACCGTGATTGTTGGCTGTCCTGAAATCTTTTTGAGCCATCCAGCAAAATTTAAGTCACTGCCTTCAAATTCCGGCTCCCAATAACGACGTTGGCTTCCATGAAAAATGTCGACACCGGCATCGGTCAATGGTAGGATCCAATCTTCCATCGCTGCAGGGGTAGGAGCAAGCTTGGCTGTATAGTCCTGCTGTTTCCATTGTGATAAACGTAGAATAATCACAAAATCAGGTCCGACCGCTTTTCGCATTGCTTTTACGACCTCAACAGCGAATTTAGAACGCTCCTTAATTGTTTTTCCACCAAATTCGTCTGTTCTGTGGTTCATCCCTTCCCAGAAAAATTGGTCAATCAGATAACCATGGGCCCCGTGGATTTCAAAAGCATCAAAACCGAGGTCTTTTGCAGATTTTGCAGCGTCAGCATAAGCTTGTATTGTGGCCTCTATATCCGCTAATGTCATTGTATCTGGGCTTTCAAACGCAGCAGGCGGAGTCCATTGCATAGGGGTATAGCCAACATGCCATAGTTGAGGGGCTATTTTTCCGCCTTTTTCGTGCACAGCGTCGACGATATTTTTCCAGCCGTCCAATGCTTGGTCACCGTAAAAGTTTGGAATATCCTTTAAATTCTTTGATGAAGGTCTTTCAATAACTGTACCTTCCGTCAAAATTAAACCGACATCCCCCGCGGCACGACGCTCGTAATAACCCGCTACAGCGCTGTCGGGAACCCCATCCTTAGAAAATGCTCGCGTCATTGGCGCCATTACAAAACGGTTTTTGAGCGTTAAGTTTTTGTATTCAAATGGATTAAAAAGTGTTTGTATGCTCATTTTTCTTGTTTTAAATCGTGAATCTTCACAAAGATATTTTAAATAGTGTATATTTGTAACTATTATTGGTATAAACTAGTTACCTTTGCGTAACTATTTTGAATATATTCAAATGAAAAGGACTGAATTTAAAAGTTGTTCCTGCGCCATGCAGCGTTCTATGGCAATTTTAGGTACCCGATGGAAGCCTGTGATTATCTATACTTTGCGCGATCGAAAAGCCAGATTTGGTCAATTGGATGCGCTTATCGAAAACATTTCTCGGAAAGTCCTGACCAGTTCATTAAAAGAATTGGAAGAGGATGGTGTAATTTTGAGAGAAGAGTACAGGGAGCTTCCACCACGTGTAGAGTATTCTTTGACAGAAAAAGGCAAGGCATTAATACCTATTATGTGCCAATTGGCAAAATGGAATGAAGCCTACTACCAAGAGCCTGCGTCAACAGAATTGATCGCGTAGAAATTTTAATTTAAATACATAGATCTTGCTTCGCATTTACGTTAATCGCTGCCGAATACAATAGTATCGTCTCAACCCGTTTGGCTAGTACGTTTTCTATCACTTGCCAGCGCGGCATTGTTGATCACAATAAATGAAATTTTCATATTTATTTAAAATTTAAGTAATATTGAATTGTGAAAAACAAGGTAAACCAAGAATTTAGCAAGCAAGATTTTTTAAAATCTTTTCGAGAGGGCAGAAGGGATGGTTTACAGTTTCTGTACAAAACTTTCTATAGTCCAATGTGCTATTTTTTAGAAAAGATGAATCTTGATAAAGGTACCATCGAAGAAATAGTGCAGGATGTATTTTTAAAGCTTTGGGAGCGCCGGATTGATTTTGATCATGTTGAATCAATCCGTGGTTTTCTCTACACAAGCTGTAGAAACGCCGCTTTAAACATGATTCAACAAGAAAATCGGATTCAACAAAAAAACAGTTTTTATACGTCACAGGTTGATCTGGTCGATTTACCGATCAGCCATCAAATGATCTATATGGAAACGCTTCGAACGATCCATGATGCCATTGATACGCTGCCTGAGCAGTGTAAGCAAGTGATGCGTAAGTTGATTGTTGAAGATCTAAGCCCACAGGAAGCAGCAATCTCCTTAGGACTAACCACTAGTACGATCTACAATCAAAAGAAAAGGGGAATTGAACTTTTGAGATTAAGACTCAAGCCTGACCAGTTTTTTTGCCTACTTTTGCTTTTACTCTATTATTAGAAAATTTATACTTCTGATACATAGGTTTTTGTGAAAATATCTACCCTCTTTTTAGAGAAACGAAATCAAAATATTGTTTTAAGTATATAGAGCAATATGGAGCAATTACCCCAACATATCATTTATTTACTGAGCAAATCCAAGCTGGAAGGATTGCGCGATGACGAAAAATTGCAGTTGGACTTATGGAGGTCCGAAACGGATGCAAATAAGGGGCTATGTGATCTGATTGACAACAAAGTTCAAATGCAAGCGGATTTAGACGGGATAGCCCGTTATGATTGGGAGGAATCATTTGCCCTCTTTGAACAAGATTACCTCAATACCTCATACATTAAACCTTTTTATAAACGCATGTTATCCTATGGTATCGCTGCGGCGCTGATTGGATTACTCGTGTTGTTTTTTATCCATAATCTTTCGGATACGGTATATCAGGAGACTCCGGATAAAGATATTCAACCCGCTCAAATGACGGGGGTAGTTCGTCTGGGAGATGGACATTCAATTTCGATGGTTCCAGGAGATACTTTATTATCGTTTGCATCACCCGGTAAAAATAAAGCGGCACGAGTGGGTAATTTATTCGCTGTAACACCCAAGGGAGGGAAAATGACCATGGTATTACCTGATGGAACCAAAGTGTGGATGAATGCCAAAACGCAGTTAGATTACTATGAAGTAGATAGCATGCGGGAAGTTCGTCTAGTGGGAGAGGCTTACTTCGAAGTTGCCAAGAAACATTTGCCATGGGGAGGTGAGGTCCCAAAACTGAAACCTTTCGTGGTGCAAGCAGGGAAGATCAATATTTCCGTATTAGGGACACATTTTTATGTGAAATCAACCAAGAATCTAGAAGACTTTAGAACGACATTATACGAAGGTAAAGTTCGGGTTCGACAGGGCGACAGGCAAATTATACTGTTGCCAGGGGAAGAATCTTATATCAAACTTGGGCAGATCGAACGACGAATAATTGATCTTGACGTGCGTAATGCATTGAAAGACGGATATTTTGTGTTCAATTCGGAGACTTTAGGGGTTATTATGGATGAGTTGGCATCCTGGTATAACGTAGATGTCGTCTATCTTGATAACAAAATAAAATCGGAAAAATTTGAAGCGATGTTGTCGCGTGACAGCAGCCTGAAAGATATCATCAACGTACTGGAGAGTACAGGAAAAATTAAGTTTAAATTTAAAGGAAAGACCATTTATGTAGACAAAACAACCTAAATGAAAAGAAGAAACCCTAAACGCTTGCAACATTTAGGGCTTCAGATCAAGTAATTCTAACTGTAACAGAATTTTAATTCTTAACCTAAAACAAATGTATAAAAATTATGCACAACTTGTTCGTGCCCTACACGATCAAACGCAACAAATGAAAAACAGCGATCGCCCAGATATTTGGGGTAGGCCGCAATGGAGGGGAAACATTATGCGCATATCGCTTACAACCATCATGATGTCTTGTTGTCTGCTTCATGTTGGAGCTAAAACGTATGGACAGGACATATCGATACATGAGAAATCAGTTTCATTGAGAAAGGTTTTTTCAGAGATCAATAAGCAGACCGGCTATTCTTATGTATGGGCAGCGACAACCATCGATCCAGATACAAAGGTTAACTTAACTGTTAAAAAAGAATCGTTGGGAAATGCACTTGGGAAGTTATTGGACGATTTGGATCTCGATTTTGAGATCAAGGGGAAGATTATTGTCGTACATGAGAAATCTCAACAAACACAACGTTCGATCGCTAATCAGTTAATGACGGTCAAAGGTTTTATTGTCGATTATAACAACAGACCGCTTCAAGGTGCAACCATTCGTGTTAAAGGTGTTCCAAAAGGGACCGTTACAGATCAAAATGGACATTTTGAAATTAACGGTGTTAGTTCAAATAGCTTTTTGGACATTACCATGGTCGGATTTGCTCCGCTTACGATTGCAGCTAAGTCCGATTTGAATAGGATTACCTTAAGAGCCTTGGATGAGCAGTTGCAGGAAGTGAACATTACGGTCAATACAGGATACCAAAAAATAAGCAAAGAAAGAGCAGCAGGTTCAATTGCGCAGGTCACTGCCAAAGACATGGAAGGGCGGCTCCAGCCTAATTTGCTGGATCGGATCGATGGATTGTTGCCAGGACTAAATTTGGTGCGAAATACCTCAAGTCCGCAGAATAATAAAAATAATCTGGGTATCGAGGTTCGCGGACGATCTACAATCAATGCGCAGGCTGCGCCTCTGATCGTTGTTGACGGTATGCCTTTTGAAGGCGACTTAACAGCAATCAATCCCAATGATATCGCTTCCATAACCGTTTTAAAAGATGCGTCGGCAGCCTCTATCTACGGCGTACGTTCATCCAATGGTGTCATTGTGATCACAACAAAAATAGGCTCCGCAGGTAAAACGAAGATCGACTATAGCAATACCCTTTCTTTTAGGGGACTTCCAAGCCGTAGCTATCTTAATCAGATGAGCAGTGCTGAACTGGTCAACTTTCAAAAAGAAATGTTTAATTATCGTTCGGGCGATTATGCTGTTATTGATCCTAGAAAAGCAATGAATGATGTGTATCGGATTTTGTACGATCGTAAAGGTGGCGTGATTTCGGAAGAAGAGATGGAAAAACGTCTGGATGTATACCGAAATCGTGACCGCTTCAGTCAAATGGATAAGTTTCTGAACACTACTCGATTCGATCAGCAACATAACCTCGCTGTTTCGGGAGGCTCCGATCGTTATACCTATCATTATTCCCTCAATTATACCCAACCAGGAGATTATAATAAAGGCCGTGCAACAAATAAGGAACTGGGATTCAGTCTGAAAAATAATTTTAAGTTTACCGATTGGTTTAGTTTACGCGCAAACGTATTAGGGAAAAATCAAAATAGAGAAGGCGATATCGGCTTCAATTTCTACGATAACTATATGGGGGGCAAGGCATCCTATTATCTTCTTGAGAATGAAAACGGTTCTCCGGCGCAATGGTATAATTCAAAATCGCAATTTGAGATTGATCGTTTGAATGCCATGGGACTGGAAGATGAAACTTATATTCCTTTAAAGCACGTAGCAGCGATTCATGAAAAGTTTTATAATAAATACCTTAATTTAAATTTTGCTGCTAACTTTAAGCTACTTAAAGGGTTGGACTTCGATCTATCCTATCAAAGTGAAAGAACAGAAGGATACAACGGTACTTTAAACCGGAAAAATTCCCAGTCCGTTGTAGGTATGGTCAATGACGCGACCCAAATTGGAAAGGACGGGTCAATCAAGCGCAATATTCCGCAGGGGGGACAATTTGCCGAACAACGTAACGATGTCAACAGCTATACCTTACGTGGTCAATTCAATTATCAATATAACAGTCGGGATAAACATGAAATTATAGCTATTGCAGGTGCTGAGCGCAGGCAAATTAACAATCGTTATACAAATATTTATAAATACGGGTACGATGAAAGCAGTTTAGTCTATAAGGGGATTAATGAAGAGCTTTTTGGTATTCAGATCCAAAATACACAGGCACTTTTTAATAGCTATACTATTTCGAAAAAAGAGACTGGATTTAAGGATCTAGTCGATAGATTTGTTTCCTTCTATGCCAATGGATCTTATACCTATGATCGTAAGTTGACTTTGAGTGGAAGCATCCGGATGGATCAATCTAATTTGTTTGGCACAAATATCAAAAATCAATACAAACCTCTTTGGTCCATAGGCGCTTTATATCATCTGCCAAAAATTGATTGGGAACCATTAGATCGTTGGTCGGTGCGTGCGACTTATGGCGTAAATGGAAATGTGCCAAAGGATAATGGACCATATTTGATTTCAAGGGTGAATAACAATCTGAACTACTTTAACGGTGAAATGCAAGCCTACATTGATTCTCCGCCTAATCCATTATTGCGATGGGAGCGAACAAAAGTATTCAATGTTGGCTTTGATTTCTCACTATTTAAAGATAGACTTACAGCTACCCTTGATATTTACAATAAGAAAACTTCTGATTTATTGGGGAATACGCCGTTGGATCCAACCTTGGGATGGGATATGGTGTTGCTTAATTATGCGGATATGCAGAATAGAGGGATCGAGTTGGGGCTGAATGGTAAGGTGATTCAACGTGAAAACTTCAGCTGGAATAGCACAATAAATTTTAGCTACAACAAAAACAAGATCACAGACCTCTACGTTGAGCAGAATACACCGTATTACTACTATTATGCTCCTCAAAATCGTGTTGGAATCCCAATGGGTAGTTTATATAGTATAGATTATGCGGGATTAAATGATAAGGGACGACCTTTGGCACGAAAGGCTGATGGTAGTCTGGTCGAGACAACGCAAAAATTGACTGTCGATGATTTAATCTATGAAGGTACGACTGTACCTCCCTACACTGTTTCTTTCAGAAATGGATTTCGATATAAAGATTTGACGCTTTCCTTTATGTTCATTTTCAATGGTGGTCATGTGATGCGGGGAGTTCATCCAGAGTTCCTGAGTAAATACGCGGAGCTTAACTACAATAGTAACTTCGACAAATTATGGTTGAATTATTGGAAGAACCCAGGTGATGAAAGTAACCCTGATATTGCTCCTGCATTTGTTTCTGCTGCTTCAGGCAATATTTCCGATATTTTCAATGCTGCACATAAATTTGTTCAGAAGGCTGACTATATTAAATTGCGCGATATTTCATTATCCTACAACCTGCCTGCACAATGGATTGCACCGACAAAACTTTCTTATGTGCGTCTAACAGGACAGGTATTGAATGCATGGCGTTGGGTCGCTAACAAGGATAATCTCGATCCCGAGGTTTGGGCTGGGTATAGTACGGTAACGAGTCCAAGTAGAGGTATACAAGCACCAATAATTTACAATTTAGGTGTATCTATAGGATTTTAATAAGAAAATATCATGAGAAAAATATATATAGGATTGCTATTCGGGTTATTGACATTGAATAGCTGTAGTAAATATCTGGATATCAAACCAAAAGGTTTTACAATTCCAGAGAATCTGAATGATTACAAATTGCTGCTAAACGATCAATCTTTAGTAAGAGCTTCCGCTGTTTATCCGAACTATTTAGTAGATAATTTACAGTCCGGAGACCCTCAGGATGTACAATCAGCAGCAAGCTATGACTATTATGACTATGTGAAAAAACAACTCTATAGCTTTGCCCACGGTGCTATATTTGAAGATGGCCAGTATGATCCATACTGGGAATCGGCTTATAGCCATATATTCACTTACAATGTTGTTATTAATAATGTATTGGCAGCAACAGAGGGCTCCGAGGCAGAAAAGAAAAGGGTTTGGGCTGAGGCTAAGGTCGGTCGTGCATTTGAGTACCTTAGTCTAGTGAATATCTATGCCGCGCATTATAATCCTGCAAGTGCAACAAAAGATCTAGGGGTACCTTTGGTGCTGAAAGAGGATATCAATCAAAAATATGAGCGTGTGTCTGTTCAGGCGATCTATGATCAGGTAATTAGCGATCTTAATGATGCGCTGCCAAATTTGAGTACAGTGCAGTCAAATAGATTTCAGGCAGTGCGTTCAGTCGGCTTCTCTTTTCTAAGCCGTGTTTACCTCTATCAGGGAAAATACAAAGAGGCCCTTGAGAATGCAAAACAAGCACTTGCGGTCAATAAAACGCTCATCGATTATAGTTTATATACCAATAAGGATAAGACAACTTGGGGACGGGTTTGCCTAAAAACAGATAATTCTGTCCAATTTCCCGACTCCAGAACGAATACGGAGGCCGTATGGTCTCGGTTAGGAACAAGTTCCTTAGGTAGTCCGAATGCCGAATTTTATGCCTCTAAAGAGCTGATTGACACTTATGCAAAAGATTTGCCTGCAGGTGCAAAGGACAAACGTTATGAATTATTTTTCTGTCGCGATCAGGCTTCTTTAGGCGCTACTATTGTAAAATTTCCAGGGCGGGTTCTTTTTGCTCCATACGTCGAATTTAGTACTGGATTTAATACACCTGAATTGTTTTTGATTGCTGCAGAAGCAGCTGTTCGAACAGGTAATGCGACAGAGGCACTAGGTTTCTTGAATACATTACGAAATAGTCGAATAGAGAATAATAAAGCGTTAACCTCAACGGATCCAAAATTGGTTTTACAGACGGTACTTGACGAAAGACGTCGCGAAATGCCATTTATGGCATCCGATAGGTTGATTGATTTGAAACGACTCGCTATAGCAGACAATTTTAAAAAGTCAATCCAACATCCATTGGCAGGGAAAATTTTCGAAATGGAATCCACGGATGCCCGGATGATACTTCCAGTTCCGCCCAAGGTACTTTCGTTGAATCCCGGAATTCCTCAATACGAACGATAACAAAATTAGATGTAGACCGCTCATCCTAATCAATTTCTATCATCATAGAAATTGATTAGGATCTTAATAAAAAAAAATGAAAAAGATACTATTGACAGCACTGGCTTTTTCACAGTCGATGCTATTGCTTGCACAAGAACATATACGGTTTCAGAAGATCACTTTTGATCAGGCAAAGGAATTGGCCAAGCAGGAAAATAAGCTGATTTTCCTAGATGGATTTACCTCCTGGTGTGCTCCTTGTAAATGGATGGAAGGGAATGTGTTTTCACAGCCTGAAGTGGCTCGTTATTTTAACAGCAGGTTTATCAATACTAAATTTGACTGTGAGATAGGAGAGGGCGTAGATATTGCTAAATTATACCAAATCAGAAGTTTTCCTACTTATTTATTTTTAGATGGACAGGGAACATTGATCTACAGAACCCAGTCTCGCATGGAAGCCGATTTGTTCCTGAAACAGGCACAGCAAGCTAATGACCCTAATTTTCAGATCCCCAATTTGCGTAAATCGTATGATTTGGGTATGCGGGAATCGAATTTCCTGATCCGCTATATTAAAGTGATGGAACAAACCGATAATCAAGCGGCAAATGGAGCAAAAAAGGCATTGGACAGTGTAGCTACCGATGAATTCTTGAAGAGCCCAAATGGATGGGAGACCATAAAAATGATGGCACAAAGTCTGGATGATCGCTATGGGAAATTTTTTGAGTCGAACAAAGCTTATTTTAAAAGTATAGCCGTGCCAGCAGATTTTGCGAAAAAAGAAGTGCAACTGCTGCGTTATGCCATGTATGGCTATATTAGAGAGCGTAAAGTAGATGAATTTAATGCTGGGGTAGCCTACTTTGAAGGGTTAAAAGATCCAGAACAAAAAATTGAAGCTGCATTGTATAAAGTAGAGTGGACCGCCGCACATGGAACCGATAAGGAGTTTGTTGTCCTTACGAATACATTGAGAAAAGGCCTGCTCAAGAATGAAGATGAACGGCTGAGTTTTATTGCCCGCCGCAATGCCAATGCGAAGGGAACTGTTGCAAATCCAGTTATCCTAAAACAATGCTATGTACTGGCTAAACAGGCCGTAGTATTGAATCCATCAAGTTATTCCAATCAAGGAACATTGGCCGATATTTGCATCGCATTAAAGAAAAAGAAAGAAGCCGTTCAGGCGGCAGAAGCTGCACGTGGCTTGGCTGAACTGGAAACTTCAAAAATTATTAAACTTGCCGATGCTCTTGTGGCGCGTGCTAAAGCACTGTAATTATCAACATGAAAAAAATAGCTACTTCCTTATTCTTGGTTTTAAATTGTCTCGGGACAGTATTCGCTCAAGGACAGCCTTTTCAATTAACAATAAAGGGGAAACAATTTCCCGCAAAATCTAAAGCATTTGTTCGCTACATCGTGGATAGAAAATTGACAATTGACTCTATTAATTTTGGTCCCAATGATGTTATCTATAAAGGGGAAATCATGGAACCAACGCAAGTGATGTTATTTTATTCCAAAGATGGCGCTTCCTTCTTTAATCGCAAAGGTGGACCGATGGAGCGTCTCACATTTTATGTAGACCCTCAGGAACCCAATACGCAAATCACCGTTCAAAGTCCTTTCGGGTCTTCACAGGTACAAGGCGGGAAACTGCAGGTAGCCTATAAGCAGTATCAAGACTATCTAAGCACCTATGAGAAGAAGCTCATGGTTCAGCAATCTAAAAGAGCTGATCTGTATCAAGCAAAAAATCGTGATGAAAATGCAATAAACCAAATTGGGCTAGAAATAGATAAGATCGAAACAGAGCGTAAGAAGGCGCAACGAAATTTTATAGTCAATAATCCAGACAATTACTTCAGTTTATTGGCCTTGCAGGAAGTTGCCGGCTACGATGATAATGTGGTTACCACTGAACCTTTGTTTTTCAATTTGTCATCAAGATTAAAGCAGACAGCAATCGGGAAAAAATTAGAAGCAGATATTCAACTGGCAAAAAAGCTAGGAATTGGACAGCCAGCTTTAGATTTTGCACAAGTAACTCCTGAAGGTAAAGAGTTAAAACTCTCAGATTTTAAAGGTAAATACCTGCTATTGGATTTTTGGGCGTCATGGTGTGGTCCTTGCCGTGCTGAGAACCCTAATTTGGTTAAAGCTTATCAAAAGTTTAAGGGATCAAGATTTGAGATACTGGGTGTTTCACTAGATAAACCAGGGAAGAAAGACAACTGGATGAAAGCGATTGAACAAGATGGATTAACCTGGCCCCAGGTGTCGGACCTAAATGGCTGGCAAAATCAAGCCGCTCAATTGTACGGTATTCAGGCTATCCCGCAAAATTACCTCATCTCTCCCGAAGGTAAGATTGTTGGAATCAACTTAAAAGGAGTAAA
The DNA here is from genome assembly GCF_033097525.1 of Sphingobacterium sp. UGAL515B_05. Taxonomy (NCBI): domain Bacteria; kingdom Pseudomonadati; phylum Bacteroidota; class Sphingobacteriia; order Sphingobacteriales; family Sphingobacteriaceae; genus Sphingobacterium; species Sphingobacterium sp. UGAL515B_05. The sequence continues at coordinate 6,144,809 of NZ_CP109907.1, read as the reverse complement.
GTTGATAGAAAAACTCGAAGAGCTCCTTAAATAAATTTAAGGAGGGGCAAGTCGCCCCTCCTTAATTATGAACCTTTGATAGCTGTTATCGCTATGGGGTCAGTTTTCTGTTATAGCGCTGCTCTTTGGGGGGCTAAGGCAAAGGCTTGCAGCTTATTCGCCATTTCTCTGCTATTTCTTTGGTGTTTCTCTGCTGTTTCTTCGGTGTTTCTCTGCTATTTCTTCGCTATTCCTTTGGGATTGCTAGGGGCCTGATTCGCTTCTTCTTTGCTATTTCTTTGTCGTTTTATTGGTGTTTTATTGGTGTTTCTTTGCTTTCAAAGCAAAGAAAGGGTAAGCAAAAAGTCAATCATATGCAAAGTAAAATGTACCTAGTACATAACATTAGTTGTGCAAAACCCACAAAAGGGAAATAGATTTTTAGCGGAATGCCGCTAGGAGGAAATTTGTTGCTTAAAGTCCGCTATTTTTTCCTTTAGACTATTGAGGTGTTCAGGACTGATTACGCCATTATCCTGATCAAAATTTTCGTAAAATTTGGGAAGCGAAAATGTTTCTTTAATGATTGCTCCAAACTGCGGGAAAAATTTCTGCGCTTCGGCCATCACATTTCCACCACCATAACCTCCTGGTGAAGTTGTCATAAGCAACATGGGTTTATCCTGGAAAACTTTAACATTTATTCTAGATGCCCAATCAAATACATTTTTAAATGCTACGCTATAGGAGCGATTGTTCTCTGCGAGAGAGCAAATGATCATGTCACTGGAGGCTATATGATCTAGGAAAAGCTGTGCTTCCTGTGGGAATCCATTCTTTTCTAGGTCTACAGAAAAGACAGGCATGTTATAGTCATTCAGGTCGATCAAATTAATCTCGTGCCCCTCGAAGCTTTTGAGTACAAATTTGACCAATTGTTTGTTAATTGATGTGGAAGAATTACTCCCAGCGAATGCAAATATTTTCATGTTTTATCCTTTATGATTATCGGTTGTTTAAATTTAGTCAATTTCTCGAAACAATTAGAGATTTAGACTTGACTTGTCGTTTCTGATAGGTTTTGATTATATGGTATAATTTTTTGAAGTCCTCGCTATGCATATTTCGTTCATTTATTATCATGATTAAATTATCTGTTGCCTGAAGTTTTATGGTTCTGAATTTAAAATATTTTTTCTCCTTACTAAATAACTTTATGATATTAAACGGATTCCAAAAGTGATTCATATCAATCACTTTTTTTGTATATCTGGTTATATGACACATATTTAAATCCTTTCGATATAATCCACCTAAGTTTACTTTGGTAAGTGTATCTCCAGATATTTCGAAGTGCTCAAATCTCCAAACGCCTGTAAATATGATGAGCCCACAGCAAGTCTCCCATATTATTCCTAACAGAGAAATAGAATACTTAGAAATTATTATTGGGAATATAGCAATACAACCAAAAAGAAGAATAAGTATAGGAAATGTATGATCACAGCGCAACTTGATATTCTTTTTATCCATGAGAAATTGCTGTTTTATTTTTCCGATTTAAAAATAGCGTATAATGGGATATCGTAATACCGGCCATCTTTCTTTAAATGTTGTTTTAACAGTGCCTCTTTTTTCATTCCTATTTTTTCCATGACTTTTCCCGATGCTGGATTATGGGGGAAGTAGGTCGCAAAGATTTTGTTAAAGTTTAATTCTTTAAACCCAAAATCAATGATTGCTTTTGCAGCTTCAGTGACATAACCTTTATTCCAGTAAGGAATAGCAATCCAGTATCCCAACTCAGCCTTATCCGAGCCTTCATCATGCAGACCAATAGCTCCGATCAGTTTTTTATCTTTATTTCGAATAGCAAAGGTGAATCCTTTACGATTGACAAATGCTTCTTCCGCTAATTTAAGCCAGTATTCAGCATCCTCCTTTCGGTAGGGATAGGGGATGTTCGATGTGAAGTCCGAATAGACCTTATCTTGCAGATAGTCTACAATCTGTGGAATATCAGTCGGGTCTATTGCGTTAAGAATAAGTCGTTCTGTCTCTAATTGTGGGAAATCTTTCATCTGATTAAGTCTTCAGTATGGCTAAAATGAAATTAGGGGTTATTTAGTTTTTATAAATGTAGGAAAGTTTTATGAGATTCTTTTACTAATATTTTTTCGGGTGTGATAACTATAAATTCCAGTAATAGTGATTAAGATCAAAGTTATCAATAAGCCTATATATACGTTGAAGAACATATGGACCAGTGTAAAACCAATGAGTCCAATTAGGATTTCTAAAAAAGCTTCCTTTATACGGGACGGAGGATTTGAGTTCTCAAGGTATCGGGTATACTCTTCTACAATTGGTCGATCGGTATCGGTCCAATCAAAATGCGATAGTTCTACAGAGGAGACCCAAATTGCTTGGACATATTCTAGCATGGCAACTTCGCCAGAAGAAAAGGTGCAGAGAACAGGATAGCGGCATAGTGCCAGATTTTTATGGCCTTGTTGCGTCATTTCTAAGGGCCTTCCGACAAGAACATCTATACTTAGCTCTTCCCTGATTTTGAGCGATAAATTTGCTTTCGTTGGCAGGTGGGATTCGGTTATGCGACCAGGAAATTCCCACTTTAAAGCATGCGTCGCCGATGGCGGGCGCTGACAAATGAGTACCTTATCGTCCTTCCTTATGATCGCACAAGTCAAATAATGCATAACGGTTTAAAGATAAACATTAGGAGCTAGATTCTTCACTTTCAATCTGATGACTTTCAAACAGCTCGATGCGGCCTTCAATAACCAATAAATAAAAGTTTTCAAAACAATCCTGATAGATCTTTTGTTCCAATGATTTTATTTCTTCAAAGAGATGTTCTTTCGCTACTGCAGCGTAACATAGCTCATTTTTTGATGTTGTTATCGTTTCTTGGCAAGGTGTATCGTGAAGCTGCTTGTACAGGTCGCCTAAATCTGAAATGTCTTCACTGCGGTGGTAGGAGGGATGAAACCATACCCAAAAGTCTTCTTGATTTTTATAGGGATGCGGTAATAATTGAACAGATGTATTTCTGAATAGATCTCCCGGATGCTTTTTATAACGGAAATGAGTGGCTGTGGTCTTTAAACTATTCATAAAGTTAATTTGTTTGTAGGTTTACAAAAAATAATTCAAGAATAAAGATGTCATCTTAAATATAGGTATTTTTTTTAGTATTAAAAATTACAGTTAACGTTAGCGCTAATTAGCTTGCAATAGGATACAAAATACCACAGTTACAAAGGGACGCTTGACCTGCTCCGCTAAAAAATGTAAATCGTATTCATTTTATGTTACCATCCCCAGAGCATTTTGATGAGAACGGATATTGTGAATACGAATAATCCGATATAGAATATGTTCGTCCCATGTTTTCTGTCATGATCTGAATAGGAAAATATCCGTTCGCCATTCGGTAGGCTCTTTCTGGAACTAAACAACATATAGCCGATTGCAATTCCTAAAAGTCCACCTAGAAGGGCTGAAATATAGCCGAAAATAACCCAATACTTCTGCTGCGGTTCCGGTTCCCGTAGTTGCATGAGCCGTTCCTGTTTCAAAAGATCAAGCTTTTGCTGATCGATCTCTTTCCCTCTTTTTAATAGAATTTCTCTAGCCAGTGCGTAGTCTAATTTGTTCCATTCGTCGGGTTTTTGAAGAATTTCTAAGAGCTCTTGGTCGGAAAACTGATACAGATAATGGTCGTCTTCAACCAAGGGGAGAGACTGCATTTCCTGCTCTTCTAAAATAGATTCTGCATTTGCAAAATTGGCAGGATCTATTTGAATCTCATATTGAAATCCAACCGTGTTTCCAGAAAATGTAATATCCACAGGGGGTACATTATCTGCCAACCGCGTTGTTACACCTTTTTCCGAAAGTAGTTTATGACATTTTTGAGCTTCTTCTAAACTAGAGAACCTTTTTAACACGATATATGTATCCATGTGATCAATTATTTTTTAATCCCTGTATTTATGATCATTTGACAGTCCAATGTTGTATGCAATCTTGGCTATTTGCCGCAACACCGCAAAATCGGACGTGAATGGTTAAATAATGGATTAATTATGTAGTGTCTTTTTTGAATAAAGTTAATAAAGCCGGTTTGATACTCTTCAGCTTAAAGTAGTAAAATCAAATTCTATTTTATAGAAATAAAAATAGAATCCCAGCTAAAAGATGAAGAAACATTTGATTCATCACATTTTTGCTGGTATTCGTCACATTTTTCTGTTTTATGTTTTTAAAATAAATTTAATACTTTTGCAGCAATAGATCATTTGTGTTGTCATTTTTTAAAATTAAAGTCATGTAATGCATTGTCGATATTTAGGAAGAAAGTAAACAACGGGATGTACCCGATTTGTTTACCCTATACCTATGTCTTCAATTTTTTAATATGGATTTAAATTTTAAAAATGGAATCAACAAAATATGGTCGTACCTATCATTTCCCATTTTCGCCAGGGACAAGCAGCGACGATCGTTTTAATCAACATTATTGGAAGGATATACAATCTTTCCATAAATTGTTATTTACAGAAAAATTAGATGGTGAAAATAATTGCCTTTCACGGCGTGGAGTATTTGCACGATCCCATGCAGCTCCGACCACGTCGCCATGGACGGCTCAGCTTCGGGAGCATTGGTCTAGATTAAAAAACGATCTGGATGATTTAGAGTTTTTTGGTGAAAATCTTTATGCTGTGCATTCTATCGAATATGTGCAACTTGAGCACTATTATTATGTTTTTGCTGCTCGAATTAAAGATCAGTGGCTTTCATGGGAAGAAGTTACTTTTTATGCCAGTTTATTTGATTTGCCTACTGTACCTGTTTTAAAACTTGAAATTGTAAAGGGTTTGACTGAGTTGGAACTTCGGCGTTCAGTCGAAAATTTGGCCATGCAGTCTTCTAAATTTGGATCGGTTGACCCTAAAACTGGAGAAGCATGTACGATGGAGGGGTTAGTCTGCAGAAATGCTGATGCGTATACTGTCAGTGAATTTCAGCACAATGTTTTTAAATATGTTAGAAAAGGACATGTGCAGACCGACGAACATTGGACAAAATCATGGCGAAGAACAAAAATGATTTGGGAAAGGAGGGATTTCTAATGGAATGGACAATAGCAGTAAATAAGAATTGGTCGGCTTTAGAGAAGCAATTTTCTTGGGTCAGGGATATGGAACAGGTACAACAAGACCCTTTACATCATGCCGAAGGGAATGTCGCGATTCATACCCAAATGGTATTACAGCAGCTGGAAGGATTGCCTGAATACCGGAATCTGGATTATCAAAAGCAGGAGCTCCTCTGGGCTTCCGCTTTATTGCATGATGTCGAGAAGAGATCAACGACAATTGTCGCTGCAGATGGTCGTATCAGCTCTCCAAATCATGCCAAAAGAGGAGCACAGACCGCACGGGAGATTTTATTTCGTGATGTGGAGACCCCTTTTGCATTACGGGAGGAAATTGTCGCATTGGTACGCTATCATGGGTTGCCATTGTGGTTGATGGAAAAAGTCGATCCAATGAAGAGCGCCTTGGAGGCGTCATTGAGTGTCAATATGGCCCAACTTAAGTTGTTGGCCGAAGCAGATGCTAAAGGAAGGTACTGTGCCGATTTGGATGCTTTGCTCTACGCATTGGATATGTTCGAACTGTATAGTAAAGAGATTGGCTGCTGGGATGCCACACGTTCTTTTTTGTCCGAAAATGCACGATTTACATATTTTAATGGAAACAATAGCTATGTTGATTATGTGCCTTTTGATACATTCAAATCCACCGTGACTGTACTTTCAGGTTTGCCGGGAATGGGCAAAGATTATCAGATTTTAGCGATGAATACTGACCTCCCTGTTATTAGTTTGGATGACATCAGACGCAAATATCGCATTGATCCTACTGATAAAAAGAGAAACGGATGGGTTGTACAGGAAGCAAAAGAGCAGGCAAAAAAATACTTACGCTGTGGACAGGATTTTATCTGGAATGCCACCAATATAACTTCCCAGATGCGAAAACAATTGATCGATCTTTTTGTCAGCTATCAAGCTTATGTGAAATTGTTATACGTTGAAAAACCCTATAAGATTTGGCGCGCGCAGAATAGCGATAGAGAGTACCCACTACCAGAAACTGTCTTGGATAAAATGCTTCATAATTTGGAAGTTCCCCAGTTAACAGAAGCCCATGAGGTTATCTATATTACCGCGTAGATGGTTTTTTACGGTTGAACCGCTAATATTTTTGAATTGATTTTAAGAATTAAATAAAGTACTAAATCTCAAAATTTTGCGTTTTTATAGCAAGGATATTTTCTGATGTAACCGTGTTAGATATAATAAATGCGAATCAGCCCACTTATATGGATAAGGGGCTGATTTTTTTAGACTACCTTTTTTTGGGGAACGCCGATGTACAGCTACATTTTTAGTCGCTGTAGCAACAGAGCCATAAGCTCCTTTTCTTTGATATCGATGACATCTATATCGATCCAAAAAGATGCAGGTTTTGTTGATAGATTACGGTCAATAAAGCTTAATAAATGAATTAGACGGCTTGTTTTTTCTTTTTTTAGCGATGAAAGGTCATTTAGTTTTATAAAAATAGAATTTGTCCGATATAAACCAGTAACAAAATAATCGATATCCGTCCATGGGATTTGCTTCGGTTTCAATATGCTGTTGTTTAGTAATATATGCTCATCTATAATGAGTGCGGCCTCTCCTCTTCGATAGCGGTTTAACTGTTGTAGTCTAAGATAAAAAACCGATGCGGCCACGAGTACCCATATCGTCGAGGTTAGTTTAAAAATAAAATCATAGTATAACCAGGCATATAACCCAATGACTGCTGGAAGAAAACATAGCAGCATGCTAATGATAATTTTTCCTTTGCTAAAATTAATTTTGATCATTGCTTTCTCTTTTTTCAAAAAGTACAAACTCTGCAAAAAATGGAGCCTGCCATTTTCATCATAGCTCCAATCTGTTAATCATATTATTGGAGCACCTGTTATAAAGGTAGGGGGTAAAAGGCATTGAAACTATTCCGATTTATGAATCGTGCTTGTTGAATGATTATTCGTATTACTTGAATTTATCTTGTCATCCCTTCCGTATTGGCTTAATTGAAATGGTACCGCGTGTCTTTTTTTTGATAAAATGAATGAGTAGCTTTGTTTGTACAATAAATTGATGGACTGTTGGAAGAACTTAAAGAACATTTGAAGAAATTTATCGATATCGATCCGATTGAATTAGAGGAAATATTGAGTTACTTTAAGATGAAATCGGTCGCGAAAAAAGAAAACATACTGGAAGAAGGTCAGGTTTGCAAATATCATTTTTTTGTATTGAAAGGTGTTTTACGTAAATTCTTTGTCAATGAAAAAGGTGTTGAACAAACAACTGAATTCGCTATAGAAAATTGGTGGATGACAGATAATATGGCTTTCGAACATAAGCTTGTCACTTCGTTTTACATTCAGGCGGTGGAAAAGTCCGATGTGGTTTATATCAGCCAAGAAAATCAGGAAAAATTGCTCGCGGCATTTCCTGTCATGGAACGATATTTTCGCTTTGTGTACCAAAGAGCATATGCTGCGGCACAAATGCGGGTTAAGTACCTATTTTCGTTATCCAAAGAGGAATTTTACCATGATATGCGCCGTAAATATCCCCAATTTGTCCAACGTGTTCCGCAATACCTCATTGCCTCATACCTGGGGTTCACACCAGAATATTTAAGTGAAATCCGAAAAAAAATAAACTTCTGAAAAACCTGCTAAAATCTTACTGTTATTACAGGTTAATAGCATTGGTCCGAATCTGCAATACGGAAGGGTTGAATTTGAAATTGAATGTTGTGTTCGTTAGCATAATCTTTAGCTAATTTCTCGAATTTTTCCATTGCCTTTTCTTCCGAAACTGCAAAACAATGCAGGTTTAATTCCAGCGGTTTCTCAGAGGTTGCTGGATCGATGCGCAGTTGCTCAACTTCAGAGAGGACGACGGCAAAAGAAGTCTTACAGATCTCAACTTCTAAATGTGGCCCCATTAATTGAGATGAAATGCTATAATAAGAATCGTTATTTTGGATTTCTTCTTGAAAGGGGTCTAAATAGGTCGTAACAATAGATCGATAACCATATTTAGCATTACCAAAAAAGTGATCAATATATTCCTGTGCTTTTTCATATGTTGAGAAGACACCTTCCAGATTGGTGAATAAATCTGGATCTTCTTTTACTTCTTTTGAAACTACTGTATATACCTTAATGGGGTTGGTTGTCATATTTTATATGCTACTGTTTGTACATTAAGTAAAAGTAAGTTTTTCTGCAAAAAAACTAATTTAGACTTTTGTCTATGAGCGATTCTAAGATAAAATCCTCGTTTTAAAATAAAAAATTTCCTTTGTTAACTTGTACCCTGTTTAGAGCAGGTGTTTGTGCTTTAAAGTTGTGTATAATTTTCGTATTCTCCAAATTTTTTACTGATTGTTTTTATTTGCTTTTCCAATATAATATAAATTGCTCGTATAAGTACCTCAATGAACGAATTATCGCATTTTATTTGAAGTTTGTAGCATCTCTCCATATTTATGGGGGATTAGTTAGGTACCATCTCATTACTTTGGTATGATCAAATTCGTACTGTAAGCAGGTTGAGTCCACAGTGATTCCACTTTTTAACTGTGCATTCACTGTGGATCCATATTACTTACATAGTAGGAGCATAGGGGTGTTGAACCTAATTTGTCCATACGCTATTATAGGTAGTAACCGAGGCCTATTTTGCATAATTTATCCGGAACATTGTTGTGTCCCTTATTTGACAGGTCATAAATAATTGGGCTTGACTGTGCTCGCTCTATGTTTGAATGAAATGATCTGTTTGTTATACTGATTCAAACGTTTTCGTAAATAAATCATATCATTTAATTCATTTCGCTTATATTAATTAATATATTGTTTGACTAAGTCAATTGAATCAATAGCCAATAAGTAAATAAAGTCCTATCCGGCTTGAAAGTTACACGTAGCACCGTCTACAGGTTTTCAATTTAGGAGGTCTCGATTTTGTTCTGATTGACGAACCAATGATGAATAAATAAACCGGGTTGATAGACCCAAGATTAAATTTTACAATGAAAAGAAATGCACTATTTAAATCTGTTTTAATGGCAGCTATGGTCAGCAATGCTGTCTTGTCGTATGCTCAGGCAGATAAAAGTAATGAGAAAGGTTGGACAAACCTTTTTGATGGAAAAACGCTAAATGGTTGGAAATCTGTTGGAGGAAAAGCTCCTTATTCTATAGAGGGAGATGCTATCGTAGGTCGAATGACAAAAGGTACGCCCAATTCTTTTTTAATCACGGAAAAAGAATATGGTGATTTCATATTGGAGCTGGATGTTAAACTTGAGGGTAATGAAACAAACTCAGGTATTCAGACCCGAAGCCATCTTGATCCAAAGGCTAACGATGGGCGCGGACGTGTATATGGAAGGCAAGTAGAAATAGACCCCTCTGCCCGTGCATGGACAGGTGGAATCTATGATGAGGCGCGTCGTGGATGGATTTATCCACTCGATTTAAATGAAAATGCTAAAAAAGCCTATAAAGTAGAGGAATATAATCATATTCGAATTGAAGCCATTGGTGATGAACTGCGCACTTGGATCAATGATATTCCTGTTGCTTATGTCGTTGATACGATCGATAGGTCTGGTTTTATCGGCTTGCAGGTGCATGGTATTCCACCTAAACTGGACGGAAAGAAAGTGTACTTTAAGAATATTAAAATAAAAACAACCGACCTCAAATCAAAAGGTTTTCCAAAAGATCTTTATATCGTGAACTTGAAGCCAAATGACTTGGCTGATGCTGAAAAGAAGAAGGGGGTTAAGCTTTTGTTTGACGGTAAAACCAATAAGGGCTGGCGGAGTATACATGGCGATAAATTTCCGGAACGTGGCTGGGAAGTTAAGGATGGACAAATGACTGTTCAGAAATCCGACGGTGGAGAATCAACCAATGGTGGTGATATCGTCACAAAAGATAAATACGCTGTGTTTGATCTTTCATTTGAATTTAAGCTTAGTCCGGGAGCAAATAGTGGCGTTAAGTATTTTGTGACTTTAAAAGAAAAATCAAAAGGATCTGCTATTGGTTTGGAATATCAGGTGCTGGATGATGCTTTACACCCTGACGCGAAGTTGGGACGCGATGGAAATCGTACGTTGGCATCGCTTTATGATCTCATTACGTCCAATCGTGATGATCGCGCACGTAGACCGATCGGTGAGTGGAATAGAGGTCGGGTTGTTGTTACAGCAGATAACAAAGTTGAACACTATTTAAATGGAATTAAGATGCTGTCTTATGAGCGGGGCTCAAAAGCGTTTAAAGACTTGGTTCAGATCAGCAAATATAAAGATTGGGAAAACTTTGGCGAAGCGAAGGAAGGTTTTATTCTTCTCCAGGACCACGGTGATCGTGTGTCATTTCGCAGTATCAAAATCAATACACCGAATTAAGCTTATCTCTTATGAATCATTATTTATCGCGCAGAAGCTTTGTTAAACAGTCTGTTATCGCTGCAGGAGCTGTGATGTTGTCTAATAGCGTCTTGGGAAATATCAATTTGGCCAAGCCAAATGAGCGTGTCAATCTGGCCTGTGTAGGCTTGGGAAATAGGGCTGCCGACATCATTAAAGAGCTCTATAAAACAGGACTTTGTAATATTGTTGCGCTCTGTGATGTTGATCTTGGTGCGAAACATACGCAGGAAATTTTGGGAATGTTTCCCGATGCACCTAAGTTTAAGGATTTTCGGGTGATGTTTGACAAAATGGGAAATCAGATCGATGCTGTAAGTGTCGGGACTCCCGACTTCTCGCACTTTGCCATAACAATGCTTGCACTGGATTTGGGTAAACATGTTTACGTGGAAAAACCTATGGCGAGAACATTCCTAGAAGTTGAACTGATGGCAAATAAAGCCCGGAAAAACCCTAAACTTGCTACCCAAATGGGAAATCAGGGGCACTCCGAAGCCAATTACTTTCAGTTTAAAGCCTGGAAAGATGCCGGTATTATTAAGGATGTGACGCGCATTGATGCACACATGAATATGCCGCGTAGATGGCATGGTTGGGATGTGAATATGAAGGGTTTTCCTGCCGCAGAGATGATTCCCGAAACATTAGATTGGGATCTTTGGCAAATGCAGACCATAGGTCATAATTATAATAAGGATTTTGTAAATGGTCAGTGGCGTTGTTGGTATGATTTTGGAATGGGGGCATTGGGCGATTGGGGTGCACATATATTGGATACAGCGCATGAATTTTTAGATTTGGGGCTTCCGACAGAAGTGTCCGCGGTGAAGCTCGATGGGTATAATTCCTATTTTTTCCCCATGTCTTCAACCTTAAAATTTCATTTCCCAAAAAGGAAAAAGATGCCAGCTGTAGATATCAATTGGTACGATGGACTGGATAATTTGCCACCTATACCCGAAGGCTATGGTGTTTCTGGATTGGATCCTAATATTCCTGCACCGAGTACAGGAAAATTGGAGCCTGCCAAACTAAATCCTGGGAAAATTATCTATAGCAAGGATTTGATATTCAAAGGTGGTTCCCATGCCAGTACCTTGCAGATTATTCCCGAAGCGAAAGCCAAGGACATGGAATCTAGGCTGCCGGAAGTGCCAAAATCACCATCAAACCACTTTGCTAATTTCTTAAAAGGTTGTAAAGGCGAAGAAAAAACCCGCTCGGCTTTTGAAATTGCAGGTCCTTTGAGCCAGGTGTTTTGCTTAGGTGTAATTGCACAACGTTTAAACAGTAAGTTGATCTTGAATACACAGACAAAAGAAGTGACGAATGATAAGTTTGCCAATGCACTCTTAGCAGGTCCTCCACCTGCAAGAGGCTGGGAGCAGTATTATAAGATGTAATGGACCAGTAACTGGTTATAGAAAGTAAAGGGCAATGTTCACATTGCCCTTTTTATTTTTGAAAAGTCTTTCCTGAAATGTACGATTTGCTTGCTCATTATATAAAAGAAAAGGTGGGAAAAGCATGATAATCCCAAACAAATTGAGACAGATCAGCGCTATTTTGATCAGTCCTAGTAGAAAGTAATTCTCCTCCCTTAGGTATATTTGTGATGCAGCAATTCAATTTTTAAACCTTAACGTCATGTATAAAGTATCCCTGCTCTTTATAAGCATTGTAGCATTGGTCCTTAATACCAATGGTCAAAATTTATCAACCCAATCTTTTCAGGCAACCCATCGGTATCTTAAAATTCCAATTAAAAATGGTGCTCCCAAACGTCATGTTGAGGTATGGCTGGGAAACGATAAAGTAAGGTGGTTTGATGTCGAACTGGCAGATAGTACCTATGATTGGATAGCCTATCTTGATATAGGGAAGTGGAAGGGACATCAGCTTAAGGTGGTGGCAAATACATCAGACAAAGAAATTCCTTTGTTTAATCCTATTGCACAGAGCGATACCGATGATAACGATAAGGTCTATGCTGAAGATCGAAGGGGACAATTTCATTTTTCGGCCAAGAGAGGTTGGTTGAACGATCCGAATGGTCTGGTCTTTTTTAATGGACAATATCACCTGTTTTTTCAACATAATCCCTATGGAACCAATTGGGGCAATATGCATTGGGGGCATGCCGTGTCCTCCGATCTGTTGCATTGGAAGGAATTGGGAGAGGCTTTATATCCAGACGAATCTGGCGTCATGTTTAGCGGTGGAGCTGTCGTGGATAGTAACAATACCGCTGGTTTTGGAAAAAATGGGGTAACAAACCCCATGATCCTGTTTTATACGGCTGCGGAGAAATCATGGGGACAGGGATTGGCATACAGCTTGGATGGTCAGAAATTTGAGAAAATGCCAAACCATATTTTGGATAAAATAACAGCAGGAAACCGAGATCCAAAAGTAATTTGGCATGCCCCCTCAAAGCAATGGGTTCTTGTGCTTTATGTTGAAGAGGAACAGGAACAACACACGATGCAGATTTTTACCTCAAAGGATTTAAAAATATGGACATTTGCGAGCAAAATAAAAGGCGGGCGGGGTAATGACCGTTATTTATTTGAGTGTCCCGAATTCTTTGAATTGGCGGTAGACGGTAACCCGAACAATAAAAAATGGGTTTTGACGGGGGCTAATAGCCAATATGCGATCGGAGAGTTTGATGGAAAATCTTTTCATCTTGAGATCGAACGCCTGTTTAGTCAATATGGTCGTGATTATTATGCCGCGCAAACTTTTAGCAATGAACCGAAGAAGCGACGCATTGAAATCGGCTGGTGGCGCACACATACAAATCAAGGGAACTCCGCTTTTAATCAATCCATGAGTATTCCAATGGAACTCAAATTGAAAAGTACGGAAAAGGGTATTCGCCTTTTTCGGGAGCCGGTGACAGAATTGCAAAAATTAAGAAAAGAAAAACTCAGCATCAACCGAAAGAAAATTAGTTCGAACGATTCAAGTTTGTTTCAGCAGTTCAACGCTGAAATTGCTGAATTGGATTTGGTCATCGATCCACAACAAGCCAAAAATATTCAGATCAATGTGCGGGGCCTGGCAATTAATTATAACGTTTCGACGGAAGAGCTCCTTGTTGATAATGTGAGGGCCATAGTACCTTTACGAAATAAAAAGTTAGTATTCAAGTTGTTTGTAGATCGGACTGGGCTCGAACTTTTTGCGCAAAATGGAGAAGTTTACATGCCCATAAATTATAATTTTGATCGGAATAATATAACTTATGAGCTCCTCGCTTTTAATGGTGAAGCCGTATTGGAATCTGCCGACCTCTATACGCTTGACAGTATATGGCTTAAATAATACTTGTATGATATAACGACAATGGAGAGACTGTTTCTCTCAATTCGGTAAGTTGATAAAAATGGTGCTGGAAGATTATACTTTTTGGTCATAAAAAAAGGTTTTCAAACGGGGAGAATGAAAACCTTAAATAACCAATTATAAACCTAAATTATGATGATACAAAGGTAAGTGTATTTCCTACACTATGCAAATTTATTTTAAAAAATAATTTAATCTTCTTTAAACAAGCTATTGGAAGTACCTATTTTTATAGGAGTAAACTGTATTTTTACCGAAAACAGACTGCCTTCTGTATTCTTTTTGCACGCTTTGGCTTCGTGGAATTTAAAAAGCATCAGTTGCAGACAATTAGCTATTTTAGAAGCATGGAAAATTTAGAAGTATGGATGCGTGGACCTATTGAAGGGGTTCCTGCTCTTCTCCAACCTGTTGCTCATACACTCTTGCAGGTTGAAGAAGATGTTTTAAAGTATACTGCACAACTATCTTCAGCCCAACTTTGGACAAAACCGGGAGGTAATGCCAGTATAGGTTTTCACCTGCAACATATTCGTGGGGTAATCGATCGCATGTTTACTTATGCCGAAAACAAATCCTTGTCGGATGAGCAATTTGACGACCTCCATAGGGAAGGTATAGAAAATAGCGATGTGAGCGTAACAGCGCTTGTAGAAAACTTACACCGACAGATTCAGCAATCTGTGCAAAAACTAGCGTTAATTGATCCGGAAACCTTGACGGAAGTGCGTTTTTTGGGTAGAAAACGAATTCCTACGACCTTGATTGGTTTGTTGTTCCACGCTGCCGAGCATGCACAGCGCCATGTTGGCCAATTACTGGTAACGGCACGATGTATCAATTAAAAACAAACTATATTTTTGTCCGCTAGAGGTTATGATTTTTGAACTTGTTGTAACTTTTCTCCCCATTTCCCAAGTTCTTGAATAATTGGTTTGAGTTCATAACCCAGCGCAGTCAGCTCATAGAGTACGCGTGCCGGTACCTCTGCATATACAGTACGTTTTATAATGTGATCCTCTTCCAGCTTTCGCAATTGTAGGGTGAGCATCCGTTCAGTGATACCAGGTAAACATCTTTTGATGTCAGAATAACGTAGCGCGCCATTGATGAGATAACAACAAATGGCTAGTGCCCATTGACCACCAAGCACATTAGCGGCAAAGACTTCGGGGCAATTACGCTCAAGTTGCTTTTTATTTGAAAAGTTAGTGGAACTCGTCTTGATTTTAGTCATACGCACATTTTTTATAGTACCTAACATTGGGTTACAGATAGGGCAAAATAAGAATTATGTCGCTACTTTTAAATCACAGTCATGTCGTTTATTAAAATTGCCGCAATGAATTGGCTAGACCTGCTGACTTGTGCATAGATACATAAATAAAAATATGAAAACATTAATAGTCGTTATTCACCCTAATTTTGCCACCTCCCTCGTGAATAAAAGTTGGGTTGAGGCATTGCAAAACCAATCCGATCGTTATGATATCCATCACTTGCACCAAGTCTATGCGGATGGTAAAATTGATGTCGTGGCAGAACAGCAGATGATGGAGAAATATGATAAAATTGTATTTCAATTCCCCTTTTATTGGTTTAACTGCCCGCCTTTTTTTAAGCAGTGGTTGGATGAGGTGCTTACCTACGGATGGGCTTACGGTAAAAAAAGTGGGTATAAACTGGAAGGAAAGAAAATCGCATTAGCGATTTCGGCTGGGATAGACGAGCAGGAGTATGGGGTTACGGGTAAGTATAAATATAGTATGGAGCAATTAACAAGTCCTTTTGAAATTACTTTTGACTATGTTAAAGCGAATTATCAAAAGCCTTTCGTCTTTTACGGAATAGAAAAAGAGTCATCCAAAGAATGGATAGCGCAAAGTGTTTCGCAGTATCTCAGTTTTTTGGAGCAGTTATAGTCAGTGAATTCATATGTCAACAACTGCTCTCATGACTTCTTTTCCTGTTGGAGCGCAATACTGTGTTCATATTGATTCCTTGCCGAATTGTTAAGCTAAATATAAACAAATTATAAGATGTGCAATATTTTACCCCTGAATTGGCTTGGTATTGGTCGTGATGTCGTAACCAAACCGCTATGGGGCACTGAGTGATTAAATTGTAAATTCGTATACTTGTAGAATTCCGGGAGGAATTCGCAATTTTTATAATCCCGCATAAAAATAAACAGCGTATAATATGCAGATACTTTTAGTAGAGGACGATCGCCGGATTAGCAGCTTTGTGGTGAAAGGTCTGGAAGAAATGGGGCACCAAGTCATTTTAGTTGAATCTGCGGAAGCTGCACGTGAATGGATCAATGCAGATTCTTTGGATATTATTGTACTTGATATCATGCTGCCCGGAATAGATGGTATCCAGTTTACGAAGATGGTCAGGTATCGAAAAAATCATATTCCGATATTGATTTTGAGCGCCTTAGGGGAGATTGAAGATAAGGTCGAGGCCTTGGAAAGTGGTGCCGATGACTATCTCGTCAAGCCGTTTTCCTTTAAGGAATTGGTGAGCCGTATCAAAGCCCTGGTACGTCGGGACAATTATAAAAACGTGCCAAAGGATAGCAGCGTAGAAATTCGTGATTTAAAAGTGGATCTTGAACGTTATGAAGTTCATAAGAATGGTAAAAATGTCGATCTCTCCCCCAAAGAATTTAAACTATTTAAGTATCTGATCGAAAATCGGAATAAAACGCTTTCACGGACTGCAATCTTGCAGGCCGTTTGGGGAATCGATTTTGATAACAGCACCAATGTCGTCGATGTGTACGTTTCTTATCTAAGAGGTAAGGTTGATGAGGGGAGCAATACCTCCATTATCAAAACGGTGAAAGGAGTCGGTTATATGCTTACAACGGACTGACAATGAATTTAAAAATTCGGCTTACACTCTTTTCTACGCTGGTATTCACCATTATTTTTGGGCTTGCAACGCTAGTCATCTACTGGATATTTTATAATTCCTCGGAACGACATCTGATCAGTTCCCTCGAAAAAAATGCGAAAATAGCCGGCATTTATTACCTCGAGGCAGATGAGCAGAGTCCTCTAAAGCACCTAGAGTCCAAAAATCAATATGAAAGTTTGGTCAAGCGTGCGATGGTAGCTGTGTATAATGCCGAAGGAAAAGTAAGTTATGGCGGTATGCGTTTTGATAGTCAAATTAATAAGGATTTACTGAACCAGCTGAAAACAGACAAAACGATTTATTTTAAAACAGAAGATAGCTTTTATTTTGGTTTGTATTATCCAGATAATCAGGGCGATTTCTTTGTGTTTGTCAAAGAATCTAGTGCTGACTTTGATCATCAGTTGAATCGTTTGCTCATTACACTTGTCTTTGTTTTTCTCGTTGCATTGATCAGTATTGCCTTGCTGTCGGTTTGGTTGAGTAAATATGCTTATCTACCCATTCGTAAAGTGATCCAAGAAATTCAGCAGAAGGATTTAAACACGATTCAGGAGCCTCTAACGACTATAAAAACGAAGGACGAACTACAAGATCTTATTGAAAGTTATAATGCGCTCCTACGTCGGATCAGTGAAAACATGATTATTAGAAAGAACTTTGTCAGTTATGTTTCACACGAGTTTCGAACACCTTTGGCGGGAATTTTGGGCTCAATGGAGGTCTTCGGTACAAAGGTCAGAAGTGAAGCAGAATATCATGAATTGGCCGAAACCATTACTGAGCATGTGAATTTTCTGAATCAGCTTATTGGTAATTTTCTATTGCTGACCGAAGATCAGGCCCTGAAACGTTCACTGGAAACCTTTCGCATAGACGAGATCGTATGGGATCTTGTTCCTAAGTTTTCGAGATCATTTGCCGTGCCATTGAAAATCGATATACAGGTAGAAGAACCACAATACTTTAATTTTCGCGGCAATAAGATGCTCGTCAGCCTGTCTATTTCCAATTTAATCGAAAATGCACTTAAATATGCAAATGGGCAGGAAGTTCTTGTCCGAATGACAGGTGTAAATGGCAGACTGTCTTTGCAAATCATAGACCGTGGTATTGGTATCCCACAAGCCGAACTGGAGTCTGTGAAACAGACTTTTTATCGAGGATCAAATGTTGGTAAAGTTAAGGGCAGCGGCATAGGTCTCTCTTTTGCGCAGATTGTATTTAAGGATCAAGGGGTAGACTTTGATATTCGTTCAAATGATCTAGGTACAACGGTATCCCTATTATTCCCTCAATTCTAATCATTTTCTAATCCCTTCTAATCAAACTTTAATTTAACCTAAAGTTGCCTGTAATCCCTGTCATTTAGTTTTGTGGAAATTCAAAATTAAGTGAGAAAACTACGTATTACATTATTTTTACTTCTTGGCCTGAATAGCAAGCTATTTTCGCAGGAGGCGGTTGAAAACCGTTTGCGAAAGGCGGAGATCGAGCAGGTATTCCTTGCTCATAACCTGACCTTAATGGCACAGCGTTTTCATATGCAGCAAGCCGAAGCTGCCGTGCTTCAGGCAAAGTTGTGGCCCAATCCAACGATTTCCATCTCCGAAGTCAATCTTTGGAAAAACCCTTCCAGCGAATCCTTTCCGGCACTGATCGGAAATTACGGTAGGTACCAGCAGGTGGCGATCGAACTGGAACAGACCATCGAAATGGCTGGCAAACGAAAAAAAAGGGTGCAATTGCAGCTTCTTAAAAAAGAAAATGCCCAGCTCCAATTTGAGGAATTGCTGCGGAACCTAAAATATGATCTCCGGAGCCAATGTCTCGAATTGCAGATCCTGCAGGAAAAGGAGAAGTTATACAATAGTCAGGTGGATATCTTTCAGACGTTGGCAAAATCATACCAAAATCAGTGGAAAGAAGGCAATGTAAGTGAGATGGACTATCTCAGGATTCAAAGCGAGTCTATCGCATTTGGTAACAAACTGAATGAAATCCAACAGGCAAAAATCACAAAAATGAATGAGGTTGCGCGCTATCTCGGAGACAAGGGGACCGCACTCACTATATCAGATACGATCGGCATACCGCATTTTCTCCAGAGAAAAACACAAGAGTGGAAAACGATGGCCCTCGACAATCGCAGCGACTATAAAATCATCCATAACGAATTGAAAAAAAGCGATGCTCAGCTGAAAATAGAAAAGGCCGAACGTATACCAGATTTGCAGGTCTCCATGAATTACGACCGTGGTGGAAATATCATGCGCGATTTTATAGGGCTTGGGGTTGCTATGGACCTTCCTCTGTTTAACCGAAACCAGGGGAATATCAAAATCGCTAAACTGGAGCTTGATAAAAATAAAGTGGAAATCGAGCAATTTCGTATCGACATTGAACGGGAGATCGACTTCCTTTCGGAGCGGCTCAGCAACCTTGAACTGAGTTTGAAGACAACGGATATGGGCTTTGATGGTAAATTGGACCTAGCGCTAGAACGCTATGTGCGCAATTTCCAACAACGGAGACTGACCATCGTTGAATTTATAGATTTTATCAATAATTATATGGAAAACAAAGAATCAATATTGGAACGCAGGGCGAGATATCTTCAGTATAAGGAGGAACTGACGTACTTGATCGGAAAGGATATTGTCTCATGAAAAGTAATTTTTTAACGCCATTGACACTGCTATCTATTTGTTTATTGTGGAGCTGTCAGCCGGCGAAAACTGATGAGCAGCCTATTCCTGCTGCTAAAGGCTTTTGTCTTAGCGCCGACTTTAAAAATCAAATTAAAATTGATTCGATACAGAAGCGGACTGTCTTTGAACAGATCGCTTTAAATGGGGTCATTCAATACGATCAGGATGAACTTGCTGCGTTAAAGAGCCCTATACCCGGTATCGTGCAGTCTGTTTCGGTCAAGATGGGTGATTATGTAGAAAAAGGACAGATTCTGGTATCGCTTAAAGGGACCTCGGTCAATGACTTAGGAAAGGAGCTGCGGGAGCTGGAAAATAGCAAGAGGCTGACGGAGAGTAAATTGCTTAGCCTGCGTAGCCTGCTGAAAGATGGTATGGCTTCCCAGCGGGAGCTGGAGGAGATGGAAAGTGAATTGAAAGCCGTGCAGATTGGAATCCGCCATGTGAAAGCGAACATGAGTTTGCTGAATGGCTCCTCGGAAAATGGTGTGTTTTACATCCGTGCACCCAAAGCTGGTTATATCGTAGATAAAAAGGTGAGTCCTGGTATGACTGTTGGCGATGACGCCGATTTGCTGTCGGTCAGTAAACTGAATGAGGTGTGGGTTTCGGTCAATATCTATGCAAATAATTTACCTTTTGTCAAAAATGGGGCTCCTGTCAAGATCACTACACTGGCTTATAAAGGTGAAACTTTTGACGGTTATATTGATCAGGTAGCCAACTTCTTTGATCCGGAAGAACGTGTGGTCAAAGCGCGCGTAAAGTTGTTGAACAAAGACCTGAGATTGAAGCCGGGCATGAGCGTGGATGTACTGGTCGAAAAGGCCGTTTCGGGACAGGAAGAGCGTATGCTGGCAATTCCGAAGGATGCCATTATCCTCCATAACAATCAGAATTTCGTTGTACGCTACAAAAATGACTGCGACTTGTCGGTTAAAGCAGTTGATATTGTCGCTGAGAATGAAACATATGCTTTTGTCAAATCTGGTGTGGCCGAGGGAGATCAGGTGCTGACCGAAAATGAGCTGATCGTATTTGATGAACTGATAAATAGATAGGATGAAGAAAGTTGTACAAAATATTGTTTCATTCTCATTGAAACATTCCTTGGTTGTCCTGTTTTTTACGCTGGCATTATTGTTCGGCGGGATATATGCCTACCTCCATACGCCGATTGAGGCTTTCCCGGATGTGACCAACACACGGGTCAGGATTATCACGCAGTGGCCCGGGCGCAGTGCTGAAGAAATAGAAAAGTTCGTTACACTGCCTGTTACAAAAGAAATGAATACCATTCCAAAGAAGACGGATGTAAGATCTATCTCTTTGTTTGGTCTATCTGTGGTAACAATTCAGTTTGAGGATGGGGTAGCGGATTTCTATGCGCAGCAATATGCGGGTAATAAGATGCGCTCCATTGATTTACCAGAAGGGGCCGAAAGCTCCATCGAACCACCATCTGGTGCGACAGGAGAAATTTTTCGTTATGTTATCAAGAGTAATCTTCCGATCAAGGAAGTCTCCGCTATTCAGGATTGGGTGATTGAACGGGAGCTTGTCGGTGTGCCCGGCGTGGCGGATGTCGTCAGTTTCGGGGGCGAGGAAAAGATCTACGAAATAAAGATCAATCCAACAGAATTGGCCAATTATAACCTATCGCCACTGGATGTTTATGAAGCCGTTTCGCGTTCGAATATCAATGTGGGGGGCGATGTGATCCAGAAAGGAAATCAAGCCTATGTTGTGCGTGGGGTAGGCCTATTGGATAAGATTGATGATATCGGTAATATTTTGATCAAGGTGGTCGGCAATACACCGATTTTAGTCAAGCATGTAGCCGAAATCGAACTGGGGGCAAAACCGCGACTTGGGCAGGTGGGACTCAACCAGGAAGATGATCTTGTCCAGGGAATCGTCATTATGCTCAGGGGAGAAAATCCATCTGCAGTTGTGACAAAGTTAAAAGAAAAAATAGCGGAGCTGAATGAACGTATTTTACCTGCAAATGTCAAGATTGAACCCGTTATTGATCGCACAAAACTGGTAAATAATACCGTGCATACGGTTTCCAAAAACCTGATAGAAGGAGTTCTTCTGGTTTCGATTATTGTCTTTATCTTTTTAAACAATTGGAAGACAACCTTTATCGTTGCATCGGTGATCCCATTGGCCTTCCTATTTGCGATTATTTGTTTGAAAATACAGGGGCTCCCTGCAAATTTGATTTCCATGGGGGCATTGGACTTCGGATTGTTGCTCGAAGGAACGCTGGTCATCGTGGAGACTGTTTTTGTCTCTTTGGAAAAAGAGGCTCATCGGCTCGGGACGGAACGCTTTAATAAAATCTCCAAACTAGGAATCATTAAGAAAAGTGCCGGCTCTGTAGCAGGCTATATCTTTTTTGCCCTACTGATCTTGATTGTCGCATTGACGCCGATTTTCTCTTTTCAAAAGGTGGAAGGAAAGATGTTCTCACCGTTGGCTTTTACGCTCGGTTATGCCTTGTTGGGTTCCTTGATCCTGAGTTTGACCTATGTGCCCGCGATGTGTAAATACTTATTGAAAAAGAATATCAAAGAAGATGAGAATAAGATCACCAAGGTCAGCCGCAATGCCATTTTTAAAGGTTTTAGGAAAGCTTTCGACCATCCAAAATGGACATTGTCGATTTTTATTGCAGCTTTGCTCGTCTGTATTTTTCGGTTTAGCCATTATGGCTCAGAGTTTCTTCCGAAACTGAATGAAGGTGCAATTTATGTCCGCGCAACCTTACCCAATAGTGTCAACCTGGAGGAATCTGTGAAGCTGACCAAAACCATGAAAGCAAAATTGATGAAGCAATTTGACGAGATTGATTTTATCATGACGCAAACAGGCCGCCCCAATGATGGTACAGATCCAACCGGTTTTTTCAATATTGAATTCAATATTGAATTGAAACCCGAAGGCGAGTGGAAAAGAAAGCTGTCAAAAGAGAAATTGATCAGTCAGATGCGGGATAGTCTACAGACTTTTCCGGGAATAAATTTTGGTTTTAGCCAGCCGATCCAGGATAATGTAGAGGAGTACGTAGCTGGAGTAAAAAGTCCGCTGGTCATCAAAATTTTTGGTGAGAATTTGCAAGATTTAGAAAATAAAGCCAATAAGTTTGCCGAATCACTTAAAAAGGTGAACGGTATTACGGACATCAATGTTTTCAAAAATATCGGTTTGCCTGAACTAAGGATTCAGCTGCATGATTCAAAAATGGCCAAATATGGTGTTTCGACCAAGGATGTGCAATCTGTGATCGAAATGACTATCGGCGGGCAATCTGTGACACATTTCTATGAAAACGAACGCATCTTTGATGTACGTCTCCGCTTCCAAAAATCGTATCGTGATAATCCTGAGAAGATCGGAAATATCATCATTCCCACAATGAATGATCAGAAAGTACCGCTTCGGGAGATCGCAACAATAGATTATCATACCGGTCCGGCATTTATTTACAGAGAGGGCAATTCCCGTTATATCGGTGTTGGCTTCAACATTGAAGGGCGGGATTTGGGAAGTACAATTACAGATGCAAAAAAACAAATAGAAAAAGATGTTAAATTGCCCAAATCTTATAAGGTCGTGTGGGCCGGAGAATTCGAAAGCAAGGAACGGGCTACAAAACAGTTGATGAATGTTGTGCCAATTTCTCTTATTTTGATTTTACTCTTGCTGTATGCCAATTTTGGCAACGTCAAAGATACGTTGATCTCTTCGCTGACACTGGCATTTGCTTTTATAGGCGGTTTTGTATCGCTGTGGGTTACTGGGACAACATTTGGAATTTCGGCGGGTATCGGATTTATTATTCTCTTTGGCGTAGCCACGATTGACGGCATTGTTTTAATAGGGATAATGAAAGAAAATCTGTTGAATAAAATGAGCTTGAAACCCGCTATTTATGAAGCTGTAAAAAGCCGGATCAGACCCATCCTAATGATTGCGTTAATGGGGGCAATGGGACTGTTGCCGGCTGCACTTTCAAACGGAATGGGATCTGAAATCCAAAAACCCTTGGCTATTATGATTGTCGGCGGATTGATTATTTGTATGATTCTATCGTTTTCCGTACTGCCAATCGTTTTTTACTTCTCTTATAAAAAGGAGAGCCGCGATTAGTTACCCATTTTTAATTATTATATACGATACAAAGGTTGCCTGTCAGACAGTGCAACCTTTGTTATTTCTAATCTGCAGCTATTCATTCCATAATAGCTGTCAGAATTTTACGCCGATAAACATGTATATATATCTTTTACATGCTATTTTTTGTAAATCTTGTTATAAATGTTGAACTTACATTTAAGTTACTGAAATCAAATTTCAACGTTAAAAGCATTAATCCGAAGTTTTGCTGAAATAAGTTATAAATCTGTATTTAAAATTAGAAAGCCATTCTTCCGCTTCTTCATGAGTTGTGTTTACTAGAAAAGGTCAATATTAGGTCAGTGTTGATTAATTCATAAGAAGATTGACCTCGCTATTCCAAATAGATTTGTGATAAAGAAATATTAAAATAATACGCTATGGCACAATTTAAATGGGAAGGAATTTATCCTGCAATGTTATCACCATTTGATGAAAATGGAAATTTGGATTTTGATATGTTTGGTAAAAACATTGAAGCACAATTGGATGGAGGTGTTCACGGTTTGATTATCGCTGGATCATTGGGTGAAGCAAGTGTTTTGAGTACAGAAGAAAAGTATGATTTATTGACATATGCGTTGAAACTTGTTAATGGACGTGTACCGGTGTTGCTAAATATTGCCGAAAATACAACTGCTGCAGCGATCAAAGTGGCCCAGACTAGTGAAGAATTGGGCGCAGATGGTTTGATGTTATTGCCACCGATGCGCTATAGAGCTGATGATAGAGAAGCGGTCGCTTATTTTCGTGCTGTTGCACAAAGCACCAAATTGCCAATCTTAATCTATAACAACCCTGTTGACTATAGTACTTATGTATCGCTGGATATGTTTGAGGAACTCTTATTGGAACCAAATATTCAGGCAGTGAAAGAGTCTACACGAGATTTAACAAATATCACGCGTTTGAAAAATCGTTTTGGTGATCGATTAAAGATTATGGCTGGTGTAGATACGTTGGGGCTTGAGTCTTTGATGTTAGGGGCTGATGGTTTAGTTGCTGGACTGGTCGACGCATTTCCAAGAGAAACTGTGGCCATGTACGATCTTGTAAAGGCTGGCGAGTACAGTAAAGCTGTAGAAATATACCGTTGGTTTATGCCTTTATTGGAATTGGATATTCATCCTAAATTGGTCCAATATATTAAATTGGCGGCGACAGCAGAAGGAATTTCAACACCTTATACACGCGCTCCCAGATTGCCATTGATCGGCGAGGAAGAACAACGTGTTAAAAAAATTATTGCAGATTCAATCGCAACTAGACCACAATTATAGGAATGCTTCTGAACTTTCTGGACGAAGGTTCAGAAAATTTCCTTTTTAGGACCGGGTAAAAATAAGCGAAAAGGACCTTCTTATTATATTTAAAGCCGCAAGGAATAAAGATATCAGGAAGGTTTTTATTGATTTTTGAAGATAGATACTTACAATGAAAACAAAAGGAATGGATAGAAACGAAAATGAGATTGATTACGTCGTAAAACAGGCGGAGGCTGGATTTCAGTTTCTTCAAAAAACTGATGTCATTGAACGGGCGGAATTGATGTATGCCATTGCCGCTGAAATTGAGGCATTGGGAGACATCCTGATTGAAACGGCCCATCTGGAAACGGCCCTTCCTTTGGGTAGACTGCAAGGTGAAAAAGCGAGAACGGTCAATCAATGGCGTCGATATGCCGATGCTGTGCGAACTGGTTTATACAGTGAAGCACGGATAGATCGTGACCCAAATGGTCAATTTGATTTACGGAAGTATAATAAAGGGCTAGGTCCTGTTGTGGTTTTTGGCGCAAGCAACTTTCCTTTTGCTTTTTCAACGGCAGGTGGGGATACAGCCAGTGCCATTGGTGCCGGCTGTTCGGTTATCGTAAAAGCACATCCCGCTCATCTTAAAACTTCGCAATTAATGGCTGACGCTATTGATCGGGCGATTTCAAAACAAGGAGCCCCAAGTGGCGTTTTTAATCATGTGTTGTCGGATTCATTTGCTGCTGGACAACAATTGGTCCGCCACAGATTCGTAAAAGCAGTCGCATTTACAGGTTCTTTCCGTGGCGGGAAAGCTTTATTTGACCTGGGCCAGTCAAGACCTGATCCTATTCCTGTATTTGCCGAAATGGGGAGCGTAAATCCGGTTTTTCTTTTACCGGACTACTTAGGGAATAATCTGGAACCTTTTGCTAAGCAGTATATTGCCTCACTGCTTTTAGGTGTTGGCCAATTTTGTACCAATCCAGGTGTTTTAGTAAGTGTCGGCGGCGAACAGCTGGATCGATTTAAAGCGGAGTTGAAGAAGGAACTTCAAGCTGCTTCTACCGGCAAAATGCTGCACGCAGGAATATTGGATAGCTACAACCGTTTAAAAGGGGAAATGGTTCAATACGATGGTGTCAGTATATTGGAAGAAGGGCAGGATAATACAGCGCAAGATTTTGCGCAGGCCCTGCTTGCTGAGGCGGAAGCAAGCCAAGTTTTGGCTAATCCTAAGTTATTGGAAGAGGTTTTTGGACCTTTTGGGCTAATTATATCCTGTGCGGACCTCAATGAAATGAAAAATGTAATGGAGCAGCTCGAAGGACAGATAACCATCACTTTTGCGGCATCGGCGCAGGACATCCGCGAATGCCAGGCACTCTTTTCAATTGCACAGGACAAATGCGGAAGGCTTTTGTTTCAGGGTATGCCAACTGGGGTTGAAGTACAGTATGCTATGCATCATGGCGGACCGTATCCGGCAACCACAGATGCGCGTTTTACTTCTGTAGGGGCCGATGCGGTAAAGCGCTTTATTCGCCCCATTAGTTTTCAAAATTGGCCAAATGAATTTTTGCCTAAAGAACTACAAGACGGAAACCCATTACAAATTGACCGTTTGGTCAACCAGCAATGGACTAAAGCATAATAGAAACAAATGACCATATAAACAAGTGATCAGAAATGAAGAAGACTTTTTTTTGCATTGATTCGCATACCTGTGGTTGTCCCGTTCGATTGGTGGCAGGAGGAGCCCCATTATTACAGGGGAATTCCATGATGGAGCGCAGGTTGCATTTTATACGTGAGTACGATTGGATCCGTATGGGATTGATGTTTGAACCAAGAGGGCATGACATGATGAGCGGCAGTATGCTTTATCCGCCCTTTGATCCGCAAAATGATATTGGTGTCCTTTACATTGAAACCAGCGGCTGTCTGCCGATGTGTGGACATGGAACGATCGGTACGGTGACGATTGCCATTGAGGAGGGGCTCGTTCAACCTAAAGTTCCCGGAAAATTAAGGCTGGAAACTCCGGCTGGACTTGTACATATCGATTATGTTCAAGAGGGACCTAAGGTGAAAAGTGTAAAGCTTACGAACGTCAAGTCCTTTTTATATGCTGAAGCCTTAACGGTCGATTGCCCGGATCTAGGCAACATCAGCGTCGATGTTGCCTACGGTGGAAACTTCTACGGCATTATTGATCCGCAGACTAATTTTCAAGATATCAGTTCCTATTCAGCCAGCCAGCTCATTCATTATGGAAAAATAATCCGTCAGCTGCTGAACGAAAAATATTCTTTTGTTCATCCCGAAGATGCTAATATACATGGATTGACTCACATCCAATGGACAGGGGATCCTAAACTACCCAACTCGTCGGGTCGCAATGCAGTACTGGTTGGCGACAATGCATTGGACCGTTCACCATGTGGTACAGGTACATCAGCCCGTATGGCGCAATGGTATGCTAAAGGGAAACTCAAGAAAGGGATGGAGTTTATACATGAAAGTTATATCGGTTCACAATTTACCGGTAAAATTGAGGCTGAAACAACCGTGGATGGCAAACCGGCCATTGTCCCATCCATCGAAGGCTGGGCACGGATAACAGGCTATAATACCATTTTTTTGGATGATGAGGATCCTTATTTTGGCGGTTTTCAGGTGATTTAATAGTTCAGGTGATTTAAAAAATTAATAAGACAAGAGCAACGTGAAAGAAAATAATAGAGGTACGGTTGTCGTCGTTGGTGCAGGAATTGCAGGACTTGCTTCCGCCTATTACCTTGTAAGAGACGGATGGGATGTGAAAATCCTCGAAAAAAATACCTTGGACAATAACTGTTCTTATGGCAATGCCGGCATGATTGTCCCCAGTCATTTTACGCCCTTGGCTGCCCCCGGTATTGTAGCGCAGGGGATAAAGTGGATGTTCAATAGTAAAAGCCCTTTTTATGTACGGCCTTCGCTAAATCCACGAATGATCAATTGGGGATTGAAGTTTTTAAAACATGCTAATCGCTCACACGTAGAACAGCATGCGACTGCAATACGTGATTTGAATCTTTACAGCAGCAGATTATATGATGAATTGGCGCAGGAGGAGGGGTTTGATTTTGAACTGAAGCAGAACGGGATCCTGATGATGTATAAATCCAAGGAAATGCAGCATGAAGAAATTGAATTGGCCCATCGTGCCCAGGATCTTGGACTTGATGTCGATATTTTGGAGGGGAATGCCGTTCAAGAACTGGAGCCTAATCTGAAGCTGGATGTTTTAGGTGCTATACTTTATCGCTGTGACGGAAAATTATATCCACCAAAGTTAATGCGGCAATTGATTCAATATTTGAAAGCCGCAGGCGTAGCTTTTTTCGAAGAAACTGAGGTCAGTAAATTTATAACAGCCGAAAATAAGGTGAAAGAGGCGATCAGCAACAAAGGGAGTTTTCAGGCGGATGCTTTTGTCTTGACTGGTGGCGCTTATTTGCCGCAGCTCACATCAAAGTTGCACGTAAATACACCGCTTATGCCGGGAAAAGGGTATTCCTTTATGTATCAACCCGAGAAAGAGAATACATTGAATCATGCGGCATTATTACTGGAGGCTCGTGTTGCTGTAACACCCATGAATGGCCAGATCCGATTCAGCGGTACGATGGAATTGGGACCAGCAAATGACAAAATTTATGAAAATCGTGTCCGCGGAATTGTGGAATCCATTCCAAAATATTATCCGGAATTGAAGGTCGATTACCCAAGCGAAAAAATATGGTATGGTTACAGACCCTGCTCGCCTGATGGATTGCCCTATCTGGGAAGATTGAAAAAATTTGATAATGTCCTAGTTGCCGGTGGGGGTGGTATGATGGGCTTGAGCTTGGGCCCTGCCTATGGGAAAGTTGTTGCAGATTTATTGGCAGGACAGAAAATAGAGTCTGAAATCGCTGGTTTTAGACCTGATCGTTTCGACTGATAAAATTATGCTGTAAACCAACACCCGAATTATGAATCGTTCTTTTTCTTTTATAGCTCCCAAAACATTGTTTTATGGACTACTCTTTCTATTCCCGGTCTCCATGCATGCACAAAAGATGAAATTATACGACCATACAACTCCTATAGAGCCTTATATTGTGCAATATGGGCATGATGTTGAGGCGATAAACTATTTTTATGGCCCTATGCCCAAAGGCTGGGGCAATCAGCGGGCTGCCGCTTCGCCCGAACAGTTAGCACGTCTTCAGCGTTTGGATAACGAATATTTGAAGAAGCTGGACAAGTTCCCCTATGAAGAACTCGAAACATCGGGGCAGGTAGATTTTATCTTACTGAAGCGCAAACTAAAAAGTGATCTGCTTTCATTGAAAGAAGATGAGTCGAATTACAACCGGTTATCCGTGTATTTACCTTTCGCACAGCGAATTTTTGCACTTGAAAAGGAACGCCGTAGGGGGAAGCGTCTGGCAGGAGAAGATGTCGCGAAAGAGCTGACGCTGGTCGCCGGTGAAATCGATCGGTCAATAGCTGCGCTTCAGGAAAAGACCAATATTCCTTATTCAGATGTTAACTTTCTGGTTGCCTTATTAAATTCACTGGACTTAAGGATCACCAGCACCTTCGATTTCTATAATGGATACGACCCTGAATTTACCTGGTGGGTACCGGCTATATTTCAGCAGGTGAAAGGCAAGCTCTCGGATTATAAAGAGAAATTGGCCGCAAAAAGTGATTGGAAAGTGTTTGATGATGATAGCCAGATTGCTGGTTGGCCTATTGGGGAAAAAGAGATAAACCGAAGGCTCAAAGCAGAAATGATCAGTTATACAGCTGCCGATCTTCTAAAATTGGCTGATCAGGAGTTTAAATGGTGTGAGGCCGAGTTATTGAAAGCGAGCCGTGAAATGGGGTTCGGCGATGACTGGCGGGCTGCACAGGAAAAGGTTAAAAACTCCTACGTACCCATTGGAGAACAGCCGGAGCTCATCATGAGATTGTATAACGATGCACAGCAATTTATTGAACAAAATAAACTCATGACTATTCCTGAGCTGGCAGATGAGACTTGGGGCATGATCATGATGACACCTGAACGGCAGCGGGTCAACCCCTTTTTTACAGGCGGACGGGAAATTAGCATATCCTATCCGACAAACACGATGGATCAGCAGGCGAAACTGATGAGTATGCGTGGCAATAATCCTTATTTCTCCCGTGGCACAGTCCAGCATGAATTGATTCCCGGTCATCATCTGCAATATTTCATGAATAGGCGTTACAAGCCTTACCGCGAAGAGGCTTTTAATACGCCATTTTGGACGGAAGGATGGACATTGTACTGGGAATTGCTGCTGTATAGCAAGGGATTTGCAAAAACTCCGGAGGAGCGAATCGGGATGTTATTTTGGCGCATGCATCGCTGTGCAAGAATAACCTTTAGTATTAAATTTCATTTAGGGGAGTGGACGCCGCAGCAATGCATCGATTATCTGGTAAACCGCGTGGGATTTGAGTCGGCTAATGCGCACGGTGAAGTAAAGAGATCGTTTGAAGGTTCCTATGATCCTCTATATCAGCTGGCCTATCTCGTAGGCGGCTTGCAATTGATGCGTATCAAAGAGGAGGTCGTAGATCAAGGGAAAATGTCATTTGCTGCATTCCATGACCGTGTGATCAAAGAAAATTATCTACCGATGGAAATGTTGAGAGCGATTATCAAGGGCGAGAAGTTAACCCCCGATTATGAGACAAACTGGAAGTTTTATCATTTTAATAACTAGGTGTTTATGAGTGAGTCGAAACAAACTTTTCAAAAGTCTCTCGGGTTACTGGATGCCACTATGCTGGTGGTTGGAAGTATGATCGGTTCTGGGATTTTTATTGTATCTGCGGATATTGCGCGCAACACGGGGTCTGCAGGCTGGATGATGGTCGTATGGCTGATTTGTGGTTTTATGACATTGACTGCAGCGTTGAGCTATGGAGAATTGAGTGCGATGTTTCCAAAGGCAGGAGGACAATACATTTACCTACGGGAGGCTTATGGGCCAGTGTTAAGTTTTGTATTTGGCTGGACATTTTTTGCCGTTATACAAACTGCGACTATAGCGGCTGTGGGGGTAGCTTTTGCGAAATTTACAGCCTATCTCTTCCCTTCTATGGATGAAGATGTTTACCTGCTAGAATGGTCAGATTATCGGGTATCGGCAGCGCAGCTGCTGGCAATTGCCGTCATTATTGTATTAACCTATATTAATTCAAGAGGCGTAAATAGCGGAAAGCGCGTACAGACATCCATCACATTGATCAAGATCGGGAGTCTGTTGCTCTTGTTGCTCTTTGGATTCCTGGCTTTGAAACATGAAGTTTGGACTTGGAACTGGGACAATATATCTCTTTGGTCAATGCGCCGTTTAAATACGGATGGAACCTACACATCCTATGATGGATTTTCAGCAATGGGTGCTTTTTCTGCGGCTATGGTCGGTGCGCTCTTCAGCAGCGATTCCTGGCACTCATCTTCCGCAGTGGCTGGCGAAATTAACAATCCACAGCGTAATATCGGCTTGAGTCTTGCATTAGGGACTTTGCTAGTTACTGTGATCTATCTTCTGACTAATTTGATGTATACCGGCATATTGCCTTTGGAAGCTATGGTCAATGCACCAAAAGATCGTGTAGCCATGAGTGTCGCACAAGAGGTTTTTGGTCCTTTTGGGATTACTATTATAGCCATTATGATCATGATCAGCACTTTTGGCTGTAATAATGGGATTATCCTGGCAGGAGCGAGGGTGTATTATTCTATGGCCAAAGACGGTTTGTTTTTTAAAAGGGCGGGTAAGCTCAATGCGCATGCGGTACCTGCCTGGGCACTCTGGATACAATGTGCCGCTGCGTCAATATGGTGTTTAAGCGGAAAATATGGTGATTTATTGGACATGATTACCTGCGTGGTAGTCATATTTTATGTACTCGCGATTGCGGGTATTATTCGTCTCCGTATCACACGTCCAGATTTGAACAGACCCTATAAAGCATTTGGCTATCCTTTTCTTCCCGTTCTTTATATTCTGATGGGACTTGCCTTTATTGGGTTGATGGTCATTTTCAAACCCAACTATACCTGGCCAGGCATTATCATTGCACTATTGGGTATCCCGATCTATTATTTAATCAATCCTAAGCGAAGAAAGTATGAAGTTTCTTAGTACAGCGGTTTTGTTGTTGTCGGCACAGTTTCTGTTTGGTCAAGGAACTTTGGCAGATTATACACGTGCACAAAACCTAAAAAAACAATTGACCAACAAAATTGAAAATCTGCCCGGCCAGTTTTCTTGGAATGATAAGGGGGATCTCTTTTGGTATGATCGAAATACGTTGCAGGGAAAAGAGTATATTTTGGTCAATCCCCAGGCAAAAACAAAAGAACAGCTGTTTGATCTGACGAAAGTATTTTCGTTAGTGGATGAAAAACTAGGGCGGAAAATCGAAAGTCGTGTTATTTCCAATGATCAGATAAAATTGCTGGACCAGGATCAAGTGTCGCTCGATATCGCGGGCTACCTGTGGATCTGGAACCGTCGTTCCTCGCAATTGAGCCAGGGCGCTGCAAGTGGAAATAAAGATCGAAATACGCGCTATTGGGGGCAGCGTGAACAGGGAAATGCCTATAGGGAAGTTGAGTCTCCAGATAAAAAACATGTGGCATTTATCCGCAATAATAATGTATTCCTGGCAATAAAGGGAAACACAAAAGAAGCGCGACAAATTACCTTTGACGGCAACACGGCAAATTATTATAGCAATGATATTCAATGGGCACCTGATAGTCGTAAGCTGGCTACAGTAAAAACTCAAAAAATAGAGATCAGGCAACTGACGCTTATTGAATCTTCTCCTAAAGATCAACTGCAGCCTAAAATTCAGACACGCGATTACGTGAAGCCCGGAGATGAGCTTGCGCAAAAACTACCTATCTTATATGATCTTGAAAAAGATCGACTATCGGTGTTTGATGCTGCACTCATACCAAATCAATTTTACCTTTCGGATCTTTCCTGGCGCGATGACAGCAGAGCATTTACCTTCGAGTATAACAAACGGGGGCATCAAGTCTATGGCGTCATGCAGATGGATGCAAATAGCGGTAACTCGAGTTTTCTAATTCAAGAGCAGAATAAGACCTTTATTGATTATAGCGGCAAGAAATACCGGGAGGATCTGGCCGATGGAAAGGAGATTGTATGGGCCTCTGAGCGTGATGGATGGAACCACCTGTATCTCTATGATGGAATTACTGGAAAAGTAAAGAACCAGATAACGAAAGGAAACTGGGTTGTTCGGAAAGTTGTGCATGTTGATGCTGAAAAACGAACGGTTATTTTCGAAGGCAGCGGAATGAATGCCGCAGAAGATCCCTATTTGGTCCACTATTACGCTATCGGTTTAGACGGAAAGGGCTTAAAACTGCTGACCGAAGAAAATGCAAATCATCAAGCTTTTTTCAATAAAGACTATTCGCAGTTTGTGGATACGTATTCCCGGGTCGATCAGCCGCCAATTTCAGTATTGCGCGACAAAAATGGCGGTATTATCATGGAGTTGGAGAAAACAAACAGTAGTCTGCTCGAAACTACAGGGTGGCGTGCACCAGAGGTTTTTAAAGCCAAGGGACGTGATGGCGTAACGGATATCTGGGGGATTATTATTCGGCCGACGAATTTTGATCCCGCTAAAAGCTACCCTGTCATCGAATACATTTATGCGGGACCCCATAGTTCTTTCGTACCAAAATCATTTTACAGCAACCCGAGCGGGATGTACGAACTCGCCGAATTGGGCTTTATTGTGGTACAGATCGACGGCATGGGGACCTCAAATCGTTCAAAGGCTTTTCATGATGTCTGTTGGAAAAATCTGAAAGATGCGGGCTTCCCGGATCGAATTGCCTGGATGCAGGCCGCGTCAAAGCAATATAAATACATGGATATCGGCAGGGTAGGGATTTATGGCACATCTGCTGGGGGGCAAAGTTCAACCGGCGCGTTGTTATTCCATCCCGAGTTTTACAAAGTTGGCGTTTCCTCCTGTGGCTGTCACGATAACCGAATGGATAAAATATGGTGGAACGAGCAATGGATGGGCTGGCCTGTAGGTCCTGAATATGCGGCTAGCTCGAATATCGAAAATGCCGCTAAGCTGGAAGGAAATCTTTTGCTGATTGTTGGAGAACTTGATGATAATGTGGATCCTTCATCCACTTTCCAATTGGTTGATGCGTTGATCAAAGCGCGTAAGAATCATGATTTTATCATGGTTCCTGGGATGGGGCATTCTTCCGGGGGAGATTATGGTGAACGAAAAAGAAGGGACTATTTTGTAAAACATCTTCTTGGCGTAGATCCGCCTGCCTGGAATCAGTATTGATCTTTCATCAGGACAATAATCCGCTAATGCAGGCCTATTTCCTGTTTTTCCTGAACGAGTCTGGATCTTATTGAAAGGACCTTCGGTATGCTTTTATTGCTGTTGGAGTCTGCGAAGTCATGAAGGTTTTATTTCAATTGGGAATAGGTATGAAGCGATAAGAGTGGTTCAAAAACACAGCGCCCCGGAAAGTAGCTAACTTTCTGGGGCGCTGTGTTTATTTCATGTTGGTAACGTTGAAGCTGTTTTTATTCGACCAATACGCCGACATAATAGTTAAACGTATCAATATCGATATTCTCTTTTGTTAAACCGGCCACTTTAATCGGTCTGAAATGTTGGTCCAACTGGATAAGTTCTCTTTTTTGACCTTTTACGCCAATATGTATGGGCATATGGAAGCCTTTGACTTCGCTGATCCAGCGACCCAATATTCTGCCTGAAGGATCTTGTTTGATCTCCAGTGTAGGAATGCCAGTATGTTTTACATACTGTTCAAATACTTTTAACAGGTCTAGACCGGACTGCTGGCTTACGTAGTTGACAACATCAGTATAATCGACTTGTTGGTGATAAAACTTGCTGTTTAATCCCCTGAGAATATTCCGCCACTTTTCATCATTGTCGATCATCGTACGGATCATGTTGAGCATAACACCGCCTTTGGGATACATATCCCCAGATCCTTCTTTATTTACGTGGTAGGGGCCCTGGATGGGGCTATCATTTTGGATCCCGCTCCGGATACCATGGGCGTAAGCCTGGCTGGCTTCCTTACCATAGAAATAGTCGATAAATAAGCCTTCGGAATAATTAGTGAAGCTTTCGTGGATCCACATATCTGCCAGATCAGCTGAAGTAATATTGTTGCCAAACCATTCATGACCAGATTCGTGGACCACAATAAAATCCCATTTATGTCCCCAGCCGGTTCCAGACGCATCTCCGCCGCGATAGCCATTCTGGTAATGGTTACCGTAGGCGATGGCACTCTGGTGTTCCATGCCGGTATGGTAGGTTTCAACAAGTTTATAGCCATCTTCATAGAAGGGATATGGACCAAACCAATGTTCAAAGGCTTCTAAGGTCTGGTTGGCGTTTTTTTGAAGATGGGCTTTTTTTTCTGCCGTATCGTTTTCGCGCAAAATATAGTAGTCTATATCCAATGGTCCTTTTTCACCTTTGTATTTTTCCTTAAAATGAACGTAGTCGCCGATGTTGATGGCGACATTGTAGTTGTTGATTGGATTGGCAACTTTCCAGTGGTATTTGGTGTAACCATCCTTCATCTTTTCTACCTTGACCAAACGTCCATTGGATACATTCATCACCTCTTTTGGGACAGCGATGGAAATCAGCATACTATCCACTTCATCGGATTGATGGTCTTTGTTTGGCCACCAGACACTCGCGCCCATACCCTGGCAGGCCGTTGCCACCCATGGCTTTCCATTGCTATCTTTTTTCCAGTCAAAGCCGCCGTCCCAGGGAGCTTTGACCGCTTCTGTAGGATGGCCTTCGTAATATACCGTAAACTCTTCCTGTATTCCTTTCTTGATAGTCGCAGGAAATTCGACAAAGACAGCATTGTGTTCTCTGGTAAAGGAAAGTTCTTTCCCCTTATATACGACTTTGTCTACGTTGAGATTTGCAAAAAGATCAAATTGCAGGCGATTAAAATCAGTTGTGGCCTTGAAACGGAAAAGGTTTGAACCCGAAATAAACTTATTGTCTATATCTACCTTAACATCCAAATGATAATATTGGATATCGTAGCAGGTTCGCAGCGGTGACAGATATCCGCGCAGTGAATCCGCTCTTGTGAAGTCATTTTTTTCTTTCATCAGCTGTGCTGCTGATTGCTGTATACCTGCGGTCAGTAGACCACAGGTTCCCAGTGCATATAATAGTATTCTTTTCATCTGTAAATGATAACTATTCGGTCTATCTTCCACCCGGAGGGCAATGTAATTTTAGATAGTTTGTAAATAATGTTTTTAAATGCTCATGCGTGCCTTGTCCCTCGCTGATCGAATGGCTGCGGTTGGGGTAAGACATCAACTGGAACTGCACGTTATTTTTGATCAGTTCATTGATCAGGACTTCTGCATTTTGATAATGCACATTGTCGTCTCCGGTTCCATGGATATAGAGTAAGTTACCTTTGATGTTTTTTGCATATTTCAGCGGCGAGCCGTTTTCAAAGTCTGCAAGATTTTCCTGAGGGAGGCCCATGTAGCGTTCTTGGTATACATTGTCGTAAAGGAGCTGATTTGCTACAGCTGCAATAGCAATACCCGTTTTATAGATTTGAGGATATTGTCCCAGTAGGTTAAGCGTGCTTGATCCGCCACCGCTCCAGCCCCAGACGGCCACGCGTGAACTGTCGACAAAAGGCCATTTCAGAATTTCTTGTGTTGCCGAAGCCTGGTCGCGAATATTGAGCTGTCCGATATTGCGGTAGATGCTTTTTCGCCACAAGCTGCCTTTAGGAGCAGGAGTTCCGCGATTATCCAAAGAAATATAAATGTAGCCATCCTGCGCCATATTTCCTTTATATAAACTGTTATAACCTGCACCAAAATTGTCTAATACAGTTTGTGATGCTGGTTCGCCGTAGACCATAAAGACGACAGGATACTTTTTATTGGGATCGAAATCAAGTGGTTTTACCATCCAGCCGTCTAACTCAATACCGTCCGTTGTTTTAACTTTAAAAAACTCGGCAATACCATCGCTGACTTTCTTTTCACGTTTAAAATCAAAGTCTACGAGTATTTTGTGTGTCGGTAACTCAATAACGGCATTGTGTTTTAAGGTTGCCCGGTTGCTAAAGCTGAAGATGGCAATTTTACCGTCTTTTGAAATATCATAATCGCAGGTGCCTTCGTATGAGGCCGGGGTCAGTCTTTTTGGAATTCCGCCTTTCGTTGATACACTATACAGATACTTCTGCGTTGCATTGTTTGGAGAGGCGGTAAAATAAATCGTTTCATTTTTCGGATCGAAAAAGTCAAGATTGATCATATCATAGTCCGCTTTCATAACCAGCTTCTCGTTGCCCGATAAATCAATCTGATAGATTTTGCGCCAGCCGTCCTTTTCCGAGACCCAGATGAAGGCCTTGCCACCTTGAACCCAGTCCCATCCCGAAGGATCATTGTTGTTCCATCGTGCTTTGATATCAATCCACGAGTCGCTTTGCTCCTGGTGTATATTTTGCGCTTTATTATCGGAGAGAGCGACGGTATAAATTTTGCTCTCATTTTGTTTTCTGTTGAGCTGCTCTAGGATAACCTGCTTGCTATCAAGACACCATTCCATGCGGGGAATATAGTGCTGGTTGGGATCTCCCGGGATATTCAGCATGGTATTTTTTCCAGTGGCAATTTCATAGGTCCATATCGAACAGGCACTCGGCGATTGTCCAACTTTAGGATACTCCACGGGAATGGTATAGGAGTAGAGGCTATCCGTATTGTTGATCATCAGAAAATTACGGATGTTGCGGGCATCAAGCTTCCAATAAGCAATGGAAGCACCGTCCGGCGACCAGCGGAAACCATCTTTACAGCCAAATTCTTCCTCGTATACCCAGTCGAAAGTACCATTGATTAAACGGTCTGTTCCATCTTTGGTAACGGAAACGATGCTGCCATTAGCGAGATCTTCCACGTAAACATTATGGTCGGCTTTATTAACGTAGGCGACTTTATCTGCTTGTGGGTTAAATTTCGCAAACATCAGTTGTGAGGTCGGGAATTTTTGGCCTAGTTGCTGCAACTGATTGGTCTTCTTGTTGTAAACCCAATAATCGCCTCTTGTATTCTCGCGCCAAACTCTTTTACTATTGGTATAGATCAATATAAGCTCCTTGTTTTTGGAAATGGAAAAATTTTCGACTTTCAAGGCGACCGTTGCGCCTTTCGGAATAAGCGATTGCTGTGAAAGGAAGATGGAGCGCACCCCATTTTTAGGGTTGACCATTTCTATTCCCTTGTCGGAAAATTCATAATATTGATCACCATGATCTGTCCAGAGTCGCTGCGCAAAAAGGGAAGCTGGAACCTGAAAAATCAGTATTAGAATAATAAAGATCGACTGTTTAATGCTGTTCATTTGTTTATCTGTTTGAGTTGACCCCAAAAGAATTTAAGTTTACTTTTTGGGTTTATCATTATGTTAGTTGTTCGTTAATTAATCAATTGGATTGTCTTTGAGTTGATAGATCTCCTGAATCTCGCGTTCAAGGTATTTTCCTAAACGACGGTATCCATCTGTTTCAATAAGATAATTATCTTCAATACGGACCCCACCGAAATCGAGATGTTTTTTTAAGAAATCATAATTGATAAAGTCCTTGTGTAAATTTTGCTGTTCCCAAAGCTGCGTTAATTCCGGGATAATATAGATGCCGGGTTCAACGGTTAGCACATTGCCAGCCTCCAATTTCTTACCTAGCCGCAGCGATTTGATTCCAAAAGTCTTGGTATCTTTTGGCTCAGCTTCGGTATAGCCTACATATTGTTCACCAAGATCCTCCATATCATGCACATCAAGACCGAGCATATGGCCTAATCCACATTGAAAGAAAAGCGCATGCGCGTGATTCGTGACTGCATCTTGCGCGTTGCCTTTCATGAAGCCAGTTTGTATAAGTCCATCTACAAGCGCTTCACAGGCTTTTAAATGTATTTCTTTAAAACGAATTCCGGATGTCAGCAGCTGCTCTGCTGATTTAAACGCATGTAAGACAATCTGGTAAATTTCCTCCTGTAAAGCCGTAAAACGTTTTCCTACGGGAAAGGTTCTGGTCAGGTCCGAAGCATAACCCATAGCTGTTTCCACGCCCGAGTCATTAAGCAGGATATCACCTTCATAAAGCTGATGAAATTGCATATGATTGTGTAGAATTTCACCCCTTTTTGTGACTATCGGCGGATAGGAGAAGGAGGTTCCCTGATCTTGCGCAAAATGTTGCATGGCATTGCTGATCTGATATTCGTAAAGATCAGGTTTTGTCATTCGCATAGCAATGCGGTGCATATCAACAGCAATATCTACGGCTTTCTCTATTTCGATAATTTCTTCGGCCGATTTGATACTCCGTTGTGCAACGATAGCTTTAATCAAAGCCTCAGAAGGTTGGAGCTGATTTGCGGGACGGCCGGTTAGCTGCTCAAGTAATAACTTATTATGCGACTGATAAGGAGGAAGGTAGTGAATATCTTCCTGTTTTCCTTTGCTAAGGTAGTCGAAGAGTTGATTGAAAGGAAGGACCTTGCTGATACCAGAAAGGTCAGCCTTTTCAGCTAAAGTCTGTTGTTGCCCCATCCACACAATATCGTCAATGGTCATTTCATCGCCGAATAGGATGGTCTCGTTTTTTTCGGTGTCCAATACAGCCGCCAAACGTGGACTTTTGATACCGATATAATACAAAAAGCTGCTGTCTTGGCGAAACGGATAAGTATTGTGCTCAAAATTGATCGGATTTTCAATGTTGCCTAACAAAAGAATTTTGCCAGTTGTGAACGTTGATAACAGATTATTTCGGCGATTAAGAAATATTTCTTTTTTGAACATAAGTTTGGAAATTAAAGGAAGTACTGTTTTTGTTGTGCTAGAATCATGAATTGTTTGTAATCTGCTTCGGCTTGAAGTAGAATTGTCTACCTAGCGGGTTATTGTCTAATACGAATATCGTAAAATTTATGCATGTCAAAATCATTTATTTAAAGGTCTATCTTTGATAGTGTAGTGTTTGCTGTTGTTACAAATGAATATGCTCGCCATTTTGTCTCTAAAAAGGTCAAACAACGAAATTAAATAAAGTTCAGCCTTTCTGTTGAATAATAATTTGCACAATTTATCAAAGTCTAATTGTATTTTAACCCATTTTTTTACTGCTGGTGAATTTTTAATGTGAATTCTTTGTTTTGGTTTGCATATTTCTTAGGGATTATTAAATATTGTCGAATTCTAAACATATTTTGGTATAGTATTTTTATGTTTTGTTTGCAAGAAGTAATCTTCCATTGTAGTTGTTATATTTATATTACTAAACAGTAAACATAAAACTAAATAAACTATGAAAACGCTTCAATTTAACGTGCCAACAACCCGAGGGCAAAGTTTAACTGTTCAAGAAGATGTTTTGGAAACTTTCTATCCTTATTTTCACCGTCATCAGGAAGCTCAGTTAATGTGGATAAAAAAAGGTAGTGGAATTTTGATTGTTGAAGATACGCTACATCCCTTTAAGGAAAATGATATATTCTTTTTAGGGGCGAATCAACCTCACGTTTTTAAGTCAGCGTCCCAAGACGGTCTTTCCAATGAATCACGTTCTGTTTCTATCTTTTTTGATCCCAATGGTAAGCTGAAATCACTATTTTCTTTGGATGAATTTGAATCGCTGAATCAATTTATCTATAATAATTCCAGAGGATTTAAGGTGCCGGAGAGGTATTTTGAGCAGATATCGGAACGGGTTTGTCAATTGAATTCCGCTGATCAGATGGAGAAGTTAATGCACTTTTTTTATTTACTAAGAGCATTGGCAAATATTTCACGGGAGGCAGATGCGCTATGTAACGAGCGGGTAGAAGTGGCCTTTGATACAATGCATGGATCAAACCGCATTAATTTCATCTGTAATTATATTAAGGAGCACTATAAAGACGAAATTACGCTGGAAGATGTTGCTGATCATGCAAATCTTACTCCGCAGGCATTTTGTCGATATTTTAAAAAGCATTGCGGTGTTACTTTTGTGACTTATCTTAACCGGATAAGAGTGAAGGAAGTTTGTAACCAGTTAAATGAGGATCACTTGGATAGCGTTTCTTTTATTGCCTACAACTGTGGGTTTAATAGCATCACTAATTTTAATCGGGTTTTTAAGCAAATTGTGGGCTGTAATCCAAAGGAATATGTGCAGCAGTATAAACAAACATTGTATTCTGTCATTTAGTGTATGAAATTCCAATCGGGATTTAAATCGCGGAAAACTTCAGATCGCGATATTAGATAAGTCTCGTGTTCTAATCAATTTAGCTATCAATCTGATTCCATAGGCACCGGAATATATATTGTATCAGCGGTAAAATTCTAAAAGAGTATAAAACTTTTTTGGGATTTTACCGCTGATATTTTTTGAATAGACCACCATCCTAAAAATCCGCAGATTTCAGGTTTAAGGTTTTAGCTGTATTTTAAATGAATAGTTCTTGGCGGGACCGCAGTCTTAAATATTTAACACTTTGGGTTAAGAACTGGGCAATACTTGTCAAAATTCGGTTAACAAGAAAAGCTCCGTACCTCTAACTTAGTTGTTATAAAAAGCACTATAAACTAACACATCTGAAACTAAACTTATGAACAGAAAAAGCATTGCTATGCTAGCCGCTACTGTCTTGGTAAGCTCGGCAGTATATGCGCAAACAGTTTTAAAGGGGAAGGTGGTCGACCAAGACGGGAAACCTATCCCCGGGGTTACAATCACACTTCGGGATGGAACAGCAACACAGACTGGACAAAATGGTGAATTTACGATTAACTATAAGCAAGCTGGTACTTTAAGTGTGTCGGCTATCGGTTATGGTCGTAAAGAAGTTAACTTAACCAATCAGAGTACAATTCAGGTTAAGCTTGAACCTGATGAAACGAGTCTAGACGAAGTAGTCGTATCAGCGATGGGGATTACGCGCTCTAAAAAATCATTA
This sequence comes from Sphingobacterium sp. UGAL515B_05, assembly GCF_033097525.1. Lineage (NCBI taxonomy): Bacteria > Pseudomonadati > Bacteroidota > Sphingobacteriia > Sphingobacteriales > Sphingobacteriaceae > Sphingobacterium > Sphingobacterium sp. UGAL515B_05. The sequence continues at coordinate 6,102,609 of NZ_CP109907.1, read as the reverse complement.
GGAGCAGCAATTCAGGAAGTTAAAGCTAAAGAATTGACAGATGCGGGTCAGTTGAATCTTACAAGTTCACTATCTGGAAAAGTTGCTGGCGTCCAAGTTAATCAATTTGGGGGAGCTGTAGGGGCGTCAGCAAGGATTTCAGTACGTGGAAATACCTCTTTACTTTCTGATCAACAACCATTGGTGGTAATAGATGGGGTACCAATGTCAAATACGACGCAACGTACAGGTGATAACACGTATAGCGGGGTGGATTACGGATCAGGGTTAAATGATATCAATCCAGAAGATATTGAAAGTGTTACCCTTTTGAAGGGGGGCTCTGCAGCTTTATACGGTATGCGGGCTGGTAAGGGAGTACTAATGATTACAACAAAATCAGGAAAAAGAGCAAAAAATGGTGTTGTATTGTCTTATGATGGAAATTTTACTGTAGATCAGGCATCTACAATTCCTAAGTATCAGAATTTATATGGCCAGGGTTCTAGAGGTGATGAATATAACTATGGGCTACTGGCAAAAGGTAAGGGAATAACATATCAACAGTTTGCGCAAGATAGTTCGTTTTCTTATGTAAATGGTGCCGGAGGTGGTATTAATGACGGTTTTGACGAATCATGGGGCCCGAGGTTGGATATTGGACTACAGTTACCTCAGTTTAACAGTCCAGTAGTGAATGGCGTAAGACAGGCAACGCCTTGGATATCGCACCCGAATAATGTAAAAGACTTTTTTCAATTGGGCTATTCGCAGAATCACAACCTTTCTCTTTTGGCAAAAAATGATCGATCTTCAACTCGTGCCTCTTTATCTTTTCGTGATCAAAAAGGAACGGTACCTAACACCGATCAGAAAAAATATTCGGCACAACTAAATAATACTTATCAAATTAATGATAAGTTTTCATATGATATCATGTCTACTTTCACACGGACTGAAAGTGGAAACTTAATTATGCAGGGGTATGATGGTGCTAATCCTATGAACGGTTTGATTTGGTTCGGGCGTCAAGTTGACATGCAAGATTTGAAGAAAAATTGGAATCAAAGAGATGAACAGGGAAATTACACCTATTATAATTGGAATTCCAATTATCATATGAATCCTTATTATTCAATGTATAATTCGTTGAATTCCCTAAAGACAAATCGCATTTTTGGTAAATCATCCCTGTACTACCAACCTTTCGAATTTCTAAAATTTGAGGGGCGAGTAGGCTTGGACTACTATCATACAAATATTTTCGAACGGAATTATTATAACTACGATCACCCGCTTGGAAGTTTCAATGAAATTAAGAGCAGTAACTCTGAATTTAATGCTGATTTTCTCGCAAATTTTAATAAAAAATATGGTGATTTCGATGTTTTGGGATTGGTTGGTTTAAACTATAGGGATAATCAGTTTGAATCAAATAGTTTAGGAGCCAGTGGTTTAACTGTTTTAGGTGTGTATACGATCACAAATAAAATAGGCGATGCTGTTACCAATATGGATCATGCACACAATCGTTCAAATTCAATCTATGGTCAGGCTTCCATTGGTTGGAAAGATCAATTGTATTTAGATGCAACAGCCCGTAATGATTGGTCATCCACATTAACAAAATCATTTTTTTATCCTTCGGCAAGTTTAAGCTGGCTTCCAACCACCTCTTTTGCTAATCTAAGAAGCGACGTGTTGTCTTTTTGGAAATTACGTTTGAACGTTGCTAAGGTAGGTAATGCTACCACACCTTATCGTAATGGGAATTACTATTATGCCCAACCCAATGCCTTCAATGGTTTAGCACAAATGTATAAGAGTATGACATTTGCAATAGACAATTTAGAACCAGAAGCGATTTATACATGGGAGGTAGGAACTGAGATTGGTATTTTGAAAGATCGTATCCATGCTGATTTTACTTATTATCATAAAAATGCGAAAAAACAAATTCTACCAGTGACGACCTCGAATGTAGTTGGTTTTAGTAATATGGTATTGAATGCGGGTAATATTGAAAGCAAGGGGGTAGAGTTACAATTAAGAGGCGACATTTTAAAAAATGAGAATGGTTTAAATTGGACTACGACAGTTAATTTTTCTAGAGATAGAAATAAGATTTTAGAGTTATATCCAGAATTGAATTTAAAGACCTATCAAGTGGGTTGGACCTGGGGAATCGCAAATACAGCAACAGTCGGTGAGGCATGGGGCGCATTGAAAGGTACGGGATATGATCGCGTTGAAGACGGCCCAATGAAAGGAGCTATTAAAGTTAATAGCAGTGGTCTAGTGGCTTCAAAGGCAAGTCAAGTCATTGGTAATGTCACTCCAGATTTTTTAGCAAGTATCCGAAATGATTTTAGGTATAAAGATTTCAGTTTTGGTTTTATGCTCGATTTCCGAAAAGGAGGGGATATTTGGTCCCAGACTATGGCTCATGCCTATACAACAGGGGTAGCAGAAGTTACCGCAGCAAACGGTGTTCGCGAAAGAGCAATTGTCGCTGGTAAGGATGTAATGACCAACGAGCGTTTTGTTATGTCGGATGGTAATGGTGGCTGGGTAACTAACACCATTGAGACCAATGCTCAAGATTGGTTCGAATCAGGCGGAATTTCAGAAAGCTACGTCTTTGATGGCTCATTCCTTAAATTACGTGAAGCCTATCTAACCTATACTGTTCCTTCTCATATTTATAGCAGGATTAAAGGGATCAAACGTGCCAATGTATCTTTGATCGGTTCTAATTTAGCATTGCTTTGGGTACATAAATCAAACACGATGCGCCTTGATCCAGAAACAAGCGGTGTTTCCAGTGATAGCAGAGGAATAGGTTTTGAACAAGCTACAGTTCCTTCTTCGAGAAGTATCGGACTTAAATTAGGATTTTCATTTTAACAGAATTAGAGAATAATAAAATCGATTCTATTATTTTAAAATAGATAAGAAACTATGAAAAGTTTATTAAAGAAACTAAGTATGCCAGTCATAATCTCTATGGTGATTTTTTCTGGATGTACTAAAAAATTTGCCGAGATCAATACTGATCCCGATGCTTTACCGGATGTTCCACCTGCAAATATGTTGACCAATATACTCCGTAACACTGCGGAATCTTTTGGAGGTGATATCGATGGATATGGAACATTTGCAGGATATATTGTTAAGATTCAATACATGGATTACCTGGGTGGATTAAATCCAACGAATAATACATATGGTAATCGATGGTATAATTGTTATTATAACAATACACAAATTAAAGATATTCTTGCAAAGACAGAAGCAAAAGCAGATGCATATAAAAATATAAGAACTGTTAGCCGAATCTGGCGGGACTACATGTGGTTTTTATTAACTGAGGGATGGCGCGATGTTCCCTATTCTGAAGCATTGAAAGGTAAGCCGGAAGATGGGAGTATATTATTGGCAAAATATGACAAACAGGAGGATATTTATCCTGCAGTGATGGCAGATCTGAAAAGTATCGCTGATGAAATGGCTGCTGGGATTGGTGAAGATGAACTTGGAGAATTCGATATTGTTTACTGGAACAAAGATAGATCTCTCAAAGATCAGATGCTTTTATGGCAAAAATTCTGTAACTCATTACGGCTTAGAATGGCAATACGTATTTCCGGAGTATCATCTAGTTTAGCTAAAACCACTATAGAAGAAATTGCAGCCAGTCCAACTAAATATCCGCTGATTGAGAACAATGGAGAAAATACTGCGGTTCAGTTCCCCGGAGCACTTCCATATCTAGAACCATGGTATAATTCCGGAGTTTATGGAAAACGCATTGACAATTGGGGTTTGTCTGATATTTTTATTGACCATATGCTTGAAACAGCGGATCCTAGAATAGCTACGATAGCGACAAAAAATAATGTCGGAGCATATCTTGGTTATCAAAATGGATTAACATCGGGACCTAAAAAATTAGATACTATTTCTTGGATTGGTGATAAGTATATACGCGATCCTGCTGGATCCGTACCATTTTTTAAATCTTGTGAAACCTACTATAATTTAGCTGAAGCCGCAATGTTGGGGTACAACGTCAAGATTACAGCAAAAGATGCCTATGAAAAGGCAGTGAATTTATCCATGGCTGAAAATGGTATTTCTCAAGACGCTACAAATGAGTATTTAAAAGGAGCAGGAGAGTGGAATAATACAAAGGAACGTATTTGGTGGGATATGTGGGTTGCACTGTTCAAGGAGAATTACGAAGCTTGGAGTTTATATCGAAGAACAGGGATTCCATCAACAAATTATCCATCCCTTAATTCCATTTATGGAAAGGATCATAACGATCAACCTTGGCGTGTACCATATCCGAACAGTGAATATGTAAACAATACAGCAAATGTGGAAGCGGCCGCTACTAAAGTAAAAGATTATGTGTGGGGTGAACAGATGTGGTGGGATAAACGAACAGGAAAATTTTAGTTTCATATGTTTATTTTTATGCAGCGAGGCAACTTCGGTTGTCTCGCTGTTTTTTTTATAGCCCTTAAATCGCATCAGTAAATCGATATTTTGTTTACTACATTCTGAATTCAAATGTGCGTGTATCAGTTAGAATGTCTTCTTTTTGATACTGACCAATAGTGGATCCCGTTCTATCCACGGCAGACCTTTTGCGGATAACTAACCATGCGGGCTAATTCCACGACCAAGCTTAGTAATACCAAAGGGATTCTGTAGCATGCAAGAATGAATAGGAAGTAATGCGATTTTTTCGAAGCAACTATGGAGATCAAGTAGGTACTAATTTATCTCTTTCGACAATACTTGTTCAGTGTTCGTTCAGTGCTCGTTCAGTGCTTGCTCAGTGATGACTCAGTAGGGACTGAATAATTAGTGACTAATTACTGTTTAAACATTGATTGAAAATTGTGATTAGTTAAACGTTGATATACCTATGTAACTGCTTTAGTGTTTATCTTAATTATTTATAAAGGACCGCGCCAATGGTTAAAAGGGCGGTATCTCTTATTCCACAGAATGTGCTCTCCAGCATGCTGTTCTCAAGGCGCGAGCAAACTTAACTGAATAAATGTGGAATTGATTGTCAACCTAGGCTCTTCCAGAAATAGGGTTAAAGTAATTTGGGCATTAACAAGGATGGCGATCCAAAAAAGCAGATATAAAAATAACAGTTGGTGAAAAAAATAGGCATAAAAAAAGGTTTTCAAACGGGGAGAATGAAAACCTTAAATAACCAATTATAAACCTAAATTATGATAGTACAAAGATAGTGTGTTTATTACACTTTGTCAAGAGTTATTTCAAAAAAAATTAAATCTTTTTGAAAACGATACTCGAATTGTGCCCACCGAAACCAAAAGCATTGCTCATCGCAGTCTGAACAGGTTTTTCTAAGGGCTGATTGATTACAATTTGAATTCCCTCGGGAATCTCGGGATCGATATTTTCGATATTAATTGTTGCCGGAATTACATTATTGTTGATGGATTTTATGGCAATGATCGCTTCGATAGCGCCGGCTGCCCCAAGTAAATGTCCTGTCATTGATTTGGTGGAACTGACCCATAGATTATTTAGCTTTCCAAAAGCCCGTTGTACGGCTTTAAGTTCGGCGATATCTCCAACTGGCGTTGAAGTCGCGTGAAGATTTAAATAGTCGAGCCCACTAGTATTAATTTTAGCCTCCTCCAAAGCCAGAGACATGGCTTTTGCTGCCGCTATCCCTTCTGGATGGGGTGAGGTCATATGGTAAGCATCTGCGGTCATTGAAGCTCCGACAAGCTCTGCGTAAATTTTTGCACCTCTTTGCTTGGCATGTTCGTATTCTTCCAAGATGAGTGCTCCAGCTCCCTCACCCATAACAAAACCATCACGATCCCGGTCAAAGGGTCTGCTTGCGGTCTGTGGGCTATCATGCCGGCTTGACATGGCTTTCATGGCAGAAAAGCCGCCAACGGAAGCCGGGGTAATGGGGGCTTCGGAACCGCCGCTTATAAAGACTTTGGCTTTGCCGAGCCTAATGTAATTAAAAGCATCCATAAAGGCCGTATTGGATGTGGCGCAAGCCGATACGGTCGTGTAATTGATTCCTTTTAAACCATACTTCATTGAAATCATGCCTGAAGCCATATTGACGATAAGTCTAGGAACAAAGAAAGGGCTGAATCGTGGTTTGTAATCTCCTGTCACGTAGCCTTCTACTTCTTTTTCGAAAGTTTCCATGCCGCCCTGACCAACACCCCAGATGACACCGATATCAAATGGATCCATGGCATCGAGATCTAGTCCCGAATCTTCCATTGCCTGCGCTGCACTGTATAAAGCATATTGCGTAAAGAGATCACTCCGTTTAATCTCATTTCTATCTAAGTATTTTTCAGGTTGAAAGTGTTTAATTTCACTTGCAATCTGCGTTCGAAACAACGAAGCATCAAAACGGCTAATAAGTGTTGTGTGGTTTTCGCCTCGCAAAATGTTATCCCAAAATATGTCTATGTTTTCTCCCAGCGGGTTAATTGTTCCCATGCCAGTTATTACAACTCTTTTCATCTCTTTTTATTTTAATATAAACTTATGAATATACCAATTGGTATTTGTTTTGGTAAAAAAAATTAAGCCTTGATCTCCCGATCCACCATTTCCTTCATTTTATCCAATACAATGGCAAGATCTTTTCCTCGGCCGGAAATCTTGGAAAGCAAGATTCCGCCTTCGACCATCGCCATAAAGGTGATGGCATAATTTTCAGCAGAAATATGCTGTTTAAATTCACCGCTGGCAACTCCTTCTTCAAGAATTAGAATTAGCCGCTGTCTCCAAAGGTCAAAGGAACGTCTGACTTTGGGGGTTAAAAAAGATAGCGAATCATCGGCTTCCACGGCCGCATTCATCATGGGACAACCTCCTGAAGCTGCGATGTTTTTGAAATTATCTTTGTAAAAATCAATAAAAGACAATAGCTTCTTTAAGGATGTTTTTTGTTGAGTAATCTGTTGATTAACAGCTTCTGATATTTTTCTGCTCTGATAGGTGTAGACATGGGTGGCTAGGTCATCTTTGTCTTTGAAATTACCATAAATACTTCCTTTTGTTAAGCCTGTTGCGGTAGTGATGTCCGAGAGAGAAGTTGCAAAGTAACCTTTTTTATTAAAGATGGGCGCGGTTTTCTCAATGATAAATTGCCGTGTCTGTTCTGCTTTTGACATGATTATTCCTGTTCTTTTAATGCAAATATAAAAAATACTTTTTGGTATATTAATAATTTGTGCAGGAATGCCTTATAAATTGGATTTATTTCGCCTTTGAAATGCGATAGGTACAGCGTGGGGCGTTTTCGATGATGTATTCTGTTCTACAGATACGATAAGCCGGACCGATAAGTTGCTGAAAATTATTCAGTTCTGAACGGCAAAAACCCTGACACTCTGTTGCTGCTGCACATATGGGGCAATGATTTTCAATGAGCAGATAATCGTCGGCCTCTTTTTTCCATTCTGCCATATAGCCTTCTTCCGTTCTTTTTGCGGCAATAACTTCAAGTTTTTTTTCGATGGATTCAATATCCGATAGCGCGTCAGTATATTTTTGATATACTTTGGACTCCCGATCACTAATAAGTAGATCCAAAGCATTCTCGCCAAGCACTTGTTTAATCGACTGCAACAGTTGTACTGTAATGTCGGCGTGACTATCTGGAAATCTTGCCATGCCCTGTGGTGACAGACTATAATAAGTCGAGGGGCGGCCTATACCTTCGCTCCGGGCATTGGAGACAATCAGGTTTTGATTCGCGAGGTTCAATAAATGTTTACGGGCCCCTTCTTTTGTTATAGCCAACTCTGTTGCAATCAAAGCTGCAGTGGCTTCTCGGCGCATTTTTAATAACATTAATATTCGATCAGCTGGATTCTTCTGCATTTGACAATAAAAAAGTTGTTTTATATAACATCAGCAAAGATAGTGTTTTTATTTTTTGTCCTAAAATGTGTTTCAAAAATAGGTTTATCCTTTTTGATTTATTTTTATGACTTTAATAAAACAACTATTTAGTTGTTTTATTAAGTTTGATTCTCTAGTTTTGACTTATCATAAAAACAATAAAACTATGCACAAATTTCAATTACCCCAGTTAGGATATGCCTATGCGGCGCTTGAACCATATTTTGATCGCGAGACCATGACGATTCATCACCAAAAGCATCATCAAGCTTATGTTGACAATCTAAATAAGGCATTGGAAGGAACAGCAGGCGAAGCTGACGATCTATTGGATATATTAACAAGCGTAAGTAAATATAGCCCAGCAGTACGCAATAACGGCGGCGGTCACTTTAACCATACGCTATTTTGGGAAATTTTATCGCCCAATCCAAAAACGGTACCCACAGGGAAGTTAGCCGATGAGATAAACGCTGCCTTTGGTTCTTTGGAAGAGCTCAAAGCCCAGATCAAAAATGCTGGACTTGGGCAGTTTGGTTCGGGCTGGTCTTGGCTCTATGTAAAACATTCCGGCGCCTTAGCTATCGTAGCTACTCCCAATCAGGATAATCCGCTGATGGATACACAATCGATCGGCAGAGGTTTCCCTATTTTGGGGGTCGATGTTTGGGAGCATGCGTATTATTTGAAATATCAAAATAAAAGAGCCGATTATTTGGATGCATTTTGGTCGCTTTTGGATTGGTCTGTTGTTGAACAAAAATACGATACTGTGATTGCAGGCTTGGTTTGATATGTTTATCAATAAAGTTGAAAACACGGGTATATTGGCTTTAGATCTAATTGATTTTAAGACCAATCTTGCTATCCTAAGTTTTGATATCAAAACATTGTTGTATCAGGAAGCAATCGTTAAAGAAAAAGAATTCAGAGAAGCTTTGGCGGCGGTGGACTGGTCTGCTTTTCGAAATAAGGCGGTTGCCATTAGCTGTTCTGTGGACGCAATTATCCCGCCTTGGGTCTATATGGCCCTGGCGGAAAAACTTCATCCTGTTGCAGCGTATTACGATTTTAAGGCGATGGAGGATTTGGAAATAGACCTGTGGATGCAGGCTTTGCAAGCGATGGATTTGTCGCATTTTCAGCAGCAAAAAGTTGTCATAAGGGCCCGCCCTAATATTCCGGCGTCACTTTATATGTTGGCGACAGAACGTTTGATTCCTATTGTCCAGACGTTGATGTATGGTGAGGTTGGTATGCCAAAAGTTATTTTTAAAAAAGGGAAAGTATAATGAAAGCATTACTATTCAATGGCGCCTTGGAAAGAAGGCAAGAATCTACATCGGGAAAATTGTCACACTATTTTTCCGACCAACTGAACCAAAGGGGTGTTGAAAATACTATTTTTAATTTGGCTGATAGCGGAATACCCTTATTTGATTTGAGCCTCAATCGGGTACCCAATGCGGTCAAGATTATGAATAACTTATTTCTTGAGGCAGATATACATTTTTGGTTGTCTCCGCTTTATCATGGAAGTATTCCCGGTGTCATGAAAAACTGTTTGGATTGGCTTGAAGTCAGTGCTAAAAATAAACCGGCTTACCTGACGGATAAACATATCGGACTGGTTTGTTGGGCCGATGGTGTACATGCACTACAGGGCATTAATGCAATGGATGCTATCGCGAAGTCGCTCCGCGCCTGGACATTGCCCTTTAGTGTGCCCATCATGAAATCTGCGCTTTTTGAGTCCGACAATCCAAATGTGCTGTCTTCGGCTTACCAGTGTAAGCTGGACTTGCTGATCGATATTGCTACGAAAAAGAGTAGCGAATATCGTTAATAAAAAAGCCTCTCGAATTATCGAGAGGCTTTTTTATTAACGAGAGATGTTTTAGCCTATATTTAAATAGATTAGCCAAGCCCTATCTGGACAATTAATTTCAAAAAAGTAAAAGAATGTCTTTAGCAATTCATCGCGGAGATATATCTTTGTTTTTTGGACCCGCCATTTGATTACGCGGTTTTCCGATCTATATTTTCTATTGTCGACTTTGAAGAAGCCTCATCGACGGCAAATTTAGAGGTAGAGAGAAGTCTTTAACCACCGTAAGACTTTCTTATTACATATTATGAAACCATTGGCTGAAAAGGCCCCATTTAGTTTAATTGTTTAAATGATTAAGATATTGGATTAATGATGTTTCAGTTGAAAGAGTTAACGAAGATAATTGCATTTTTTATAGTATACTTTACTGTACATGCTGTAGCTGCACAGAGTTTTTTGCCATTGGATGAAAATAAATATCGATCTGATGCGGAAAAATTATTGCTATCGAGCTCGGGGGACAGTGTGAAAGCAATGCAGCATTTTTATTTGGCAGATTATTATAGATTTAGAGATACGAGCAAATTTTGGGATCATATGCAACAGGGGGAGCGGTTAGCCAAACCGTTCCGGAGCTTACAGGCGATGGGGGCACTTTACAAAAGCTTTTATTATGGGCAATTTCTGGATAGTAAAAATGCAGGAGTTGAAGCCCAACGATGTGTAGACCTCCTTGGAAATGCACAAAAGCCTTTTCAGCAGGGGCTTTTGGCCAAAGCTTGGTATAATCTGGGCTTAATTCGATTTCCTAAAAAAGGATTTGCTGATTTTCTGGATATCCTTAACGGGAAGTGTCTGCCTTATGCGAAAGCACATGATCCCATCATGGAAGGTAGTATAAATACGATGATCGGCATGACGTTTATGTCGTCCAATCAGCTTGCAAAAGCCGATGAATACCATCAATTGGCCATAAAACAGCTCGAGCAGCAACCGCCGAGTGCTGCACTTGTGGTGGCTTATCTCAATACAGTCAGTAATTATTGTTATCAGGTGAAATCCAAAGAAGCAAGAGTACTGTTGGACAAAGTCAAACAGCTCCTGAACGATTACCCGAATTCTTCTCAATTACCCAACTACTATTACAATGAGGCGCTTTATTTTACCACAAAGCAACAAACTGATGAAGCCCTTCGCCTGTTGGATATCGGTTTGGATTGGTCGGTGAAAATGAACAATTGGAAATTATTTCAGATGATGCGGTTCAGAAAATTTAATGTTTATCTCTTGCAGAAAAAGTATGCTGATGCTAAACTGCAGTTGGAGGAAATCGTGAAAAATGGATTATTAACGCGAGATCTCTACAACAGTAAAATTGTGTACAGTCAACTGGCGGGTGTGAATGAGCTGATGGGTAATTATCAGGATGCGCTGAAGATGTCCAATATGGCAAATAAACTATCCGATAGCATTCAGAAGGTCCAATTGCTGGAAAAAATGAATGAGATGGAGACGAAATATAAGACCGTTGAAAAAGAAAAAGAAATTTTGAATCTACGCGCAGAAAAGGACCGTAACCAATTTCGGATTTTTCTCGTTTTGGGTATTGCCGTTTTGCTTTTTTGTATTGTGCTTTTTGTTGCTTTTTTCTATCGAAAACAACGGAAGCTCAATACACAGATTCAGCTCAACCACGAAATCGTGTTGGACAAATTGGAAAAGGAAAAACAGCTGCAAATTTCGGAATCTATGCTCAAGGGGGAGCAGCAGGAGCGTCAGCGTATAGCCCAAGATCTGCATGATAGCATAGGTGGTATGTTAACAGGTCTAAAATTTAAGATTGCTGGTGATGTAGGAAAGAGTACACTCTTGACTGATGAAGTGCCGCAGAAGTTAAACGATATCTTAGGCGAAGTAAGGCGCATATCCCATAATCTAATGCCCGAATCGTTGCGTCAGTTTGGATTGATAGCAGCATTGGAGCAACTGTGTATAGCAATGAAAAATAGTCATGTTTCGATCCAATTTGAAAACTATGAACCTGAATTGAATGTGGATTTTCAAAAAGGATTGGCCATATATCGAATTGTTCAAGAGGCCATTTCAAATGCATTAAAGTATGCAAACGCAGATGCAATTATCGTTCAGGTAAGTAAATCGGACGAAGTACTGCATATCCTCGTTGAGGATAATGGCAAAGGCTTTGATTCCGCTGTGTTAAATTATGGATTGGGTTTAAATAACATGGTCAATAGAGTGAAATGGATCAATGGATCAATTGATATTCAGAGTAAGCTCGGATCTGGAACTCAAATCGAAATTGGTGTAACTGTTTAAATAGGCTGAGTCATGAAGATAATTGCAGTGTTAGACGATCATCCTTTATTGTTGGAAGGTGTTGCCTCTTTTCTCAATAATCAGGATGGGTATCTTGTATATCCCTTTTTGGAAGAAATTGCGTTAATTGAATTTTTAAAGGCCACGAAAGCGGATCTCCTACTTATGGATATGCAACTGTTGCAGACAAATGGAGTAGATGTCTGTACTCAGGTGAGGAAGCTGTTTCCTATAATTCCTATTGTTGCATTGAGCAATTTGGCCGATGGTAATCTTATTTTTCAGTTTATGCAGGCTGGCGGAAATGGCTATATCTTAAAGGATGTTAGCAACGAAGAATTTCTGGGCTGTGTACAGCTCGGCCTGGACGGCAAAGAAGCAATTTGTGATCGGGCAAAAGAACTTTATCGCGGTGCAATTTCTACGATCAGCAGTCTCCCCAGGCTTACACAGCGTGAAAAAGAGATTTTGAGGTTGATTTCTAATGGACTTACTACGAACCAAATCGCCGAGCAGTTATTTTTAAGTCCAGTTACCGTGGAGACGCATCGGCGCAATCTCCTGACTAAATTTAAAGTTAAAAATATGATTGAACTTGTACAGCATGCGATGAAACATAAGTTGTTGGGACTCGAATAGAGGCCGCTCTTAGTGGTCACCGTAACCGACGTCATCAAGCTTACCTTTGAAGACCCTAAATTGGATAATAAAATAAGCAACCACCAGAATTGCTGCAAACATAAACCAGCCTAAACCAACTGAAAGACCATATTCATGTGCTGCAGCATTTTGAATCGTCAAGGATGGATTTACGTCATTCGTTGAAGGCAATAATATAGGGAACATGGAAGCAACGGTCGTGGCAAAGCTCCCCAGTATAAACAGGGATGAAAATAGAAAGCCAATACCATCTTTCTTAAAGGTCTTGATCCAAAATTGTCCAAGTAATCCAACAGCAGCAATCAAAGGAAATATCCACAGCCAATAATGATTTTGAAGATTGTTTAAGGAGATGGGTTTCACATAATGCCATACATAGGCCGATAGTAGGACGAGGATAAGCAAGACAAAGTTGAGTTTAAAAACAATATTCTTTAATCTGGTATTTAGTGTGCTGGATGTTTTCAGAATGACCCAGCCTGCACCGTGGATTGTTAATGTAACGACGGCAACTAAACCTAATATGATGGTGAACCAGTCTATAATGCCTTGATGTTGGGCTAATGGGTCAAATGTCGGGTTCCAAAGTGCTAAGAAGAAATAATATGGCTCTTGGGTCGATACACCATTTTCTACCATACCTAGGTTTACTCCGCGAACGACATTGCCTAGGGCAGCGCCAAAGAAAAGTGCCAGCAACAGGCTTGCTAGACCAAAAGCTTTATCCCATAAAGCCTCCCAAAGCCGATGGTGAACCTGCCCCCTGAGTTCAAGACTTATCGCTCTAAAAATAAGCAACCATAATACAAGCATGAGCGGTAAGTAAAATCCACTGAAAGAGGAGGCATAAAGCGTTGGGAAAGCAAAGAATAGGACACCGCCGGAAGCGATGAGCCAGACTTCATTGGCATCCCAAAACGGCCCAATCGCGTTAGTAACAGCTTTTTTCTCCTGTTCGGTTTTAGCAAAGAATAGATGGACAATTCCCGCCCCAAAATCGTACCCATCGAGTACGATATAAATTCCCAGCATGAAAGTTAATACGATAAACCAGAATATTTCCATAGCTAATTAGGTTAATGCAACTGTCGTTTCAGGACCTTTTCTAATAATCTTCAAGACTAACATCAGAAATAACAAACCCAAAAGAATGTATAAACCAACGAAGCCGAGAAAGGTAAATAATGTATTTCCAGAAGATACGGTAGGGGATACACCGTCTACCATGCGCATGAGATTATAAACTAGCCAAGGTTGTCGTCCCAGTTCCGCCGTATACCAGCCTGCAGTATTCGCGATGTAGGGGAAAGGAATCATAAACATAATGATCCACAACAACCATTTCGTTTGATACAACCTGTTCCGCCAAAGCAGTAGCGCTCCAAGGACCATAATGCCAATGAATATGGTACCCAAACCTACCATGATGTGATAACTGTAATACAGTCCGGGCACGTTCGTTGGATGTAAAGATTGGTCAAATTCATTTAATCCTTTAATTCTGCATCCCAACGCTGGTAGGTCAGGAAGCTCAATACATTCGGCACGGCTATCTTATTGTCCAATTTTTTGTTTTCCATGTCCGGTTGACCGATCAGAATAATCTCTGATCCCCCTTTTTCAGTTTTGAAAATTCCCTCCATGCCAGCAAAGGCTGCGGGCTGATATTTGACTACATTTTTGGCTGCAAGGTCTCCGGTAGGAAACGCCAGCATAACGGAGGAAATAGCGCCAAAAATAACGCCGCTTTTAACGAAGATCTTTCCAAACTTACTATGCCTGTCACTTAACAGATAGAAGGCTCCAATAGAAGCAACGAAAAACGAGCTGGTCACCAATGAAGCGGCTTGATTATGTAGATAAGATGGCCATAACCATGGATTACTGAATAATGCACTAAAATTGTTCAGTACAAATTTACCATTTTCGAGAATCTCATACCCAACAGGGTGCTGCATCCAGGAATGCGTGGCGATAATCAGGAAACCACTGGCCCAAGATCCAATAAAGACCATGAGTCCAGATAAAAAATGGAGTTTATGCCCCAGCAACTTTTCTCCAAAAAGAAACATCCCTAGAAATGAAGATTCCAAGAAAAAGGAAAACATACCTTCCATGGCTAAGGTCTGTCCGATAATACCACCGGTAAGTTCAGAAAATTTGGCCCAGTTGGTACCAAACTGAAATTCCATGGGAATGCCTGTTACAACGCCCATGGTGAAATTTAGCGCAAAGATTTTCATCCAAAACTTGGAAGCATGGTTGTAGTCTTCATTTTTTGTTTGCAGAAATTTCCATTTGAAATAGACGATCATTAAGGATAAACCCATGGTCAATTGAGGGAATAAATAATGGAATGTAATTGTAAATGCGAACTGAAGTCGATTATAGAGAATCATATCTTCCATGTAGCCGAAGTTTTGGTTAAAAGACAGTTAAATATAGCCATTTTATTTGCGTATATATCCATATCCATGAAACTGTTTTTTATTTTGATAAAATAACTGTTTTTTTATTGTTTTCTGTCTTAAGAGTAAAATCTGAAAATCAAAACAAGGCATCCACCGCTGTAATCTCTTTTTTATCTTATCTTCGTCCGAATTTAAGATAATGACGGAAGGGTAGAAGAGCATTAGGGAAATGAAAAAAGTGCTAATTTTGATGGGTGTTTTATTGATCCCCATACTTTTTATTATACTGAATAATACGGGGCGGGGAACTGTCGCTAAAGATAATATTGTGTTTCGGGATAAATTATCTGATTACAATTTATTCAAGGGCAAAATTGCTGATCTTGTTCCAAATGACCAGGGGGTTTCTTATGAATTAGCTTCGGCCTTATTTACAGACTATACCGATAAAAAGCGTGTCATCTTTCTTCCTAAGGGAGGAAAAATGATCGCCTCAGACGATGGTTTGCCCAGCTTCCCCGATGGTACCATCATTGCCAAAACTTTTTTTTATCCCCCGAGAGATGCGGTAGGCGATTCGAGACAGCGGCTGCTTGAAACGCGTCTTTTGATTCATAAAGACGGACAGTGGAACGCAGCTACCTATCAATGGAATGCGACCCAAGATGAAGCTTTTCTGTTGATGGACAGTGCTTCCATGCATGTCTCGTTTTTGGACAACAAAGGTGTCGAGCGACAAACAAATTATATTATTCCTTCGCGAAAGGATTGTATGGCATGCCATCGACTAGGAAATCAGCTGCTCCCGATAGGTCCGAAGATCAGAAATCTAAACCGGATAATCGTTCACGATCGTGACAGCATCCAACAACTGGTCCGGTTGACCCAGATGGAAGCGCTCGATCTGAAATCGTTGAAAGTTTCCAATAGTTTACCCGGTTATGAAGATATTGGACAATCGACTGCAAATCGTGCCCGAGCTTATCTCGAGATCAATTGCGCCCATTGTCATAACCCTAAAGGAACCGCTTATATGACCATGCTGGATCTGAGGTATGAAAGTCCGTTCAATGAAACTGGAATTTGGTTGAAACAAGCTAAGATTATTGGACGGATGTCTACATTGGGAGAGATGCATATGCCTCAAAAGGGAACTACTGTACTTCATGAGGAAGGAATACTGCTGATTAAAACCTATCTAAAAACACTACAATAGAAGCTTCTTGCTTATCCCTAATCGACAATCTTTTAAGCCTACCAGCTCGCTTTTATAGCCTTGCTGCATATCCTATTTATTTCTTTTAATAAAATCTATAGAATTGGTAGATTATATTGAAATTACTTCTATATTTGTGAGAAGATAACAGGTCGCGGTTGAAAACATGTATTACTTTTCAGCGTGGCGAATTAACACATTATTATGGAACATATCAAAATTAGTAAAAGCACATTTTTCGTAAGTATTACTGTAAAGTCTTTGAAGGCTAAATCCCCTGATGTAAGAAAGATGCGAATGTGCATATAGGATAATTTCCCTTATCTTTTCTCAAACTGACAGCAGGGGAAGCGCTCGCTTCCCCCCATGTCTTCAAAATAAAAACAAGTTTTCGATTGGCGTTGGCACTTGTTCGTATTCACCATTAATACTTTATCTATGAAAAATCTTAGGGTACTCCGGTATTCTACCTTGTCGCTATGTTTACTATTATCTGGCGTTGGGCATCAGGTATATGCGCAAACAGATGTTAGACCGATTGTCAATGCATCCTTATCGGGATATGTATATGATGGCCAGCTTAAACAACCTCTTGAAGGCGTAACCATTCAACTCGAAGCCGTAACTCACGTTGTTACAACAGATCAAAAAGGTTTTTTTTAAATTGTAACGGGACAGAAATTACCCTTTTCGATTACACTCTCGCGCATTGGTTACAAAAAAAAGACCGTGTTAGTTTCCGAATCTCCCACGAAAATTGAATTGGATCCAGTTACACAGGACCTTGATGAAGTGGTCGTCGTTGGCTATGGAACGCAGAAAAAAATCTCGTTGACCAATTCAATCGCCAGTATTGATGGTGATAAACTGACGAAAAGACCGGTTTCTAATACGCAGCAAGCTTTACAGGGCCTATTGCCGGGGGTAACTGTACAAGACCTTGGTGGAAAACCAGGACAATCAGCTGCCAATATTCGAATCAGAGGACTGACTACATTTAATACCAATTCGAGCAGCACCAGTGGCTATGATCTCAGCAAGAATAATGCTTTGGTCATCGTGGATGGAATCGAACAACCCTGGTCCAAGTTAAACCCCAATGATATCGCCTCAATTTCAGTCCTGAAGGATGCTGCTTCCACGGCTATATATGGATCACGCGCGACCAATGGTGTCATTATTGTAACCACCAAAAGTGCAAAATCTGGACATGTTGTGATTGATTATAATGGTTATTACGCTTTACAGAAATCAATTAATAAGCCAAAGCAAATGGATGCCGTATCCTACCTCCAACTGCAACAGGACGCTTACCGTAATGCGGGACTGACGGTACCAGCACGATTTAGTGATGAATCCATTACGGCTTACCAAACGGCAACTGATCGTGAAAAATATCCTTTACCGAATACATGGTTTGACACGTTGTTGAAAACGGCTCCTCAGCAAGACCACGCTTTGTCATTCGCTGGTGGAAATGAGATCCTGCGCTCTAGATTGGCGGTTCGTTATAACAAGCAGGATGGTATTATTGAGCATTATGGGGCTGAATTGGCGGATATTCGGCTAAACAACGATTACAAAGCAACTTCTTGGCTTAATTTTACGGGAAGTATAAACTACCGATATAGCAAAGCCGCCGAGCCCGGACGTGATCCGATCAATAACTTTCTCCATGGCTCGATGTGGGTGGTGCCTAAATATGATGATGGTACCTACGGATTAAGTACACAAGGAAATAATCCTTTAATGTTGATTGAAAAAAGTGGTTTTAAAAAGGTAAATGAAAACTACCTAAGCTCCATCGTTAAAACGGACATTCAATTAGCGAAAAACTTGTTGTTTACTTCCCAATTTGGTGTTAGGGTAAACCTCAATAACAGCAAAACCTTTTTGAACGCTTTTGACAATAAAGACCGAAATACAGGGATCGTAAAGAGCTTTCCGATCAATTCGTTAACCGAAATTCGTGATAATAGCAGCGAGTATACATGGAACAACCTGTTGACCTATCAGTTGACGGCAGGGCCAAATCATATCAAGGCATTAGCTGGGTATTCGCAGATTCACAATTACCAAAATTATCTTACGGCCTATCGTGAACGATTCTACAACAATGACATAACCTCTATTGGGCAGGGCGCTGACGACCCTACAAAAAATAATAGCGGCTATGATGTGCAGTATGGCTTGCGCTCTTTTTTTGGTCGGGTAAACTACGATTGGAAGGGCAAGTACCTGCTTGAAGTGAATGGTCGCTATGATGGTTCATCCCGTTTTACGGGAGACAAACAATATGGTTTTTTCCCTTCGGCATCAGCGGGATGGCTACTATCCAAGGAAGAGTTTTTGAAACCCATAGGAAGTTGGTTGAACGAATTTAAGTTGCGTGCTTCCTTGGGAAAGACGGGAAACCAATCTGTCGACTTGTATAGTTATTATTCGGCCTTGATCGCTGCAGGATATGATTTTGGGGGTAAATCTGTACAGGGCTATCGGCTGGACAGTTATGCCAATCAGCAATTGGGTTGGGAGTCTACGACACAGTATGACTTGGGTCTGGATGCCGCTTTCCTAAACAATCGCTTGACATTTACCTTGGATTATTATAACAAGGTTACCGACGATATTTTACTGAATCTGGATATTCCCGCCGTTTTGGGATTAAAACCTTCGCCCCAAAATGCTGGAACGGTACTGAATCGTGGCTGGGAATTTAGTGCAAATTATCAGAAAAGACCAAGTGCTCCTGGGGCTTTTGCTTACCAATTAAATGCAAATTTTAGTATCAACCATAATGAAGTAACAGATCTAAAAGGTACAGGACCCTATATCGCAGGGTCGGATATCGACCCAAGGTATATCATTGCCAAAGGGCTACCGATCAATACCCTTTGGGGATATAAGACCGACGGTATCTTCCAGTCTGCGGAGGAAATTAAAGCTTATGGTGCTACGTATGCCACCAATACGAAGCCCGGAGATGTGAAATATGTGGATTTGAATGGCGACGGTATAATAAATGCAAATGACATGGCCGCCATCGGAAATTCCTTTCCCAAATATACCTTCGGAATTAATGGGAGTTTCAGTTTTAAAAATTTTGATCTTGATCTCCTTTTTCAAGGAGCAGCGAAAGTCGATACGCGTTTGTCAGGTGCTTTGGCGGAGATGGGAAATCAGGAAGGGTTTACACATGAAATATTCACAGGCAATTATTGGACACCGACACATACCGATGCACGCTTTCCACGCGTGGTCAAATATGATTTGCGTAATGTCGCAACGTCGGACCGTTTAGTGGTCAATGGTTCTTATCTGCGTCTGAAAAATATACAGGTTGGGTATACAATACCCCTAAATGCAATCGGAAAGACAGCAATCAACAAACTACGGGTATACCTATCCGCGACAAATTTATGGACAATTTCAAAATTGAACGAATGGAATTTGGATCCCGAAGCGGAATCTGGACGGGCAGTATATTATCCGCAAACTGGACTTTATACACTGGGTGTGAATTTGACCCTGTAGTGTGAATGTTACTATACTATTTAATTGAAAACTCATGAATTTTTACAAATATCTATATCAAAAAGGAAACTGGATTTTCAGTTTCGGACTGTTTTTGCTTATGCTGATTGGCTGTGATAAGAATCTGTTGGATTCCGTACCAACAGACCGTCTGTCAGAAAATATATTTTGGAAGAGCCAAGCCGATGCGGAGCTTGCTGTAAATGCGCTCTACAATGATCTTGATGGAGCGGAAATCTTCTATTCGGATGCATTGACGGATATAGCGCATGTCAATCAGCCTTTCGCTGTGGATGCGTATATCGAGCTTGGTACTTATGACGCTTCAAGCTCCCGATTGTACAATACCTGGAGTAGCGCCTATAAAGGAATCGGGGCGGCCAATTACTTTTTAGCGAATATTGGTAAAATCGAGGGCAGCCGGGATGAAGCACTAATCGCCAGATTTATCGGCGAAGCTCGTGTGTTAAGAGCCTATCAATATATCAAATTGGCCTATTTATTTGGTGGGGTACCTTTGGTAAAAGCACCGCTGACCTTGGAAGAGGGAAGGGCGGTACAACGCGCTGACCTTAAAGAAATTTACGATTTTATTGACACCGAATTAGAACTGGCTGCGGCAAGTTTGCCTGAAAGCTACTCCAGTAACGATATCGGGCGCATAACCCGTTGGGCCGCATTGGGCCTGAAAGCACGGTCAGATTTATATGCAGGACGATTTGCAGCAGCAGCAAAAGCCGCAAAAACGATTATCGATAGCAAACGATTTGAGCTTTACCCCTTGTATGCAAATCTGTTTACGTATGCGGCTGAAAATAACAAAGAGGTGCTGTTGGATAAGCAATTTCTGGAAAATATATACACGCAAAGTGTTTTTAACCTCTTAGCCCCCTATAGCCAGCAAAATGGGCAGAGTACCTATGTGCCTACCAAAGCCTTGACAGATAGTTACGAGACTTCCAGTGGGTTGGTAATTACGGATCCCAATAGTGGTTATGATCCCAAAAATCCCTATAAAAATCGCGACCCGAGGCTTACTTTTTCAATTTTTTTGGATGGCGATCCGCTTCCCAATGGTGCTATTTTTCATCCGGCACCCAATAGTGGCACTGCTGATGCTGTGGGGAGTACCTATATTGCTTCCACAACAGGTTTCAATATAAAGAAGTATATTGATAAAAAAGATTTGGCAAACCCTTCAAAAAGTGGATTGAATATCATGCTACTGCGTTATGCTGAGATATTATTGACCTATGCGGAAGCAAAGATTGAGCTTGGCGAAATTGATGGCAGTGTTTACGAAGCCATCAACCAAATTAGAAATTCACGCACTGATGTAAAACTTCCTATAATAAGTAATCAAGTAAATCAAGAGCAACTCCGCCAGTTGGTTCGTCGCGAGCGTACGGTTGAACTGGCATTTGAGGGATTGCATCTCGCGGATATAAGACGATGGAAAACGGCCGAAAAGGTTGTTCCTGGTAAAGTGTATGGCATCACGTATCAAAATAATAACGGCGAAGCAGTTGTCGTTGAAGCAGCCTCCGAAAGCCGTGTTTTTGATTCTAAAAAGCATTATCTCTGGCCCATTCCTCAACGGGAAATTAACCTCAATCCGAATCTAAAACAGAATCCAAATTGGTAAAAATTGTTATCTTGTGGCACGAATCCAATTAACTCATACAAATATGATGCGATACACTAAACTTATGACCTCTATGGCTTTATTTTTACTGGTGGCTTTTGCCAATGCCCAGCAAAAAAAGCCTAATATTATCTTGATTCTGACCGATGATCTTGGTTATAGCGACATTGGTTGTTATGGAAGTCCGAATATCTCAACCCCTTTTTTGGATTCGATCGCCAGTAAGGGCGTGAGAGCAACAAACTTTATGGTTTCTACGCCCTCCTGTACACCGTCAAGAGCTTCTTTATTAACAGGAAGATATGCTTCCCGTTATAATCTTCCCGCACCGATCGGTCCGGGCTCCAATTTAGGTTTGCCTGATGACGAGGAAACGATTGCTGAATTATTAAAAAAGGTAGGCTATAGAACTGCGTTAATCGGGAAGTGGCATTTAGGGGATAAACAGACTTACCATCATCCTAATCAGCAAGGCTTCGATTCTTTTTATGGCATGCTGTATAGCCACGACTACCGCGATCCTTATGTAAAGACAGATTCTGTCATTAAAATCTTCAGGAATCGGAAACCCGAAGTCGTTGCGCCCGATGATTCGGACCTGAGCTCACTTTATCACAAAGAAACAGTGAAGTTTATAGAAGATCAAGATAAAGATCATCCATTCTTTTTATACTATGCACATAATTTTCCGCATCTTCCTTTGGCATTTGCCAATAAAAAGAACCGATTTGCAGATCAGCAAAATGCTTGCCCACTTGGTGCGGTGATGCAGGAGTTGGATCATAATTTTTCGGAGCTCTGGAAAACGGTTGAGCGAAAAGGCCTCGCCGATAACACCATTTTGATTTTTTCAAGTGATAATGGCCCCTGGATATCCTATCCATCGCGGATGTCTGACGATCATGCCACAAAAAATTGGCATGTGGGTACTGCTGGAGTCTTCAAAGGTTCGAAAGCCGAAACAACAGAAGGTGGTGTCCGTGTACCTTTCATTGTTTATGGCAAAGGCTATGCACAAGAAGGAAAAGTTATTCGGCAGGCAATTAGCAACTTGGATGTATTGCCTACGATAGCCAAATGGACTGGTGCATCCTTGCCGAAGAAATCCATTGATGGCCAAGCGATCGATTCTTTGTTGAACGGGAAATCGGAAGACTTAAAAACAGCACATAGACCGATATTTTTGGTGAATTATGGACATGTTGAGGCTGTTCGGTCAGGCGACTGGAAGTATCGGCGGATAGCAGCCGGAGTCAATCAGATTTCGGGCAAACCCTATGATGCTATTGAAGAATTACATAACATTGCCTGGGATCCGAGTGAAAGAACCAATATTTTAAAGGACTATCCCGAAAAAGCGGCGGAATTACGTGTATTGTTTGAAAGCTTTGATGGAAATATGAAATAGGTAGACATAACGACAACCTAACATAAACAAGGCGGCCCTTATTTCCTAAAGGCCGCCTTGTTTTTTTATACAGATGCAATAGATTTAAAGCAATTCAAATTCTTTTTCTTTTACATCGCGACTGTTCGAACCAATATAGACTTTGAAATTCCCTGGTTCGGCAACATAATTGAGGTTGTTGTCGAAGAATTTAAGATCGTCTACTTTGATATTAAAGTTTACAGTTTTTTGTTCGCCTTTTTTGAGGAATATTTTTTGAAATCCTTTTAATTCTTTTACGGGACGAGTGACAGAGCCAACTAAGTCCTGGATATAGAGTTGCACGGTTTCTTCCGCATCATAATTTCCGGTATTTCTGATGTCGATACTTGCTTGAAGAGTACCTTTATCGTCAATTGTGTTGCGGTCAAGACGGATGTCACTATAGGTAAAAGTTGTATAACTTAATCCATAACCAAAAGGATAGAGTGGGGAATTGCTTACATCCAGGTAATTTGATTTGAATTTTTCAAAATCACCCGAGTTTCCATAAGGTCTGCCCGTGTTTTTGTGCGCATAATAGATCGGAATCTGACCGACATTGCGTGGGAAGGTGGCCGTAATCTTTCCTGAAGGAACGACGTCCCCAAATAAAACATCGGCAACTGCTTTTCCTGTTTCCGTTCCACCAAACCAAACGTTTAATATTGCGGGCACGTGAGCATCTTCCCAGGTAAGGGTTAACGGTCTACCTGTAAATAATACCAGTACAACTGGTTTTCCTGTTGCTAATAGTGCTTTTAACAGATTTTGTTGATTTTTCGGAATATCCAGTTCTGAGCGACTTGAGCTTTCACCTGACATTTCAGACGCTTCACCAAGCGCGGCCACAACGACGTCTGATTGTTGGGCAACTTTCAGTGCATCTGCAATGATCTCTTCTTCTTTTCGGGAATCGCGTGCGATGGTACGGCCGAACATGGTTGCGTGGTTTTGGTAAATAGGATCTTCCAACAGATTACTTCCGAGATGGGTGAGTATATTTACTTTATTGCCTAACACGGCCTTCATTCCCTCAACTAAAGAGGCTGTTTTGTCCAATTCAGCACTGACACTCCAGGTTCCGGGCATATTTGGACCTGAATTGGCTAACGGGCCAATGACAGCAACTGTTCCTGTTTTTTTTAATGGAAGCGTTTGGTTTTCGTTTTTCAACAAAACAAATGACTTTGCTGCAATTTCTCTGGCTTTGGCATGATTGGCAGCCGATCCGATCACAGTTTTTGCACGTTTTTCGTCACAATAGCGATAAGGGTCGTCAAATAAGCCTAATTTATACTTGGCTTCCAAAACAAAACGGCAAGCCCTGTCAATATCCGCAATTTTGACTTTTCCAGCATCCAAAGATTTTTTTAGCGTCGTCAGAAATCCTTCACCGACCATATCCATATCAACCCCAGCATTGAGGCTTAAGGCAGAAACCTGCTGGAGGTCACCGAGGCCGTGTGCCGTTAATTCGTTTACCGCAGTGTAATCGGTTACGACCAATCCTTTAAAGCCCCATTGCTTGCGTAAGACATCAGTCATTAACCATTTGTTTGCCGAGGCAGGGACACCATTGATATCGTTAAAGGATGTCATGATACTTCCTGCACCGGCATCTAAAGCCGCTTTGTATGGCGGTAAGTATTCATTGTACATGCGGTGGAGGCTCATATCGGTGCTATTGTAATCACGGCCACCTTCAGCGGCACCATATAAGGCAAAATGTTTCACGCAGGCCATCATGGTGTTGTGTGCTGCCAGGTTATCCCCTTGGAAGCCATGGACGATGGCTTCAGCAACCCGAGAGCTTAGATAGGTATCTTCACCCGCACCTTCGGAAATACGGCCCCAGCGTGGATCGCGCGAGATATCTACCATGGGCGAAAATGCCCAATTAATTCCATCGGCGGTCGCTTCTTCGGCTGCTATACGTGCAGATTGTTGAATCAAGTTCATGTCCCAGGTAGCGGCAAGACCTAAAGGAATTGGGAACACCGTACGATACCCGTGAATAACATCCATCCCAAAAATGATGGGTATTTTTAACCGGGATTGCTTGATCGCTATTTCCTGTGTTTTGCGGATTTTCGCTGGTGTACTCATGCTGAAAATCCCGCCGATTTGACCATTTTTAATTTTCGCTTCTACACCCGTGGATACTGTGGTTCCAGTGGTCGCTTCACCACCGGTTACCAAGTTAAGTTGTCCAATCTTTTCGTCAACAGTCATCTTAGCCATAAGCTGATCAATGAACGTGTCCATTTTCTGATTGGATTGCGCTGGACTGGTATGCCAGGCGAGAAATGCAAGAAGGAAAGTACCTACTACTTTTTTCATCGTATTATTTTTTTGTGCGCATGGATTTTGCTTCCCTCGCTACATGGTAAGTTTATGTAAAGCGCTCAAGATGACTCTTGAACGTCTTTGATGGGATGTCCTGTTGTTTTCGTGGAAGGAACCATTCTCAACGTGTGACGGATTGAAAATGATTCCACAGACCACTATTTTAAATAAGGACTTGTAAAACCGAGTTTTTTTAGTCCTTGTTGAATTTCTGGGGCCTGCATAAATAGCTCCCAGATTTTACCTGTTCTATAGTTTTCGATCATGACAATAATAGGCCCCTGATCGATGGCTAGATAACGTTGTGGATACCAATTTGCTGTTTCACTGTAGGCATCATAGTAGCCATATTTACCCCAGACTTTATTGCCGAGTTGTTTGTCTAGGTATTGTGCAAACTGAATGCTTTCATGTGGGGTGTAAGGCATGGATGACAAAGCTGCTGTCGGCGAGATCACACCAGGGTCGTTGTCTGGGTGATGTGCATTGTAGCCGTTGATGGAATAGCTGGCCGTCCAGCCCCAGCCTTTATCCGAACCGTAACCTTTATAGCCTTTTGGGTTTAGATCTGCATAAGCCAAATTTATCTTAGCATGGTTGCCTGTCGCTTCCCAATAATCTGCATATTGGTCTTTTAATCCTTTGGGACTCAATCCTAAATAGGAGTAATGTTCCCAGAATAGCGGTCCCACTTCACCTTCTTTGGCATTGTGCTTCAGTACGAGCGGAATGTCATATTTTTTAGCGGAGCTTTTAATTGCACCAGATCTTGCCCAACCCTCATGATACACTTGGGGTGCAATAGGGTAAGTAGGAGAGGAGGCTGCTAAAATATAGGTAATAAGACATTCGTCGTATCCTCTGACAGGGTGATTTTGTTGAAAGTTAAATTTAGGACTCCAATGCCAATAGATAACATTTTGCCCATTTGTATAATGATTCCAATTGATTTCTTTCCATAGTTTATCTGCTTTTTTGGCAACTAGTTGGGCAGAATCATCTTTATCTTTTAGATATTCCCGAATGGCGATTAGGCCCTGGGCTAAGAATGCAGTTTCAACAATGTCACCGCCATTATCTTTTTCACTGAAGGGTTTCGCTGTACCCAGTTCTCCATCGTACCAGTGTGCCCAGGCTCCTTTAAACCGTTCGATTTTGCCTAGATAATCCATGATGTGATCCAGCTTTTGAACGCCTTGATCCTGGCTGATAAACCCGCGTTCCATCGCGACAATCATACCCATGAGTCCGAAGCCACTACCACCTATGGTCACGACATTGCGGTCATTTTGAGGGTAAACACCATCCATATGGATGCGTTCCCTGGCGAGACCGGAAGTAGGTTCGGCACCTTCCCAAAAATATTGAAATGTATGTTGCTGAATATTGGTCAATAGCGAATCTTCATTGATCTTGCTTCCGCTGGTTGAATCAATTTTTGAGGGACTGTCTGGACTGCTATTAGTAGCGTTTTGGCACGAACTACTGAGAATAAGCGCCAAAGCTATACCGCTAAGTGCTGGATATGCTATTCGTTTTCTCATGGATATGTTGTTTAATTCTTGAAAAAATGTCCAAACGACCATAGGTCGTTTGAACGGAGTTATTTTACTTATATAGTTACCAACCGGTATTTTGCGGCATTTCTGGTGTTTGGATACGTTGATTTTCCGGAATTGGGAAGAGCATCATCTTATCCTGGAATGTTTTTCCGTTTGCAGCCATGGCCGTTTTAGCCTGTTTTGTACGGATCAGATCGAACCATCGGTCGTGCTCAAATGCTAATTCAAGGCGTCTTTCTTTCCAGATCAGTTGGCGTAGCTGTGCTTGGTCAGTTGTCGTTACATTGGCTAATTTTACCCGTGTACGGACAGTATTTAGTGCATTCAGCGCCTCGCTGCTATTACCAACCTCATTTGCGGCTTCGGCCAGAATAAGATAAATTTCGCCTAGACGGAGATAGCGCACGTTTTTATCGCCATCTGCGGCCCCCCCATTGGCAGATGAATACGCTTTTTCATTGTACATTGGATTTTCTACACCATTGTCAATCAGACGGCCATCGTACAGTGTTTCACCTCTGAAAATAATTGTAGCATCACGGCGGATATTATCTTTTTCTGCATTGAATGCATCCAATAGATTTTGACTTGGGATATTAAAACCCCAGCCTAAATTGACTGCTCCACCACGAGGCGCTTGCACTTGACTATATTGTTGGATGCCATGGGCAATTGAACTACCTCGGGCCTGCCATTCAAAGAGCGATTCGGGACCATTTTCCCCTTCTAATCGCCAGATTTTTGCATAATCAGTTTCTAAGCTATAGCCCCCAGAATTAATAACAGCTTTTGCCATATCAGCAGCTTGTTGCCATTTACTTTGGTACAGATATACCTTCGATAGCAGCCCTTGTGCCGCACCTTTGGTTGCTCGGCCCAAATCTTTTGCTGCATAGGCAGATTTGACGGGCAAGTTATCAATAGCAAATTGTAGGTCTGCTTCAATGTAGGCGTAAACTTCAGCTGCGGGTTCTCTCTTTATCAAATCACGGTCTTGGATAGGCACATCACCCCATCCACGTACAAGGTAGAAATAATTTAACGCCCTAAGAAACCGAGCTTCACCAATTAATCTATTTTTATAAGCAGCATCTGTCAGTCCGGCTTTTTCAATAAATTCAATTGCTTGAGAAGCACGACCGATTGATTTGTACCATCTAACCCAAAGGGCTTGGAACGAACCAGCTGTTGAGGTATAAGTCAGGTTATCCAAAAGCAACTTATCACCTCCCGCATCAGTGGATGAACTGCCTTTGTCAGCGTTATCCGATATGATTTCAGTGATTCCTAAGAAAGAGAAGCTGTAGTCCCACTCCGTAAACATACCGTAGATACCATTTACGAATTGCTCTGGGGTATAAGGAGTTTCGCTATCATCGGCCTCAACCCTTTCTCTAGAAGGAACATCCAAAAAATTATTGTCTTTGCAACCCTGTAGTGCGATCCCCGCACTAAGTAGAATTGCTATATAAAGTTTATTGATTTTCATTACGTTGATTTTTAAAAGGATTAAAACTGCATGTTAAGTCCGAATAGGAAATTACGCGTTGTAGGATAGGCTGATAGCTCTATGCCAGAAGTTAGATTTGGACTACCATCTCCCGCAATTTCAGGAGAGAAACCGCTGTAATTGGTGAAGATAAACGGATTTTGTGCAGTCACATACAAACGTAGCTTTGATTTAGAACTATAAAGATTATTAAAAGTATAGCCCAATGTGATGTTATTTATACGAAAATAACTGCCTGATTCCAGATAATAGTTGGAAGGTAGAAAATCTCTTTCTGCTCCAGGATGTGAGTTAGTAGAACCTTCTTTTGTCCAGCGGTTTTCAAAAGTACTTAAAGCGATGTTTTCTCCGCCATTGATGCGCGTACTTTTCATCCCGTTGTAGATTTTATTGCCCGCGACCCCATATCCTGAAACGTTAAAATCGATCGCTTTGTAATTAATTCCTAAATTAATACCGTAAGTAGAACTAGGTAGAAACGATCCGAAAAATTTACGATCTCTGGAGTCAATAACGCCGTCAGCGTTTTCATCTGTATAACGCAAATATCCCGGTTTTGGAGATCCTTGTCTCGCATTTGAATTTATTTCATCTTGATTTTGCCAAACACCGTTCATTTCATACATCCACCATCCGTATATTGGCTGTCCAACACGAAGCTGTTTTGTAAGCTCACCATTGTTAAGACTTCCGCCTTGGTCCCCATCGTAAGCCGCTTTAACCTCCTTAACAGTGTTTTTGTTGTAAGAATAATTTACACCGACGGAATAGCTAAATTCTGGAGAAATGGGTTTGTTCCAATTTAAGGCGACTTCCACACCTTGATTTAGGATTTTTGCGCCATGATCATAAAACTTATCTTCATAGGCAGAGGTATATGTCGGTGTGACTAACAAGATCGCATTGGTATTCATCTTATGATAATAGTCTATGGAACCTGAAAGTTGGTTGTTTAGAAATGCGAAATCCAATCCGGCGCCAGTTTCTTCCGTCACCTCCCAGCTTAAGTTTTTTGCCGGTGTGCCGTACGCACTTCCAAATACCATATCTCGCTCAGGGCCAAATACATAGTTGTAAGAAGAACTTGTAGGGCTCGTTAATATGGTTGAAACATTTAACGGGATATCTTGATTACCTAATTTACCCCAGTTTCCGCGAACTTTCAACAAATTAATCCATGTAGCATCCTTCATGAAGCCTTCATTTGTTACTGTCCATCCTAAACCAATGGATGGAAATGTACCCCAATATTTTCCGGTGTTACGGAATACGCTTGAACCGTCACGACGTAAAGTAGCTGTTAAATAGTATTTACTGTCGTAATTATATTGAACGCGACCGAAGTAAGATGCCAGGGCACGCGGGGTATAATAGATTTGTCTGCTTTCCACTTTATATGCGCCCGAACCATGATCTATACTCCAGTATTGTGGTTTTTGAGGGACATCATAACCTTTGTCGCTCATCATGCTGTTGATGTCATACTTTTCACGCGACATACCTAAGACAGCTTCGACACTGTGTTTGTCAAATTTCTTGTTAAATGTTAAGAAATTCTCCCAAGACCAACGGAACTGTTCCAGAGTCTCATAACTCAAACTATTATTAGCATACTCTAAGGATTCGGTGTTTTTCGCTTTAAACTCTTCAAATTGTTGAGCTGTACGAAGTGGATCACCATTGAGCCATGCATCCTTTATATCCGAAAAAACTCTATTTCTCGAGTAGAATTTATTTCCACCAATACGGGAGTTTACTTTTAAATAATCTGTAATTTTAAACTCACCTTCGAAACTACCTTGTAGTCTTAATGTATTGATTTTCTCATTGTTTCTAAGTACTTCGTAGACCGGATTTCCAATAGAGTTTATATTACCAACGATCTCACCTGGATTTCTTTCATAGCCAACAACACCGGTAGTTTGATTTACAATACCCTTTCCATAACGCCCGTTATCATACATTACAGGAACTAATGGGGATTGTTTGTAGGCTGTTGTGAAAGCTCCATTGGGTTTTGGTGTAGAATTTGTAATGGTGAGATTCAGATTTTGGGTAAACTTAAGTCTATTGTCCAAAAACTTGTAGATGTTGTTGTTTCTGATCGTATTTCTAACATATTTCGAGCCGTCAAGAATACCGTTTTCGGTAAAGTTGTTTGCTGAAACAAAATAATCTACTTTTTCAGTTCCTCCAGATATATTGATGGAGTTATTAAAAACGGTCCCCGTCTTTATTAGTTCATCATACCAATCTGTATCATTATGCTGGTTTTCTGACAGTAACCACCTTTTATCTTGATCCTGATATTTTTGACTTTCATTAAAGAAAGTCCGGAATTGTTCTCCATTAGCCATCTTAACCCGGTTAAGAATCTTCTTCATCCCAGCATAACTTTCATAATTAATACTAAGAGTCCCAGTTTTACCTTTCTTCGTGGTCACGAGGATCACACCGTTTGCGGCCCGAAGACCATAAATTGAAGCCGAAGATGCATCTTTCAAAACATCCATGGATTCGATATCGGATGGATTGATATTATTGATGTCCGTCTGTGCGATACCGTCAACGATATAGAGTGGATTTCTTCCGCCTAGAGCTGTTCCCAGACCTCTGACAATAACGTTGGGTGAGGAGCCTGGAGCTTCGTTGGCAATAATATTGATACCGGCAGCTTTACCCTGTATGGACTGCATAGCAGACATGGCCGGTTGCTTTGTAATATCGGATGATTTCAAGGAGCTGATCGATCCGGTCAGATCCGCTTTTTTTTGCGTACCGTAACCGATAACCACAACCTCTTCCAGTGCTTGGTTTTGATTTTCTAAGAATACATTGAGTTGCGTTTGATTGCCAATGTAGACGGTTTGTGTGCGATAACCCAGAAAGTTAAAGACCAATGAGTCGGTAGGAGAGGCGTTGATCTGAAATTTCCCCGTTGCGTCGGTTTTTGTAGCTACTGCTTTCCCTTTGATACTGATGGTGACGCCTGGCATGGAGATCATGCTTGAGCCATCTTTGACCACTCCTTGTATGGAAGTTTGTCCATAGGCAACAGATACGACCATGGATGTCAAAAATAATGCGGATAGATTCCTCATATCGTTAATTTTTGGTGTTTGTTTAAAATACGTTGGTTATTTCCCTGAAGCAAATATGTTGATGTAGTACAACTTTGCCAAAGTTTAACATTTTCACATCACTACTACATGAAATTTTAGCTTGCTCAGTTTATCTTTTTTTGTATTTTATATTTTTGATAGTCAGTTTTTTATGTTGCTTTTTTATGCAAAATAATACGAGCTTTAGTGTGTTTTATACACTAAAGCTCGTGTGTGGTAATGATGTAGTGATTGTGATGGGAATTTAACGTTCCATCAGGAATTCAGAGAGGTTTTTGTCTGTGGGAATGCCCAGCTTTTTGCGTAATCGATAGCGTCTAATCTCGACACCGCGCGTACTAATGTTAAGTAATGAGGCAATTTCCTTACTCGACATATTGAGCCTTAAATAGGCGCATAATTTGAGATCATTGGGGACTAGATCAGGAAATTCTTGTTTCAGTTTCTTGAAAAAATTCTCATGTGATTCGTTAAAGCTTCTTTCAAAAATATGCCAGTCACGATCGTCATTATGGGCATCGTCGATGAGCTTGTTTATTTTTTTCAATTCATCTGAACTCAGTTTGTTGCCGTCAGCATCTCTAAGTTGTTTTAGCTCGTCGTGTAAATTGTTCAACATCTCATTTTTGTAAACGATATTGAGTGCCGCATTGGCCAGTTCTTTATTTTTTAATTGAAGCTGATCTTCTAATTGCTGATTTTTAAGTTTGATCCAGGCCTTCTCTTTTTGCTCCGTTTCGCGTTCCAAGGCAATCTTTTTCTCTTCCAGCCATTTTCGCCGTATTTGAAACTGACGCTTGCGCTCCCGCTGAAGATTAAGTCGATAAGCTAAATAGATGAGCGCTAGCATAGCCAGTACATAGCATGTCTTTGCCCACCAGGAGAGGTACCATGGATACCGAATAGTAAAGGAAAAAGTTTGGATTTCTGAAACCAAGCCCATATTGTCCCTCGCCCTTATTTTAATTTGAAATTTTCCATAAGGTAGATTCGTGAAATCTTGATAAGCAGTCTCACTCCATTCGGACCAATTGTCCGAGTAACCTTCGAGATAATATTGGTATTGAATCGGAGATGACGAATAATATGGACTTGAAAAGCTAATTCTAAGATTATTGTCCGATGATGATAGTTTAAACGCTGAATCTGGAATAATAACCTGTCCTGTTGTCAAGTTGATAAGTTGTGCTATTTGTGGAAGTGGCAACCGATATTTTTGTGATTTATCGGAATGACGATAGATCGCAAATCCATCATCTAAACCGATGAGATAGTATTGGTTTTCAATAGGGAGGATGTTTTCATAGTTATTCATCATTCGATCCTGTAAGGGACTGAGCAGATTGGAGTCAATATGAAGTTTGCCCTTACTGTCAAAATCTACTTTAGCAATTTTAGTCTTCTGAATAAACCAGTAGCTGTTTGTATTGATCGGTATGACCTTATTTGAATTTTTATAGGTGCCTAATGCTGTGTTTAATTCATCGGCATAGCTGAATCTTTTTACAATATTGTCGAACTGGAGAAATCCGCTGTCTGTCGCAAATACAAGATTATTTTCTAATGTGTAAATCCCCGTAAATTGCCTTTTTGAAGCGATACTGTCCTGTTTGGAGGAAAATAAAATGTTTGCCTGTTGGAAATTCGCATCAAATCCGAGTAGTTGTATCTGGCCCCAATCGCCAATCCAAAAGGTATGGTTATCTTTTTGCGCTAAAAACCGAACCGGTTCTTTAACGCCAGCGAATTGCTGGACGAACTGGAGTTTAATGCCATCGAAAGTGAATTTCGAAAGACCTGTATAGTTGCCTTGAAGGATGTTTTTCGTGCCAAATATAGGCTTGAATATCCAGCCGCCAGTGATCTGTGAAATCTTTTCGAGTCGCCCATTAACCAATTTGAAGGTTCCATCATTATGTCCACAAATCAACTCATCACCAAATAGCGCTAATGTCCAAACCTGACCATTAGAATTTGGAATCTGGGAGAAATTCAATGAATTGTAATTGGTCAATCCTTTCCATTCACTTGTAAATAATCCCTTATTAGTTCCAAGATAGATTTTTCCCTGATAGATAATTGATGTATAAACCGTACCAATTTTTCCGATAAAATCTGTGTAAAATGATAAAGGCGAGTTGATTTCAATGCGGTCTATACCATTATCCAGTCCCACCCATATATTCTTCTGATTGTCCTTCACAATACTGAGTACGGTATTGTTTTGGAGACCATTGTTTTTATTGATATGCTGAATGACCTGACCATTTTTATTGATGACAATAACACCGTTTTGGATGGTGCCAAAAGCATATTGTCCGTCATAGAGGTATAAGCCATTGTTTATTTGTGATTGGCTCAAGAGCTGGTTTGCCGGAACAGACCAAGGTAGGATGGTTCCATCGGCTTTCATCAGGTAAAGGCCGTTTCGCGAAGTAGCAATAAGCGAGGTCGTTGCGTCGAAAGGTAAGATGGCAAGTACATTTTTGTCTTTCAAGGCATCTTTTCCTTTTACAGGGATAAGTTTATCCTGTTTAAATTCATGCAGACCACTTGGCAGCTGTTCGAAAAATAGCTTGTTATTGAGCTGATGCGGAAATAAAAAGGGTTCACCTTTAGCCGTTAGCTGCCGTATACGATTGTTTTCCCAAATATAGGATTTGGAAAATGTATGAAAAAATACCCGTTGGCCCTCAACAATGATTTTCCAGATTTCTTCGTTTGGAAAATAGGTTTTGTCCTGCACAAGTTTAGAGAGACTATGATAGGTCAAGTTTCCGAAAGGTTTGGAAGTCCAATAGCCAAATTCACCTCTTCCACCTGTGTAAATCTTTCCGTCTTTACCTATTGCAACACTTCGGACTGTTGAGTGATTTGGTAGTGGAAAGATACGCCAGTATTGTCCATCAAATTGTAACAGCCCCTCGGTATTTGCACTATAAATGCGACCATCTTTATCGACCGCCAAAGACCAGTTCTGATTTCCAGCCTTGTATTGGTCTTTTTTGTATTGTTTTACAAAAGGTGTTCCTGTAGGTATGATTGTCTGGCAATAGCCAGGGTGCATTAAAAAAAATAAAATGCTGCAAAACCAAAAGATATAGACGTTACTATATTTTTTTGTTGTCATCGACTCCCTCACTTTAAACTGATTTTGGGGACAATATATCGATTTTATCGCAGAATTGATAATCTCCCTCGTCGTACGGAGCGCTGGGAGCTCCGGCAGATCTCCATCTTATTTTGGAGCTGAACCGATGGAACCATTTAATTGTGTTGAAAATCAGGAATGAAGCTATTTATTCCACCTATTTGAACAAAAAATACTCCTTTTGCTGTGAACGATTTTTGATATTTGAGTTCATTTACTTTGTTAAATAACCAAATAAACCAAAACAACTATGATAACACCGATAACCAAAACGGTAGGGAAGGGGTTACTTTTATTTTCGTTGATGAGCATGTCTGCACCAGTGGTGCTTGCCCAGTCGCAAATAAAGATATCCGGAAAAGTAAGCTCCTCAACAGGCGAGCCTCTTGCGGGGGTTACAGTACAGATAAAGGGGGTGAAAAACGGCACTGTAACCGACGGGGCCGGCAATTATCAGATTCTTGCGCGAGATATTGATGTCCTGATATTTTCGCTGGTAGGCAAAGAGAAGGCCGAAGTCCAGGTCAATAAGAAAGATCACATTAATCTCGTTCTCCAGGAGTCCAGTAGTCTGATTGACGAAGTGGTTGTTGTAGGCTATGGTACCCAGAAAAAAAGTAATTTAACCGGTGCTGTTGCTGCTGTCGATGGAAAGGTGCTTAACAAACGTATCGCTACAAATCCAACGCAATTACTTCAAGGTCGCATGCCCGGACTTCGTGTTACGCAAGGATCAGGAGAAGCAGGGAATGAAAATGTGAATCTCCAGGTTCGCGGATTGGGGTCGTATGGGGCTTCGTCTGCGCCATTGGTTATCGTAGATGGTATTCCCGGGAGTTTGGAAAATTTAAATCCTCAAGCAATTGAGAATATCACCGTATTGAAAGATGCTGCCTCAGCCGCTATCTATGGGGCAAGAGCAGCAAATGGGGTTATTCTGGTAACGACAAAACAGGGTAAAGCTGGAAAAACACAACTGAGCTACGATTATAATGTCGGAATTACCAAAGCCTCAGCTCTTCCAGACCTCGTGTATAATTCCGTTGATTATATGAACCTGTATAATCAGGCAAATAAAAACTCCGGTGTCACAAATCCAAATGCTTCCTTTAGCCAGGAGATGATTGATGCCTACAAAAATACAACAGATAAAAAATTATATCCCGATTTTAATTGGCTAGATGCTGTCTTTAGAACTGTCCCGGTGCAAACGCACAATTTAAGCTTAAGTGGTGGTGCCGGAGGAACAAATTACAACGTCATACTGGGCTACGTCAATCAGCCTGATATTATGATCGGGACTTCTTTTAAAAAGTATAATCTACAGCTTAACCTAGGCTCTAAAATCAATGAACGGATAAGTTTTGGTTCAAGTATTACCTTGAATTATGGCGATCGGAAATACCCTAGAAATGGTAGTGAAGATCAGTTTTTGTCTACCATTAGTCAATCACCACTTTATGGACCTGTATTACCAGATGGTAGTGGTCGTTATACGTCTAGGGCATATCCTTTTCAGTCCCCAAATAAAAACCCTGTTGCAGTTGCTGAAAATGCATTTACAAGACTGAACAATTATTTTATGCAAGGCAATATTTTTTTAAATGTGAAAATATTGGATGGACTGGATTGGAAGACTAGCGGCGGATTGACGTATGGCTTTACAAAAAACTATACCAACAAACCTGTAATTAATCAATACATGTGGTTCGCCAAACCCGATGACCTACCCGCCAGACAGCTTGATGTAGGTGGTCAAGGACTAGAAGTAACGGACGACAACAATGTGTACCCGGTGGGCTATACACAACTGACTTACGATAAGTCTTTTGGAAATCATAACATGAAAGTACTGGCAGGAACCCAGGCAGAATATAATAAAACGCAAAAATTGTTCGGAAGTAGGTTGCAATTTCCCAACAATGATTTGCTTGAGCTTGATGGTGGCGGAGCTGGCCAACAGTCTAATAGCGGTGTAACCAATGAATGGTCATTAAGGTCTTACTATGGTCGATTAAACTATGACTACAAAGGTAAGTATCTACTCGAAGGTAATGCGCGTTACGACGCGTCTTCACGTTTTCCTGAAAATAGAAAATGGGCATTTTTCCCTTCGTTATCCGGAGGTTGGAAAGTTTCGGATGAAACCTTTTATGGACCGAAATTGAAGGCGGTCGTTAATGAACTAAAATTAAGAGCCTCCATTGGAACACTGGGTAATCAGAATATTGGTAACTATCCTTATCAGATTGTTTACAATTCTTCTTTTGCTTATCCTTTTGATGAAACACTCCAACAGGGGGCTCGTCAGGTAGCCATGGCTAATGACAGGATCAAATGGGAGAGTACCAAAGTCCTGGATTTCGGTGTGGACTTCGGACTATGGAACAACAAATTGACCGCTTCTTTCGATTGGTATAACAAAGTAACATCAGATATTTTATCCGCATCTACGGCTTTCCCTTCTTATATTGGGCTGACTGCACCGACCGTAAACTATGGTGAATTGCGTAACAGAGGTATAGAGCTCGGTCTTCAGTACCGTGATAAAATTGGAGCGGTATCGCTGACCCTCAATGGAAATATTCAGGCCAATCGCAATAAGGTGATGAAATATGGAGCCGAACGTATCTCGGGCAATACCATTATCCGGGAAGGTTTACCTTATGGTAGTTTTTATCTTTTGGAGAACACGGGTATATTCCGATCTAAGGAAGAGGTGGCAGCCTCTCCGGTGCAACAGATTCCAGCACAACCGGGTTATCTGAAATTTGCCGATGTAAATGGCGATAAAGTTGTGGACAATAATGATCGTATTGTCGTGCCGGGCGCTTATCCAGATTTCGATTATTCCTTTAATGCGACGGCTGTATGGAAGAATTTTGATTTTACAGCCTTTTTCTTCGGTTCTCAGGGGCAAAAAATATTTGTAAGTGAATGGGGAATAGTCCCTTTCAGGCAAGGTGGTACATTCACCCGCGACTGGATGGACGCTTGGACTCCAGAAAACCCCAATGCATCGCTTCCAATCGTTGGTGCTGAAAATACCCCTGCCGCAAATAACGTACGGACCGCGTCGACTTTCTTTTTAAAAGATGGATCGTTCCTGCGTCTTAAAAATATTCAGGTAGGCTATTCTATTCCACAGAGCACCTTGTCCAAAGCTGGTATTTCTGGCCTTCGCATCTATTTTGCGGCGGATAACCTGGTCACATTCTCCAAGTTCCCCGGTTTAGATCCCGAACGCGGCGTTTCATCAAGCGGTGGTGCAACATCAGGGCGTTATGTGACTCATCCTCAGAATAAAGTATTCGCATTTGGAGCGAGCATCACATTCTAATCTAGTGGTAACTAAAAAAAATTAAAGATGAAAAATAGCGTAAAAAAAACATATCTATACCTAAGCTTAGCTGCCCTAGCTTCACTAGGTAGTTGTACAAAAGATTTTTTAAATAAAAACCCAACGGATAAAATTTCGGAATCAACCTTTTGGAAAACGCAGACTGATGCTGATTTGGCACTATCGGGCTGTTATGAATTTCTTTGCCGGGGATACAATTCGACATCTTCATCGAATGCACGCGGTGGTTGGGGGGGAGCAAGTATGTTTTGGGATGGGCTTTCAGACGATGCCTTTGTGTCCAGTACCTCCAATAACTTCAATATTATTTCGCGATCCGGAATCTCCTCAACAACCGGCGGAATGCAATCTGAGGGGTATGAGATTTCGTATCAGGCCATTGCGGCATGTAATAAATTGATTGCCAATATTGACCGCATTACAAGCATGAGCCAGCAGGACCGTGACCGATATAAAGCAGAGGCTCGTTTTATCCGCGCCCATTACTACTTTTTGTTGACCAATCTGTACGGTGATGTGCCATTGACTTTAGAACCCCTAGGTATGGACGATGCGAGTATTCGGCTGGGTAGAACACCTAAAACCAACGTTATCGAAGCGATTTTAGCAGATTTAGATTACGCGAGTGAAAAACTGCCAAATACAGGCTATAAGGGACATGCGGTGAGAGGATCTGCATTAGGTTACAAAACAAAGGTGTTATTGACTGCAAAAAAATGGGCCGAGGCAGCGGCAACAGCGAAGATTGTTATGGATGAAAACAAGTTTTCGATCTATCAGGGTGGTTACCGTGATCTGTTCCGAAAACCTGGACAAAATAACAATCCTGAAATCATGTTCTCCGCTCGATTTTTACCACCCAATATGTATAGCCCGGCAGATATGATGTATTCTTATCTGAAGACGATACAACCGTTGGGGTATCTGGTGGATTCTTATTACGCCATTGATGGAAAGGATATTAAAGAATCGACGGTTTACGATGCTAAAAATCCTTACGAAAATAGAGATCCACGGTTGAAGTCGACAATCATGTACCGCGGTGTGTGGCGAGGTACCACAGCATCTTCTGCTTTTGATCCGGTTGCCGAAGGGGTTTTGGGTGGTTTTTTACCGAGAAAATATATCAACGAATCGAAATGGCCAACAAGTTACGCGACACAAAGCGATCAGGATTGGGTATTCTTACGTTATGCAGATATTTTATTGATGTACGCAGAAGCGAAAAATGAAAGTTCCGGGCCTGATCAGACAGCCGTAGACGCATTGAATAAGGTAAGATCCAGGGCTGATGTGAAAATGCCGCTCGTACAGTTTAGCGGTTCCTTGACAAAAAATGAATTCCGCGATATTATCCGTCATGAGCGGAGGATTGAATTGGCTTTGGAAGGGCAACGTTATTTTGACTTGAAACGCTGGGGGATGATCAAAGAGGTGATGGATAAAACCAAGGATCCAGATGGAGCTTCACGGTTATTTATGGCCAGAGATACTTTATGGCCAGTACCTCAATCTGAGGTAGATATGGCCAAAAGTTTAGGTAATGACAATTTTAAACAAACACCAGGTTTCTAAATGAAGAACTGTGAAAAATTAAGGTATGAAAGCTCTATATAAAATGTTGCTGACACTTGTCCTCATCATGGGAATGAGTAAGGAATTATTGTATGCGCAAGTAAATCGCTTGCCCGATAGTGTACGTATGAAATGGTGGGAGGAAGCCCGGTTTGGCATGTTTATCCATTGGGGAGTATATGCGCAGTTTGGCGGTGTTTATCAGGGGCACGAACAGGCACGTGGTGGAGCAGAATGGATTATGAACCGCTCTAAAATTCCGGTTGATGAATATCAGGCGATGGCAAAGCAATTTAACCCCACGCAGTATAATGCAGACGAATGGGTACGCATGGCGAAAGATGCCGGGATGAAATATTTGATTATCACGGCCAAACACCACGATGGTTTTGCGCTCTTTGAAACAAAAGCGAGTAAGTGGAATATGGTGGATGCGACGCCTTACGGAAAAGATGTTTTGAAACCTTTGGCCGAAGCCTGCCGAAAATATGGCCTGAAACTTGGCTTTTATTACTCACAGGCGCAGGATTGGAATAACGCTGGTGGATCGGCTGCCCGTAAATTAATGCGAGAAGGCTGGCCTAATCCAGATTCAACCCGTATAGATGATTACACACTAGCACATCATGGCCATTGGGATCCCAAACAAGAAACAGCGAGTTTTAGTG
Organism: Sphingobacterium sp. UGAL515B_05; assembly: GCF_033097525.1. NCBI lineage: Bacteria > Pseudomonadati > Bacteroidota > Sphingobacteriia > Sphingobacteriales > Sphingobacteriaceae > Sphingobacterium > Sphingobacterium sp. UGAL515B_05. The sequence continues at coordinate 6,062,328 of NZ_CP109907.1, read as the reverse complement.
ACTATATCAAAAATGTATCTGTTCCTCAGGTCAAAGAATTGCTGAGTAACTATGGGGATATTGCTGTGCTATGGTGGGATACACCAACCAATATGACCGACGAAGCCGCAAATATGCTTCAGGACCAATTGGCATTACAACCCAATATTATCACAAATGATCGATTGAAACGGCCTAATTTTCCCGGCGATACAAAAACGCCGGAGCAAAAAATTCCAGATTGGAGTGAACTCGAAGGCAAACATTGGGAAACCTGTATGACCATGAATGGCACTTGGGGCTACCGCACATCGGATCATAAATGGAAGTCTGCCGAAACCTTGATCCGCAATCTCGTTGATATTGCTTCCAAAGGTGGAAACTACCTGTTGAACGTTGGTCCAAAACCCGATGGATCCTTTCCAAAGGAGAGTATAGAACGTTTGGCTGTAATTGGCCAATGGATGAAAGCCAATAGTGAAGCAGTCTACGCGACCAAGAGTAGTCCTTTACAGCCATTTGAATGGGGGAGATGTACCATGAAGGAAGATGGAAAGCGGACTTATTTGTATGTCTCTGTATTTGACTGGCCAAAAAATGGGATAGTTGAACTTCCGATTGAAAATAAAGTTTTAAAAGCTCGTCTTTTAGCCAATAATCAAGTGTTAAAGGTAAAATCGAATGCCAATGGTATTCAGATTGCCGTGCCTGAGCAAGCCATTGATGCTGTTGCTACAGTGATTAAGATCGAAGTGGCTGGCAAATTTAAGCGCGAAAAAGGGCCCGGAGCAAAGAACATGAAAACTGGAGCTTTGGACGAGTAAGGCCGAAGATGAAAAGCAGATACTAAAATAGCATAATGAAGAAAAGTAGATTGAATAAAATAGTTGCGTTGTTGCTGACTTTTGGAGTTCCTCAGCTCCACGCTCAGGAAGTTAAGCGGATTGATCAAGGCTGGGATTTCTTAAAGAGCGATCTGGGGGGGATCTGGGAAGCTGTAAGACCGGTGGGAGCCGGTAATCCCGAGTCTGTCCCACTTTGGGAGCAGATAAATCTGCCGCACTGTTATAATGCGCTGGACGCTGTTGATCCAGCTATCAATTATTATCAGGGGCCAAGCTGGTACAGAAAATCGCTGGAGATCGATAACCCCTATTTAAATGGTCACACCCTTCTTCATTTTGAAGGAGCCGGACAAAAGACAGCTGTTTATATCCATACAATTAAAGTTGGGGAGCACGTTGGCGGATACGACGAATGGACTGTGGACATTACAGATGCCGTTGAAAAGTTTAAAAAAACAGCTGCTTTTAAAAAACAGTTTAAGGGCAAAATACCGCTTTCAATTCGTGTGGATAATTCACGTGATCTCGAAATGATCCCTTCTGATCTGTCTGATTTTAACGTCTATGGAGGTATTTACAGACATCTAAACCTCAAATATGTTCCGCAGACAGCTTTGGAGCGTGTATTTGTTGAGGCGTCGGTAGGGGCCGATGGTAAGCAGGGAGTGGTCAACGTCCGCGGACGGCTGATGCCATTTTCGGCTCAGGCAAATTTTGAAGTCGAAACGCAGCTCTATGACCCTGCTGGAAAAATCGTGCAAACCCAGCAACCAAAAGTTAATAAGGGAGCATTAAATTTTGAATTTGGACAATTCCTGGTTAAGAAGCCACAGCTTTGGAGTCCTGATCAACCGGCTTTATACCGCTTAGTTACGACAATCAAAAGCAATGGACAAGTATTTAAAGAAGAGAGCATCTTTGGCTTTAGACATGTAGCGTTTAAAGAAAAAGGTCCTTTTCTGCTGAACGGGAAAAGGCTTTTGCTTCGCGGTACCCATCGTCATGAAGACCATGCCGGTGTTGCTGCAGCAATGACTGACGATCAGATTCTACAAGAGATGACCCTGATGAAAGAGATGGGCGTAAACTTTATACGCTTGGGACATTATCAGCAGAGTCGTAAAGTGCTTGAGGCCTGTGATAGTCTGGGTATCTTGGTTTGGGAAGAGATTCCATGGTGCAGAGGTGGATTAGGTGGTGAGGTCTACCAACTTCAGGGAAAACGGATGTTAACCAATATGATTGAACAGCATTATAATCATCCATCGGTCATTATCTGGGGGCTTGGTAATGAAAATGATTGGCCCGGTGATTTTACGGAGTTTGATCAGGCGAAGATAAGGGCTTATATGAGTGAACTCAATGGCTTAGCTCATCAATTGGACCCGAGCCGGAAAACAGCGATACGACGTTGTGATTTCTGTAAAGATATTGTTGATGTTTATTCGCCCTCCATTTGGGCGGGTTGGTATAGAGGTGTTTATACCGACTATAAAACAGCGTCCGAAGAAGAAATGAAAAAGGTAAAACATTTCCTTCATGTGGAGTGGGGCGGGGATAGTCATGCAAGACGACATGCAGAAGACCCTGATCGCGCTTTAGCTAAAATCAAAGGTGATGGCACAACAGATGAACGGGCAGGCGATGCGTCGCTCATTGGTGGTGCAGCACGGGTTTCTAAAGATGGCGATTGGAGTGAAAGCTACATCTGTAATCTCATCGATTGGCACTTAAAGGAACAAGAAACAATGCCTTGGCTCACGGGAACAGCCTATTGGCCATTTAAAGATTTTTCAACTCCGGTACGGCCAGACAATCCGGTGCCTTATGTCAATCAGAAGGGTGTTGTTGAACGGGATTTTACCAAAAAAGAATCGTACTACGTATTCCAGTCGTATTGGACCGCTAAACCAATGCTGCATATTTATGGTCATACTTGGCCGGTCCGTTGGGGTGAAAAAGAGGAGTTGAAAATGATAAAGGTATATTCCAATGCCAGTGAGGTTGAGCTTTTTGTCAATGGAGAAAGTCAAGGATTAAAGAAAAGGAATAGCCAAGATTTTCCAGCGGCAGGTTTGCGCTGGATGGTGAAACTGAACGAAGGAAACAATCAGATTAAAGCTGTCGCGAAAAACGGACGGGAAATTCTAGTGGATGAAATTGAACAGCAATATCAGACAAAAAAATGGGGTAAACCAGCCAAATTGCTTGTCGAACAGATTGCTGCGGAAGGCGAAGTGATCACTGTGCAAGCCCAAATTGTGGACGATACCAATACCCCCTGTCTCGATGCAAAGGATTGGATCTATTTTGGTTCAACAGGCGATGGTCAGTTGATCGTCGATCAAGGCACTTCTACGGGGTCGAAAAAAGTACAGGCCTACAATGGTCGTGCATTAATTAAACTTCGACTGCCTTCGGGGAGCGCAGTGATATCGGGCCGGATGGAAGGATCAAAGAGTACCTTGTTAACGATAGAAAAATAACACAAGATGTTAAAAGCAACGAATCATTTGAACTTCTTTTTACTGCTCGGCCTCCTGGGGACGATTGCTCCATGCCGTGCACAAAGCAATTCGCCGCAGCTGAAGCTTTGGTATAATCAACCGGCCACACTGTGGGAAGAGGCACTGCCACTTGGAAATGGCACAACAGGAGCGATGGTCTTTGGAGGGCTAAGTAAAGATAGGTTTCAAATTAACGATAATACGCTGTGGTCGGGTGAACCCGATGCGGGCAATAATCAAAACGGCCCGCAGGTCTTACCCCAAGTGCGCCAAGCCATCTTTGCTGGAAAATATGAAGAGGCAGCAGTTCTTTGGAAGAAAATGCAAGGACCTTATTCTGCTCGGTATCTACCCATGGGCGATTTATGGTTGGACTTTCATCAGGACGAAAAAAAGGTCAAAGATTATAAACGGGAGCTGGATCTTGAACGAGCGATCAATCAGGTGAGCTATTCGTATCAAGGTGTTCGATACCAAAGGGAAAGTTTTGTCAGCTTTCCGGATAAAGCATTGGTGGTTCGATTGAAAGCAGACAAGAAAAAATCAATTACCTTGGATCTTTCCTTGACCAGTAAGCTCCGATATAGCGTTTCGACCCAAGGGGATAATCAACTGACCCTTCAGGGTAAGGCGCCGAGTTTTGTCGCCAATAGGGATTATGAACCCCAACAGGTGGTGTACGATAGTGTTGGCGGAAGAGGGATGACCTTTGCGATGCAGGTCAGTGTAAAAACTACCGGTGGTCTGGTGAAAAAAGAGCCGGATAAGCTTAAAATTATAGGCGCTGATGAGGTGATTTTATTTTTGACAGAAGCGACAAGCTTTAACGGTTTTGATAAGTCTCCGAGTCAGGAAGGTAAAGATGCTACGCTGCTCGCAAAAAAACGCATGAATACGGTCTCCAAAAAGAATTTTCAGACCTTACTTGCGAACCATCAAAGGGATTATCAAACGCTATTCAATCGTGTAGCCTTTGCGCTGACCGGTACTTCTGCTCATGATAAATTACCTACAGACCAGCGTGTCATGCAGTTTTCCAAAGGACCTGCCGATTTGGGGCTTCTGACGCTGTATTATCATTTTGGACGCTACTTGTTGATTGCCAGCTCCAGGCAAGGAGGAAGGCCTGCAAATTTACAGGGGATCTGGAATGATCATGTGCAGCCACCGTGGGGAAGTAATTACACGACCAATATCAATACAGAAATGAATTATTGGCTTGCGGAAAATACCAATCTTGCAGAATGTCATCAGCCTTTGTTTGATTTTATGGAGGAGCTGGCGATCAACGGGGCTAAAACAGCATCGATAAATTATCATGTCGATAAGGGCTGGGTTGTGCATCATAATTCCGATCTATGGGCTAAAACCTCCCCTCCGGGCGGATATGATTGGGATCCCAAAGGAATGCCACGCTGGTCGGCATGGCCTATGGCAGGTGCCTGGTTGAGCACACATTTATGGGAACACTATCGCTTTACGGGTGACAAAACTTTCTTGAAGGAGAAGGCCTACCCATTGATGAAAGGGGCGGCCCAATTTATGCTGCAATGGCTGATTGCAGATCCAGGAAGTAAATATCTCGTGACCAATCCTTCCACTTCACCTGAAAATACAATTAAAATAGCAGGTAAAGAATATCAATTGACCATGGCCTCTACGATGGATATGGCGATCATTCGTGAGCTTTTTACCGCTGTTATTCGTTCATGTACGATATTGGGTGTTGATCCTGAATTTAAAACTGCACTAGAAGAAGCGAAGGAAAAGCTTTATCCCTATCAGTTGGGCCAATATGGACAATTACAAGAGTGGTTTAAAGATTGGGATGATCCAAAAGATCAGCATCGGCATATTTCCCACTTATTTGGTTTATACCCGGGCAATCAGATCAGTCTTGCGGAAAACAAGGCTTTGGCTGCGGCCGCCAAGCGTTCATTGCTTTTAAGGGGCGATGTCAGTACCGGCTGGTCGATGGCCTGGAAGACAAATTGGTGGGCGAGGCTTCAGGATGGAAATCATGCCTATAAAATCCTCAAGGATGCCTTAAATTTTATCGATCCTAAATTGGATCGTGCTCAGATGAGCGGTGGTGGAGCCTATCCGAATTTATTTGATGCACACCCACCTTTTCAAATTGACGGTAATTTTGGTGCTACGGCCGGAATGACTGAAATGTTGCTGCAAAGTCACGATGGTGCTGTTCATTTATTGCCGGCTCTACCTGATGAATGGTCTGCTGGGACGATTAAAGGAATTAAGGCCAGGGGAAACTTTACCGTAGACATTGCCTGGAAAAATAACGGATTGACCGAAGCAATGATCATATCCAATATTGGAGGTGTTTGTCGTTTGCGTACACCTTTACCCGTTAAAGTTGTCGGCATCGAATCAAATCAGGCAGTTGTCACAGACAATACGCTATTATATAAACCGGAACAACTACCGTATACGATCGCTGATCCGTCCAAATTGCCATCGTTAGCAGTTGCGAAAACATTCGAAGTTCAATTTGAGACCATAAAAGGTAAACGGTATCGTATTGTTCCGCTATAAATCAAAATACAGGAAAAATGAAATCTAAATCAATTGTTCGCATCATGGGCTGTCTTCTCGGGATCGTAATTTCCCCCTTATTTTTGAAGGCAAAAATTAAGGAAGGTGTTTTTGAGCAGGAGATCATCCAGACGCTGCGTCCTGTTATTCTAAAGCAGTCCAAATGGGCGATGAAGCAGAAACCATTGACTGTGACAGCATATAGCGCGGTCCGGAGTGCCGGGGGTATTCATGATTTTTATTCTGAAGGCGATTATTGGTGGCCCGATCCCAAAGATCCAGCTGCACCCTATATCCAACGGGATGGGATGACTAATCCGGCCAATTTCGTTGAACATCGTAAAGCAATGATCCGCTTCAGCCGAATCGTGGGCGCACTGGCCTCAGCCTATCGTTTGAATCCGGATAAAAAATATGTACAGCAGGCACTTCGTCATTTAAAGGCTTGGTTCGTTGATGCAGAAACGATGATGAATCCGAATCTTCTTTATGCGCAGGCTATACAAGGGCGTTTTACAGGGCGCGGAATAGGCATTATTGATACCATTCATCTGATGGAAGTTGCACAGGGCGTAAAGATATTTGAAAACGACCCCAATTTTCCACAGGCAGCCAAGGATGCCATACATCGCTGGTTTGCGGCCTATTTACGCTGGCTTACAACGCATCAATATGGTATCGATGAAATGAATGCCGCCAACAACCATGGTACATGTTGGGTGATGCAGGTAGCCGCATTTTCGAGTTTAGTGCAAGACACTGTATTACTCAATACATGTGCAGATCGTTATGCGCATGTGCTGCTGCCGAATCAAATGGACGCTAATGGTAGCTTCCCGAGGGAATTACAGCGGACAAAACCTTATGGATACGCGTTGTTTAATCTGGATGCGATGGCCATGATCTGCCAGATTTTGTCCAAGACCAACACCTCCCTTTGGCAGTATACATTGTCTGATGGGCGGAACATAAAAACGGGAATTGATTTTATGGTCCCCTATATTGCAGCTAAAGAAAAATGGCCTTACCAGAAAGATGTCATGTATTGGGATCAATGGCCAATTGCACATCCGGCACTTGTCTTTTCGGCAGCGGCTTTCCAGAATAAAGACTATCTGCAGCTTTGGGAAAAGCTTGATCATGCACCCGAACAAGAAGAGGTTATTCGAAATTTACCCATTCGCAACCCAATTATATGGCTTTGATTTCCTAGCCCCCTTATAAAATAATTTAACCATTTCACCTTAAAAACCTACAGATAACATGAATGTTAATGCGACGTCTTTGCGAAGATATACCCTCTTTTTGCGCTTTCGGAATTTAAAAAGGTCATCTATTGCCAAAGCACTCTTTTTGACTGGAATTTTGTGTGCTTTTCAACATGTTGAGGCACAGAGCACAAAGCAGCTGCAAAAAGCTTGGGGGCTTGCAGATCAACAAGCTGAGCTACTTTATAAAGAATTGCAGCTCTTGAAAAAAAGTGATTCATCCTTGGTATCGCCACGTACGCTTTCCTCAGATAACAAACTGGTCGCCGTGAAAAGGGGGGACTGGACCAGTGGTTTTTTCCCTGGCGTCCTGTGGTATCTCTACGAAAAATCGGGAAAACAAACGTGGAGAGATCTTGCTTCAGAAACGACACGTTCGATCGAAGCGGAGCAATTTAATGGAAAGACCCATGATATGGGCTTTAAGATCTACTGTAGTGTAGGAAACGGTTATCGGTTAACCGCAAATCCACAGTACCGGGAGGTGCTTGTTCAGGCTGCCCAAACGCTGGCAACCCGCTTCAATCCGACAGTCGGCTGTATACGTTCGTGGGATCACAATAGCCATCGCTGGGATTTTCCGGTCATCATCGATAATATGCTCAATCTAGAATTGCTGTTTGAAGCAACCAAACTTACGGGAGATTCTACTTATTATCATATTGCGGTGAGCCACGCCAATACAACGCTAAAAAATCATTTTAGGCCAGATTACAGCACATACCATGTAATAGACTATAATCCGAAAACAGGAGCTGTGCAGCATAAAAACACCCATCAGGGCTTAAGTGATGAATCGACATGGTCGCGGGGTGAAGCCTGGGCACTGTATGGCTATACGATGTGTTACAGAGAAACTGGAGATCCGAAATATCTGCAGCAAGCCGAAAAAGTTGCGCATTGGCTGTTTTCACATCCCAATATGCCGAAAGACTTGATCCCTTACTGGGATTTCGATGCGCCGAATATTCCAAATGAACCACGGGATGTGTCGGCAGCGACAGTCATAGCGTCGGGGCTGTTGGAATTAAGCACGTATAGCAACCAAGGGAAAGATTATCGTGCAAAAGCACAGACCATATTGGCGAATCTGATAGACAATTACATGTCGCCACCAAATAAAAGTAGAGGTTTTATATTATTACACAGTACAGGATCGAAACCTTCCAATACTGAAGTGGATAAACCATTGAGTTATGCCGATTATTACTTTTTGGAAGCACTGCATCGGCAAGAAGATCTACAGTCCGGAAAAGTTCAATCGGATCTGGTCCGGAAAAATCCAGCGGGACAATTGATCTATTTTCCAGATGCACAGGGAAATCTAATCCCCGACTTTAGCCATGTGGGCTATCATCAAGGTGATCAAAAGCTGCCCAATGTTCCTGTTGTGATTACTGTAAAACCCAGCGTAAATGGCGATGATCAACAAATTATACAGCAGGCTATCGATGCTGTATCGGCAAAACCACTTGATAAAAATGGTTATAGAGGGGCTATTTTGTTGAAAAAAGGCCTGTACAATATACCTGGAAGCTTGGAAATTCACGCCAGCGGTGTCGTGTTGAGAGGGGAGGGCGATGCAATAGGGCAAACCCTGCTTAAAGCTACAGGCCAGCACCAACGGAGCTTATTGAAGATTTCAGGTACAGGTAGTTATTCAGTGGACCAGGCAAGAAAACAGTTTGTTAAGAATGGATATGGACCTGTAGGGGCTAAATATGTCCTAATCGATCATGCGAAGGAAAGGAAAGTGGGCGAGCAGGTACTGCTCTCGTATGAGATGAACGATGCCTGGATCGAAGCGCTTCGAATGAACCAAATTGAAAAGAGAGAAGGGACGAAACAGTGGACCGCGCGGGAATATAAGCTAAATTTTGAACGTACTATTTTGGCCATTAAAGGTGACTCTGTATTTTTTGATAATCCCTTGGTGATGGCGATTGATCCGAGGTATGGAAAAGTGGCTGTCATTCCTTACACCTTTGACGGACGTATAAGTGAAGTTGGAATCGAAAATATACGTTTCGAATCCGATTTTGTAAGTGATGAAGACGAAAACCACGGCTGGATTGCAATTGATATGGATAAAATAGCGAATGGTTGGGTGCGCAATATTACCGCGCGTTATTTTGGTTATGCGGCGGTGAGTCTTGGCGCTTTTGCCAAACAGATTACAGTAATGAAGTCGCGGTGTCTGGATGGAAAATCTCAAATTACAGGTGGCCGAAGGTATTCATTCAATAATGACGGTCAGCTTAATTTATTTAAAGAACTTTATACCACGGAAGGACGCCATGATTACGTAACAGGGGCTAGGACCCTCGGTCCAAACGTTTTTAGCCTTTCTAGCGCGGAGCGAACACATGCGGATATCGGTCCACATCATCGATGGGCTGTTGGAACCTTATACGATCAAATCGTAACGGATGGTGAAATTAATGTTCAGGACCGCGGTAACTGGGGAAGTGGACATGGCTGGGCTGGGGTGACACAAGTCTTATGGAATTGTACGGTCAAAAGTGCTGCAGTACAACAGCCCTGGGCTTCCGGACAAAATTTTGCCATAGGAGTAAAGGGAGAAAAAGTAGCTGGAAGATTGAAAAATAGAAATGCTGGTTACTGGGAAAATCAAAACAGAATAATGTCGATCGGCTCACTTTATGAGCAACAATTAAAAGATCGATTAAAGTGATTCTTGTTCGTATTTATTCAATGGAATGATTATTTTTATCATCCATTTCAATTATATACCTTATGATGCCATTACGTGTTTTTATGCGCTGTTTTTGCTGTGCGTTAGCTTTAATTTCTATTTTGCATGCGCAGGAAAAAAACTATCGTTTTTTACACTTGGATGTCAACGAAGGTTTGTCTCAAGGCAGTGTTTTCGCTATAGCCCAAGATCATTTGGGTTTTATGTGGATTGGTACCCGTGATGGCTTAAATAAATACGACGCCCGAAAGTTTACAATTTATCGCAGTAATCCGCAAGATAGCCTTTCCTTAGAGCACAACTTTATTCAAGCGATTACGGAAGATAACAAAAGGCGGCTTTGGATAGGGACAATGACAGGTCTGAATTTATACAATCGAGAATCAGACAATTTTAGCCGTATACCATTACCTACGGTAGAGAGTAGCAGTGGGAAAATGGATGTCAACGTTCACCAGATTTTTCAGGATTCCAACGGTAAGATTTGGATTGCGACAAATATAGGCTTGTATAAGATCAAAGAGGGCCGGCATCCTGAAGCGGAATTGGTCTTCAATGAGATTACCGTTGAAAGAAGCCAGGGAAAAGAATACTATCGTAATTTTCGCACCATGTATGAGGATCGCAGAAAGCGATTATGGTTTTGTACCGATGATGCCATTGTACTCATGCAAGCCGCATCGAAAGATGGAAATAGCTTAAAGGTGCTACGGACTTACTTCAAAGAGAAATCGGTAGATAATAAGGTTAATCAACGGTTTCAGGCTGTTTTGGAAGTTAGTCCAGGTATATTTTGGGTAGGTACAAAATATAATGGTATTCGGATTATCAATGAGAATACAGACGAAATATCCTCGTTAACCGAAGAGGGAAATCATACAGGTTTGGCTAATCAAGATGTGCGGTCCTTAAAAAAAACAGATGATGGAAAGATTTGGATTGGAACATTCAATGGCCTATATGTTTATCAAAACGGAAAATTGCTTTTTATCCAGGCAGACGATGGAAATCCCAATAGCTTAAGCAATAATTCCATTCGCCCTATATTTCAAGATAAGCGGGGGTCTATTTGGATTGGAACCTATTTTGGAGGGGTTAATATTTATGACAAGGATATTCCTAATTTTCAGAATTTCACCCATCAATCTAAACGCAATAGCTTAAGTTACAATGTGGTGAGTGCATTTGTTGAAAATGCTATGGGAGAACTGGTGATTGGAACTGAGGGGGGAGGATTAAATTATTTTAATCGGCGTACGAATTCTTTTTTTAGTGAACGTCACGATAAAAATAACCTGAATGGCCTAAGTCATAATAATGTGAAGTCTATCTGTTTAGATAAGGAAGGGAATTTATGGGTAGGTACTTATGATGGTGGGTTGAATTTAAGACGAAAGGGACAGCAAGGCTATGAACATTTTCGTTTCGACCCCAATGTAAGTAATGGCCTGGCAAATAATAATGTGTATGCGATCTTAGAGGATCGCAATGGCGATATTTGGATTGGCACTTTCGGCGGAGGACTACAGGTACTTCGTAAAAACCAGAAAGTAGGAACTTTCCAGACATTTAACGTTGCCAGAAAGCAGTTGAGTTCCAATATGGTGCGCGCTTTACTGGAGGATTCAAAAGGTAATCTATGGATTGGTACTTCAAATGGTTTAAATCTAAAATTAGCAGGGACCGATAAATTTGTTTCCTTTCTAAATGACAAGAAGGATTCCCTTTCAATTAGCGGAAA